>NZ_JABFWW010000142.1 GCF_013362045.1 Frateuria sp. | reverse complement strand
ATGGCCGCGCGTGCCGGCGTCGACGGCGGGGCCATGGCCGCCATCGAGCAGGCGGCCAAGGGCTGGCGCAGACGTCTGGACGTCCGTACCGCGGCCAGCGGCGTGCCCGACAGCCACGCCGTCGGCGACCTGCTGCTGCACGCCTGGCCCGACCGCATCGCCCGCCAGGATGCCGCCAACCCGCGCCGCTACACGCTGGCCAATGGCCGCGGCGCGATGCTGCACGAGGCCACCGCGTTGCTCGGCGAGCCGTGGCTGGTGGTGCTGGACCTCAAGCTGGAGGCCCGCGACAGCTTGGTGCTGGCCGCTGCGCCGTTCGATCCGCGCCGGCTGGAGCAGGACTTCCCGCAGCACTTCCGTCGCGAGCGCACGCTGGGCTGGAACGAGGCGCGCGGCGCCGTCGAGGCGTTCGAGGAGCAGCGCTTCGGCGCCATCGTGCTGGAGCGGCGCAGCGTGCCGGTGCATCCCGAGGACGCCTTGCCCGCGCTGCTCGCCGCGGTGCGCAGCCGCGGCATCGATGCCCTGCCCTGGAGCGAGGCGGCGCGCCGCCTGCGCGCGCGCATGCAGGCGCTGGCCGGCTGGATGCCCGAGCTCGGCCTGCCGGACGTGTCCGATGCCGCGCTGCTGTCCACGCTGGAGCACTGGCTGGCGCCGTACCTGGCCGGCAAGCGCAAGCTCGATGCGCTCGGCAGCGACGAACTCTCGCAGGCGCTCGCCGCGCTGTTCGACTACGAGCAGCGCCGCCAGCTCGATGCGCAGGCACCCGACAGTCTGACCGTGCCCAGCGGCCAGGCGCGCAAGCTCGACTACGCGCCCGGCGAGCCGCCGGTGCTGGCAGTGAAGCTGCAGGAGCTGTTCGGCCTGGCCGACACGCCGCGCATCGCCGGCGGCCGCGTGCCGGTCACCCTGCACCTGCTCTCGCCGGCCGGGCGGCCGATCCAGGTGACGCAGGACCTCAAGGGCTTCTGGGAGCGCACCTACCCGGAAGTGAAGAAGGAGCTCAAGGGCCGCTATCCGCGCCATCCCTGGCCGGACGATCCCTGGTCGGCCACACCCACGCACCGCGCCAAGCCGCGCGGCACGTAGTGCGCAATCCTTCCCCCCGAAGGCGGGGAAGGTGCCCGCAGGGCGGGTGGGGGCAACCTCGACAGAGCTCAATCCTTCGCCCGCCGGCGAAACCTCCCCGCGCCCGCCGGCACTAGACTCCCCGCATGACCCAGGCCTCGCTCACTCCGCATCAGCTGGCCGAGTTCGGCGCGCTGCTCGCCGAACCGGCGCGCGCGGCCATGCTGCTTGCGCTGGTCGATGGCACCGCGCGCCCGGCCGGCGAACTGGCCAGGGCCGCTGGCGTGGGCGCGCCGACCGCCAGCGCGCACCTCAAGCGCCTGCTCGAGGGTGGCCTGCTCGCGGTAGAGGTGCAGGGCCGCCACCGCTACTACCGCCTGGCAAACGACGATGTCGGCGGCTGGCTCGAAGCACTCGCCCTGCCGCGCAAGCCGCTTGCGCCGGCCACGCGCGACATCGCCCTGCGGCGCGCGCGCAGCTGCTATCGCCACCTCGCCGGGCAACTCGGCGTGGCCTTGTGTGCCGGGCTGCTCGATCGGGGCCACCTGGCCACGACCAGCGAGGGCCTGATACTGCAGCCGGCCGGCGCCGCGGCATTGGCCGAGGCGGGACTGGATCCGGAGGCCACCGCGCGCCTGCCCCGGTTGTGCGGCCGTGGCTGCCTGGATTGGACGGAGCGCCGCCTGCATCTCGGCGGTCCGCTCGGCGTGGCGCTCACCGCCGCCATGCTGGATGCCGGCTGGTTCCGCCACGCTGCACGGGACCGGGCGCTGCAGCCCAGCGCGGAGGGGTTGCGCCGGCTGTCCGGGCTGGGCGTGCGCCTGCCCGACTGAGCCCGCCCGCATTGCGGCGGATGGCAGTTGCTTGCCAGGTGCCTGGCGCGCCCTGACCCGGGCGGCCTTTCAGCGCCCCAGCACGAAGCCGGTGAGCACCTGCGCGGTGGCTTCGGGCTTCTCCACCATCGGCATGTGGTTGCAGCCGCTGAGCACGCTGGAGCTGATCGAGGCGGCCTGGGCGAGGCCGTCGCGCAGGCTGTCCAGTGCGGAAGCGTCGATCACGCGGTCCTCGCGACACCACAGGCCCAGCACCGGCATGTTCAGCCGACCCAGGTCGTGCTGCAGCGAGAGGTAGTCGTCCGGCTTGCGCAGCTCGGCCAGGGTGCGTTCGAGGAAGGCGCGGTCGGCGCGGTTGCGCGCGACGAACACGTCCTCGATCCGCCCAGGCACTTTAGGCGGATGGGCGAAGGCCAGCTGCAGCGAGCGTTCGAAGCCGGCGCGGTCGTCGTAGGCGAACGGGTCCTTGCCCGCCGTCACGGCGCGTTCGAAGTCGTTCGGCGTGGCTTTCAGCCCGTACGCATCCAGCAGCGCCAGCGCGGCCACCTGGCCCGGGTGGTCGGCGGCGTACACGCCGGCGATCGCGCCGCCCATCGAATGGCCCACCAGTACGACGCGCTGCAGCCCGAGCGCCGCCAGGAAGGCCTGCAGGCGCTGTGCCTGCGCCTGCACGCCGTGGCTTTCGCCCGTGTTGCGCGAGGACTCGCCCCAGCCCGGCAGGTCGGGGATCACCACGTGGAAGTGCGCGGTGAGCTGCCCGGCCAGCGGCAGCCAGATGGTCTTGTCGGTGGCGAAGCCGTGCAGCAGCACCAGCGTCGGGCCGCTGCCGCCTTCGTAGTAGCTCCAGCGGGTGTCGCCGGCGCGCAGCGTGTGCTCCTGCACGTGCGCGGCCATCGCCTGGCGCATCTGGTGCGCACGCAGCAGCCACTGCGGCGCGAACAGGTAGCTGCCGCCCAGCAGCACTATCACCAGCGCCGCCAGCACGCCGAAGAACCGCAGGCGGCGGAGCAGCACCCGCTTCCACAACGGCCGGGTGTCGGGAGTTCGGTTCATCGGCCGCGTCCTGCTATTTCTTCGACGCCTTGGTGAGGATGGCCTCGATCGCGCCCTGGGTCATCGGGTGGTAGCCGTCCTTCGCGTTGGCGTAGGCGGCCTTGGCGTAGGCCAGGCCTTCGGGGGTGGCGGCGAAGGCCTTGTACACCGGCAGGGTGAGGTACATGCGGCCGATCCGCGTCATGTGCTCGCGCGCGGCGTCCCACACGGCGGTGTCGCCGGCGGCGATGGCGTGGCTGTACCAGCGCATGCCGATCTCGGCGTTGGGCGTGCCGGTAAGGTGCCAGGCGGCGTCGAGCTGCTTCATCGTAGACAGCGCAGGCGCGTCGGGCAGGCGGTCGAGGAAATACATCCACTCCTGCGTGTTCCAGCTCCTGGCGTCGAGCTGGCCGGCGTCCAGCGTGCCGGCGAGGAAGGCCGCGCGTTCCTTGTCGATGGCATCGAAGCGCAGGGAGGTCGGCAGCGGCGCGTCCTTGGGAATGCCGCTCCGGTACACCCACGCCTTGGCTTCGTTCCAGTCCATCGCGCCCGGGTGAGCGTCGAACAGGTTGGCCTTCATGTCGGCGAGCATCTGCTCGGTGGTGATGGACGTGAAGGCGTGGCGGTGGAAATAGGCCTTGAGCCAGGTGTCGAATGTCGCGCGGCCGAAACGCTGCTCCAGCGTGCGCAGGAACCAGGAGCCCTTGTCGTAGGCGACGTCGGAGAGCGAATCATCGGCGCCCACGCCGCGCGGGTCGGGCGCGAGCTTCTGCGAGTTGGCCGGCATCTCGCCAATCGACTTCTGCAGCGCGCGCGCCGACAGCAGCGCCTCCTCGTCGGCCAGCGCTTTGCCGTAGACCGCCTCGGTGATGCGGCCCTGCACGTAGGTGGTGAAGCCCTCGTTGAGCCAGATGTCGCGCCAGCTCGCGGCGGTCACCAGGTTGCCCGACCACGAATGCGCCAGCTCGTGCGAGACCAGCGAGACCAGGCTCTTGTCGCCCACCAGCACGGTCGGCGTGGCGAAGGTCATGTTCGGGTTTTCCATGCCGCCGTACGGGAACGAGGGCGGCAGCACCAGGATGTCGTAGCGGCCCCAGGCATAGGGACCATAGAGCTTCTCGGTGGCCTCGATCAGCTTCTCGGTGTCCTCGAACTCGTGCGCCGCCTTGCCGGCCACCGAGGGTTCCGCATACACCGCCGAGCGCGGGCCGGTTTCCCTCACCGCCAGGTCGCCGGCGGCGATCGCCAGCAGGTAGGAGGGGATCGGGTGCGGCTGGTCGAAGCGGAAATCGCCGTCCAGCGGATGCCTGGCGTCATTGAGCGCGCTCATCACCACGCGCACGTCCTTCGGCGCGGTGACGTGCGCGGTGTAGGTGAAGCGGATCGCGGGGGAATCCTGCAGCGGCACCCACGAGCGCGCGTGGATCGATTCGGACTGCGAGAACATGAAGGGCAGTTTCTTGTCCGCCGTCTGGGCGGGAGTGAGCCACTGCAGGCCGGAGGCCGCGGGCACGGTCGCGTAGGCGATGCGCACCCTGGCCGGATGCGCGGGCGCCTGGATGGTGAGCTTGCTGCCCAGCTCCCTGTCGCGCGGCGCCAGCGCGAACTTCAGCGCGGTGGCGCGCCCGGCGGCGTCCAACCCCTCGACCCTGGCGATCTTCAGGTCGCGCGTGTCCAGCACCAGTGCCGGTGCCTTGGGATTCTTCCAGTCCAGCGTGAGGGTGGCCCGGCCTTCCAGCGCCTTGTGGGGGAAATCGACCGCCAGGTCCAGGTCCAGGTGGGTCACCCGCACCTGGTCCGGCTGCGCATAGGAATGCGGGTCGGCGGCAAGGGCGGACAGCGGCAGCACGAAGGCGCCGAGGGCGAGGGCGGGGATCACACGCATGCGACTTTTCTCCAGGACCGAAGCGTCGAGTATGCCATCGGGCTGCGCGCGGGCACCCGTGACACAAGGCCTGCCTCGGGGCGCCCGCGCGGCTCCGGCAAGACGGGACGGTTGCCCAAATTAATTCATAAATGTAATATGGCCAAAGCAGGCAACATCCCCGTGAACAGCTTCCTCCCCACCGAACAACGCCTCGCCGTCACCCGCCGGCGCCATCCCGCGTTCCCGCGCGGGCCGGCGGTGCTGGTGCGCCTGATCAAGCACCTCAACCGGCGCGTGCACGACGACGCCAACGCCGCGCTCAAGGCCTTCGGCATCAACCATGCGCAGTACAACCTGCTGATGATGCTCTACGGCACCGAGGACCACGCCCTGCATCCCTCGGAGCTGGCCGAGGCCGCGGGCGAGAAGGCGGCCAACATCACGCGGCTTACCAACGAGCTGTGCGAGAAGGGCCTGATCGAGCGTGCCGCCAGCGAGGACGACCGCCGCAAGCTGGTGCTGACCCTGGCCCCCGCCGGGCTCGCCCTGATCGAGGCGCTGCTGCCCTCGATCAGCGACTTGCTGAAGGAACAGACCCGGAGCATGAGCACGCGCGAGCAGGCCGAGCTGGAGCGCCTGCTGAAGAAGTTCCTCGACGGCTTCGACCGCCGCCGCTGAAGGTTCCGGGATGTCCGCCACCACCACCGCAAAGCTGCCGGGCCGGCCCTGGCTGCGCGCTTTCCTCGCCGAGGAAGCGGGCGCCTGGCTGTTCGTCGCCAAGTCGCTGCTGGCGATGTACGCGGCCGCGTGGCTGGCGATGTGGCTCAACCTGGAACAGCCCTCGACCAGCATGATCACCGTGGCGGTGGTGATGCACCCGCACAGCGGCATGGTGCTGGCCAAGAGCTTCTACCGCGCGCTGGGCACGCTCGCCGGCAGCCTGTTCGGGCTGGCCGTGATCGCGGTGTTCCCGCAGCAGCGCGAGCTGTTCTTCCTCACCCTGTCGCTGTGGCTGGCGCTGTGCGCCGGCGGCGCCACGCTGTACCGCAACTTCATGGCCTACGGCTTCGTGCTGGCCGGCTACACCGCGGCGATCGTCACGCTGCCGGCGGTGGGCAACCCGCTCAACAGCTTCGACTCGGCGGTGATGCGCGTGAGCGAGGTGCTGCTCGGCATCGTGGTCGCCGCCGTGTTCAGCGACCTGCTGCTGCCGCAGCGCCTGCGCGTGGTGCTGCGCCAGAGCGCGCGCACGCAGTTCGCGCACTTCATCGACTTCGTGCGCGACAGCACCGGCGGCGTGCTGCCGCGCGCGAAGATGGAGCAGGCGCACCTGGAGTTCGTGCGCGCCGCCGTGCACCTGGAGGACCTGCGCGCCTCGGTCATCTTCGAGGACCCGGAAGTGCGCTCGCGCAGCGCCCGCATGCGCCTGCTCAACCAGCGCTACATGGCCGCGGCGACCAGCTTCCAGTCGTTGCACCACCTGATCAACCGCCTGCAGCAGCGCGGCCGCGATGCGGTGGCGCAGGCGCTGATCGCGCTGTACCGGCCGATCGGCGAGGCGCTGTCGGTGACCCCGGCCCAGCGCCACGACCCGGCCGTGCTGACCCGCCGCCTGCGCGCCTGCGTCGCCGCGCTGCCGGCGCACGGTGCCGCGTTGCGTGGGTCGTTCGACGAGCCGGCGTCGCGGCTGGAGTTCGACACCGGCGCGGTGCTGGTGCTGCGTTTCGCCGACGAGCTGGCCGACTTCACCGCGGTGGAGGCTTCGCTGCGCGCTGGCAAGCTGCGCGGCAGCGTGGAGCGCGTGCACTTTCGCCGCGGCAACGACCTGGCCGGAGCGGCGGTGGCGGTGCTGCGGACCTTCCTCACCATGCTCGTGCTCGCCGCGTTCTGGCTTGCCAGCGGCTGGGCTTTCGGCGGCAGCGCGATGCTGCTGGCGACGATCTTCGCCGGCCTGCTGGCCGCCTCGCCCAACCCCGTCGCCTCGGCCGCGCGCACGCTGTACGGCTATGCCGCCGGCATGGCGGCGGGCTTCATCGCGGTATTCGTGCTGCTGCCGGGCAGCGACGGTTTCGCCATGCTGATCTGCGCCACCGCCGGATTGCTGATGATCGGCCCGTACCTGAGCACCCGCGACACGCTGCCGGGCGTCGGCGGCGGCTACACGCTGGGCTTCGTCTACATCCTGGCGCTGAAGAATCCGATGGTCTACGACCCCACCCACTTCCTCAACGATGCCATCGCCCAGGTCGCCGGGCTGGGGCTTTCGGGCGTCGCCTTCATGGTGCTGCCCGGCGTCACCGGCACGCAGTGGCAGCGCCGCCGCCAGCTGCGGCGGCTGCGCGAGCAGGTCACGCTGGCGGCCAGCGCGCCGCTGGAAGGCCTGGCGTGGCGCTTCGAGAGCGTCAGCCGCGACCTGCTGCAGCAGGTGGTGGTGCAGACGCGGCCGGACAGCGAGGAATCGCGCCACCTGCTGGCCTGGTCGCTGGCGGTGCAGGAGAGCGGCCGCGCGGTGATCGAGCTGCGCCAGGACCTGTCCGGCAAGGA
>NZ_JABFWW010000293.1 GCF_013362045.1 Frateuria sp. | reverse complement strand
GGCACCGGCTACGTCGGCCTGGTCACCGGCACCTGCCTGGCGGAGATGGGCAACCACGTGCTGTGCGTGGACGTGGACGCGGCCAAGGTCGCGCGCCTGAAGCAGGGCGAGGTGCCGATCTACGAGCCGGGCCTCGCGCCGATGGTCCAGCGCAACCACGCGGCCGGCCGGCTGGACTTCACCACCGAGGCGGCCGCCGGCATCGCCCATGGCGAGGTGATCTTCATCGCCGTGGGCACGCCGCCGGACGAGGACGGCAGCGCCGACCTGCGCTACGTGCTGGAGGTGGCGCGCAGCATCGGGCAGCACCTTGCCCGCTACGCGGTGGTGGTGAACAAGTCGACCGTGCCGGTGGGCACCGCCGACAAGGTGCGCGCCACCATCGCCCACACGCTGGCCGAGCGCGGCGCGGTGATCCCGTTCGACGTGGTCTCCAACCCCGAGTTCCTGAAGGAAGGCGACGCGGTGGAGGACTGCCTGCGCCCGGACCGCATCGTGATCGGCAGCGCCAGCGAGCGGGCGATCGGCGTGCTGCGCAAGCTGTACGCGCCGTTCAACCGCAACCACGACCGCACGGTGGTGATGGACGAGCGCTCGGCGGAGCTGACCAAGTACGCGGCCAACGCGATGCTGGCGACCAAGATCAGCTTCATGAACGAGATCGCCAACATCGCCGAGCGGGTGGGCGCGGACATCGAGCAGGTGCGCCGCGGCATCGGCGCGGACCCGCGCATCGGCTACCACTTCATCTACCCGGGCGCCGGCTACGGCGGCTCGTGCTTCCCCAAGGACGTGCAGGCGCTGGAGCGCACGGCGCGCACGGTGAAGTACGAGGCCAAGCTGCTGGGTGCGGTGGAGGCGGTCAACCACGCGCAGAAGGGCAAGCTGTTCGAGCTGATCGCGCGGCACTACGGCGGGCAGCTCGAGGGCCGGACCATCGCGCTGTGGGGCCTGGCGTTCAAGCCGAACACGGACGACATGCGCGAGGCGTCCAGCCGGCGGCTGATGGAGCAGCTGTGGGCGGCGGGGGCGAGGGTGCGGGCGTTCGACCCGGAGGCGCGCGGCGAGACCCGGCGGCTCTACGGCGAGCGGGCGGAGCTGGTGCTGTGCGAGGGCGCGTACGAGGCGCTGGAGGGCGCGGACGTGCTGGCGATCGTGACGGAGTGGAAGGCGTTCCGTGCGCCGGACTTCGCACGCATCCGCGGCATGCTGGCCGAGCCGGCGATCTTCGACGGACGCAACCTGTACGACCCGGCGCAGGTGGAGGAGGCGGGGCTGGCCTACTACGGCATCGGGCGCGGGCGGTCGCTGAGGACCAGCCATGGCTGACCTGCCCATGGCTGACTTGAATCGCCGGCTGGAAGAACTGGAGGTGCGCCTCACCTTCATCGACGACACGGTGGCCGCACTGGCCGCCGCCGACGCCGAGCAGGCGATGCGGCTGGTCGCGCTGGAGCGCGTGCTGCACGACCTTCGCGCCGAACTCGCCTCGTTGCGCACGGCGCAGGGCAGCGATCCGCACAGCGAACCGCCGCCGCCCCATTATTGATACCTTTCCAAGCCGGCATGGCATGAGCGCATGCCGGTTCAACGCAACCCGGATACCGGATCATGGCCGACTCCCTCCGTGATCAGCTGCTCAAGAGCGGCATCGTCAAGCAGGTGCGCGAAGAGCAGCGCGCGAAGCCTTCGCCGCCGCCATCGCGCGGCGCTCGTCCGCCGCAGGCCAAGGGCAAGGGCAAGCCGCAGGCGCCCTCATCGCGCCGGGACAGCGGCGAGATGGACCTTGCGAAGGCCTATGCGATCCGCGCGCAGGCCGATGCCAGCGAGCGCAAGCGTGCCGAGCAGGAGGCTGTCGAACAGGCGCGCATCAAGCGCGAGCGCAAGGCGAAGATCCAGAAATTGCTGGAAGGCCAGACCCTGAACAAGGCCGAGGCTGACCATGTGCGGCATTTCGAGTACGCCGGCAGGATTCGCCGCGTGCATGTGGACGCCGAACAACTGGCGGCGCTCAACGAGGGCCGGCTCGGCATCGTGCAGCAGAACGGGCGCTATCTGGTGGTGAGCCAGGCGATTGCCGAACAGGTGCGCGCCATCGATGCGCACCAGCTCGCGCTGCTGGTCGATCCTCAGGCGGCGGCCGCCGACGATGGCGTGCCCGACGATCTGATGTGGTGATCATGGGGTTGTCGCAACCCCATCCCCTCCCTTGAACGGAGGGGCTTCAGACGCAGGCTGCCGTCCTCCCTTTCAAGGAGAGGACTGGGATGGGACCGTGGCCGCAACTCCACCGAGCGCGGGCGAATCCCAACCTTGCTTGGGCAGGAACCGTTCGCCATGGCGCTGCGCCAGTTGGTCGAGGCGGCTCCGCACGACGGCGACGCCTTCACTGCGGATGTACTGGATCGGACCGCCGCGGAAGGGTGCGAAGCCGGTGCCGAAGATCACGCCCGCATCG
Organism: Frateuria sp.; assembly: GCF_013362045.1. Lineage (GTDB taxonomy): Bacteria > Pseudomonadota > Gammaproteobacteria > Xanthomonadales > Rhodanobacteraceae > Frateuria_A. Next base: position 20,587 of record NZ_JABFWW010000293.1, on the reverse strand, counting down.
AGCAGGTCGGCGTCGTCCACCACGCCGTCGGCCAGGCAGGCCACCGCCTCGTTGATCATCGGCAGGATCATGCGGTCCTGGACGTCGGGCGGGGTCGCATAGTCCGGATCGACTTCCGGCTTGACCGGCTTGCCGTCCTGCCAAACGTACAGGCCCTGGCCGTCCTTCTTGCCGCGCTTGCCGCTTTCGAGCTTGTCCTCGATGCCGGGCGGCAGTTCCAGGCCGAGGAAGGGTCCGAGCTCCTTGCCGACCGAGGCGCACACGTCCAGGCCGACGGTGTCGGCCAGTTCGATCGGTCCCATCGGCATGCCGAATGCCTTCGCCTCGCGGTCGAGCACCGGACCGGGCACGCCCTCGCTGTAAAGTCGCAGGGCTTCCAGCAGATAGGGCATCAGGATGCGGTTGACCAGGAAGCCGGGCGTGCCCTTGACCGCGACGGGCACCTTGCCCAACGCCTTGCAGAAGGCCAGTGCGCGCTTTTCGATGGCCGAGTCGAGCCGGTCGTGGCGCACCACCTCCACCAGCGGCATCTGCGCCACCGGGTTGAAGAAGTGCAGGCCCAGGAAGCGCTGCGGCGCGGCCAGGCCCTGGCGCAATTCGTCCAGCGGGATGCTGGAGGTATTGCTGGCGAGGATCTCCTGCGCCTTGAACTGCGGCTCGATGGTTGCGTAGAGCTCGCGCTTGGCCTGCGCGTTCTCGTAGATCGCCTCGATGACGAGGTCCGCGGTGGCGGCGCCCGCGCCTTCGACGTCCGCGCGCAGGCGGGTCATCGTGGCATCGACCTTGTCCGGGTTCTTGAACTTCTTCTCGCAGAAGCCGCGGGCGCGGTCCAGCGCAGGCTGGACGAATTTCATCTCGCGGTCCTGCAGGGTCACCTCGTAACCCTTGTAGGCGGCCCAGGCGGCGATGTCGCCGCCCATCACGCCGGCGCCCACCACGTGCACGCGGCGGATGCCCGGGTCGACCCCGCCCCCGGCGCCCTTGAGGCGCTCCTGCAGCAGAAACACGCGAATCAGGTTGTGCGCGGTCGGCGTCTGCGCCAGTTTCGCCACCGAGCGCGCTTCGAGCTTCAGCCGCTGCTGGATGCTGGCGCCGCCGCGCTGCCACACGTCGATCAGGGCGAACGGAGCGGGGTAGTGTTCCTTGCGCACCTTGGCGGCGGTCTGCTTGGTCACCATGGGCGCGAGGATCTGGCGTACCGGCCACCAGTTGGTGACCCACGCCTTGGCGCGCCGCGCGACCGGCCGCGCATGCGGGCGGCGCAGCAGGGCGCGGGCCTCGGCCAGCAGTTCGGCCGGCGGCGCAAGCCGGTCGACCACGCCCATCGCCAGCGCGCGTCCAGCTGACAACGCCTTGCCGGTGAGCATCACCGGCAGCGCCTCGGTCGCGCCGATCAGCCGTGGCAGGCGGGCGGTGCCGCCCCAGCCCGGATGGATGCCGAGCATCACCTCGGGCAGGCCGATCCGGGTCTTCTCGTCGTCCGCCGCGATGCGCTGGCGGCAGGCCAGGACGAGTTCCGTGCCGCCGCCCATGCAGGCGCCGTGCACGGCGGCCACGGTCGGGCAGGGGAGCCGGGCCAGCGATTCGAACACCTGTTGGCCGTGGCGGATGTTCTCCAGCACGCTGTCCTGCTCGGCGTAGCGCACGAATTCCTTGATGTCGGCGCCGACGGCGAAGCCGGAGGGCTTGCCCGAATGGACGATCACGCCGGCCGGCTTTTCGATCGCCAGCCGCTCGACGATCTGGCCGAGCTCGTCCAGCACCGCCCGGGAGATGGCATTGACGGCGCTGTCGGCGCGGTCGAGCGTCAGGGTGACGATGCCGCCGTCGTCCACGCTCGTCTTCCAGTGATTGAAGCGCAATCCTTCGAACATGGCGTTGGGAGGTGTAGCCGGGGAGCCCCGAACCATACCGCTGCGTGCGGATGAATGCGAGTTGAGCCCCCGGCGGCGGGAAGCGGGCATTTTTCCGAACGGTGACATGGCGCTATTGCGCTTCGCCCGGGACTGCGTAACGTACGCCCGATGAACACCCTGCTGGCCTCCGCCCCGCCGCCTCCGGGCATCGAGATCTTCGAGCGCATCCTGGCGGCGCCGGCCGGGTTGATCCTGCTCGAGGGCTGCGACAGCCCGGCGCTGATCGAGCAGTTCCGGGGCATTGTGCGACGCAGCGGACAGGCGGTGTACCTGTGGCAGCCGGACCTGGGGCTGGGCAACCTGGTCGAGGCCCATGCGCGCGTGCCCGGCAGCCAGCGCCTGGGCGCGGCGTTGCGCTACATGCAGCAGAGCATGCACTTCGGCGTCTACCTACTGATGGGACTGGAGCCTCCGCTGTCGGCGATGGACAGCACCCTGCTTCGCCAATTGGCCAAGCCGCCGGCCGGGCATGTGCGCCGGGTCGTGTTGCTGGATGCCTCGCCTGCGCTGGTCGACCACATGGGCGACGCGGCCTGGCGCATGAAGGGCCAGCCGGACGCGCCGCTGCGGCCGCGCCTGCGCGACGGTCGATGGCTGCTTGCCTGACGAGGCCTGCATGAGTGCCGGCATCCTGGTGGTCGCCGCCGAGCGGGACTTGCGCCGGAATGTCTTCGACGCCCTCGATGGCGCCGGCCATCCGACTATCCACACCGCCCGCGGCGTGCCGCACGCCGAACTGCTGCTGGACGGCCGTCCGCCGCTGGCGCTGGTGGACGTAGCCTTCGACGGCGACGCGATCGACGCACAAACCAGCTGCGAGCAGCTGCGGCGCATCCCCGCCTGCGCCGACACCACGATGATCGCCGTGCTGGCCGAGGGCGCCACGGTCAGGCCGGCCGAGCTGCCGAACGGAATCTCCGATTGGCTGTACGCCTCGCAGGTGGCGCTGGAACTGGTGGTGCGCTGGCGACGTTCGCGGCCGCCGGCGGTGCTGCCGTTGCAGGCCGGATCGGAGCAGCAGTACCGCTTCGCGTTCGAGGAGGACGCGAGCGAATGGCTGGTCGTCGATCCGCAGACCGAGAACGTGCTGGAAACCAGCTCCGCCGTGGCCCGGCACAGCCACCTGGAGATCGAACAACTGGCCGGACGCAGCCTGCGCGAGCTGCTGGCCTTCGAAGGCATTTCCGCCGAACACGTGCTGCAGCAGGCCGACCGGCGCTGGTACGCCTGCCAGCGGCGTTCCAGCCGTGGCGCCGACACCGGCCAGGCCAGCGCGCGCCGTATCCGCTACGGCGGACGGGAAGCCATCGCGCTGATGTTCCGCAGCGACCGCGCCGATGTTCGGGCGGAGGCGGCGCTCAGCCTGCTTTCGCGCATGTTTGCCTCGGCCAGCGGCATCGACACGCAGAAGGTCGCCGCCCGCCTGCTGGTCGACGAACTGGGTCTGGACTACCTCGCATTGTGGTCGGCGCAACCGGAGGAGGGGGCGTCCTCGCCGCACCTGCTGATCCAGCTCTGGCGCGGTGACGACCAGCCCTGGCCGGCGCCGGCCCAGCAGACCGCGTTGCGCCAGGTGCTGGACGGCAAGGCGGTGCTGCATCCGGCCGGTGCGCGCCAACTGGCCGGTGGCGACCCGCTGGTCGAACTGCTGGGCGTATCCGGCTTCGCCGGGCTGCCATTGTTCGACGAGCGACGCGCCGTACTGGGTGCCCTGCTGGTCGGCAGCCGCACGCCCTTCGGCGATGTTGGCCTGGTCGAATCGGTGCTGCGCTGCGCAGCGGCACGTTTCGGGCATGCGCTGGAACTGCGCCAGACGCGGGAGCAGGGCCGCGCGGAAGGCCTGATCGACGCGCTCACCGGCCTGCCCAATCGGCTGCTTTTCGCCGACCGCCTCGACACCATCATCCGCGAGGCCCACCGCACCGGCGAGACCTTCGCGGTGCTGTTCGTCGACCTGGACCGCTTCAAGGACATCAACGATACGCTCGGCCACGCCGCCGGCGACCAGGTGCTCAAGGCCGTCACCCACCGCCTGTGCGGCAGCGTGCGCGCATCCGACACGGTGGCCCGCTACGCCGGCGACGAGTTCATCGTCGTGTTGCGCCACATCATCAAGAACGACGACGTGCTGCGGGTGGCCGAGAAGATCGTGCAGGTGATGGAGGCGCCGTTGAAGCTCAGCGGCGAGGACGTCCCGCTGAAGGTCACCACCTCGATCGGCGTGAGCTTCTTCCCGGACGATGCCTCCGACGCCGAGACCCTGCTCAAGCACGCCGACGAGGCGATGTACGCGGCCAAGCGCCAGGGCCGCAACAACTTCCATATCTACGAGATCAGCCCCGAGCAGGCGCAGCAGCACGACGTGCTGCTCAAGACCCGCCTGCGCCACGCCGAGGGCAACGGCGAGCTGCGGGTGTTCTACCAGCCGCAGGTGGATGCCGAGAGCGAGGACATCGTCGGCATGGAGGCGCTGGTGCGCTGGGAGCATCCGGAGCTCGGGGCCATCAGTCCCGGCGTGTTCATCCCGCTGGCCGAAGAGACCGGCCTGATCGTCTCGCTCGGCGCCTGGGTGTTGCGCACCGCCTGCCGGCAGGCGCGCGACTGGGAGGACAAGTACGGCCTGAACCTGCGCCTTGGCGTCAACCTCTCGGCCATGCAGTTGATGGAGCCGGACCTGCTGGACACGGTCTCCGCCGCGCTGGAGGAAACCGGCCTGGATCCGCGCCTGCTGGAGCTGGAGGTCACCGAGAGCATCAGCATCAAGGCGGTGCCCAACCTGGTGGAGAACCTGCACGGCCTGCACCGCCTGGGCTGCCGCATCGCCATCGACGATTTCGGCACGGGCGCCGCCTCGCTGGACTACCTGCGCAAGCTGCCGGCCGACCGCATCAAGATCGACCAGAGTTTCGTGCGCAACATCGGCATCGACCCGGACGACGAGGCGATCGTGCGCGCCACCATCGAAATGGCCCATCGCCTCAAGCGCGGAGTCGTCGCCGAGGGTGTCGAGACCGAGCAGCACATGAAGTTCCTGTGCGCCAACCATTGCGACGAGCTGCAGGGCTACCTGTTCTGCCGTCCGCTGCCGCACGCCAGCTTCGACCGCCTGCTGGCCGAGCGCAAGCGCCTGTTGGCCGAGCCGCAAGCCAACGTGGCTTGAGCGGAGCGCCCGCCGGCCCCATGACGGTTGCTTCGGGCCGGCCGTCATACCCGCGTGAACTTGTGCCGCCGCGGCGTGTCTGAAGGCGGCGCGTTACCATCCGGCTGGCGCCCTGAGCGATCACGATTTGAGGAGAAAGGCCCGGATGGGCGAAAACGAACTGGATAGCGCCCTGGTCGAGCGTGTCCAAAACGGCGACAGGCGCGCCTTCGACCTGCTGGTGCGCAAGTACCAGCACAAGGTGATCGGCCTGATTTCCCGCTACGTCAACAATTACGCCGAATGCGAGGACGTGGCGCAGGAGGCGTTCGTGCGTGCCTGGCGGGCGATCGGCTCGTTCCGCGGCGACAGCGCGTTCTACACCTGGATGTACAAGATCGCCGTCAACACCGCCAAGAACCACCTCGTGGCGATGGGCCGGCGCCCGCCCACCGACGACATCGCCGCGGAGGACGCGGTGTTCCTCACCGGCGCCGAGCGCATGCAGGAGGGCGCCACGCCCGAGCGCGAGCTCTTGCGGCAGGAAATTGAACAAACCGTCTTCGGCACTGTCCAAGCGCTGCCAGAAGAGCTCCGCACCGCCATCACGCTGCGCGAGGTGGACGGATTGAGCTACGAGGAAATCGCCGAAAAGATGGGTTGTCCCATCGGCACCGTGCGTTCGCGGATTTTCCGCGCGCGCGAGGCGATCGATCAGCAACTGCGGCCGCTGCTGTCGGACCGCGAGGATCATTCGACATGACGCAAGCCCCACGTGAGGATCTTTCCGCCGGCATCGATGGCGAACTCGCCAGCGATGAAATGCGCTTCCTGCTGCGCCGGTTCGAGCACGATGCCGAACTGCGGCAGACCTGGACGCGCTATCACCTGGTGCGCGACGGGCTGCGTGGGCAGTTGCCGGCGGTGGCGTCGGCGGGCTTCGCGGCACGGATCGAACAGGCCATCGCACATGAAGCGCGGGGGCACTCCGGCCGGCGCGCGCCGCACTGGCTGCGCTGGTCGGCCGGCGGTGCGATCGCTGCCGGCGTCGCGGTGGCCGCATTGATGATTGCCCGGCCGGCGAGCGACGACGAGCATGTCGTGGCGAGTGCGGTGCAGGCCAGCCCGGCCGCCGCAATGGCGTTGTCTTCCGGGCCGACCGCGCCTGCCGCGGTGCCGCCGTGGCTCAGCGGCGACAATGCTTCGCGCTACAGCCAGCAGGCTGCCGCCACGCTGGGCGAGAGTTACGGCGAGGCGGCGATGCTGCCGTATGCGCGCAGCCTGTCGCCCTACCGCCTGCAGACGGTGCGCTCGCTCGACAGCGAAGGCGGCTATCTGCTGATGATCGATCCGCAGCCGGCGGCCGCCACCCATGCCCTGCGCCAGGCGGCTGCCGGCGCCCGATGATCTCCGACCGCGTGCCCCTCGCCGCGGCCGTCTTCCCTTTAGCTTCCGGCCGGCCCGCCTCGCGGGTCGGGCACGGTCGCGTCCCTATTGCCGCCATGTAGGAGGAATGTCCATGAACCGAATCCCCTTGCGCACCCTGGCCTGCTGCGTGCTCATGGGCCTGGCCACCGCCGGCTGTGCGCAGGCACAGGCGCCGGAGGCACAGGCGAACGCGCCGGCTCCGAAGTCCGCGCCGGTCCCCGCCGCGGCAGGCGCGAACCTGCCTGACTTCACCGGCATCGTGCAGAGGAACGCGCCGGCCGTGGTGCACGTGGAGGCCAAGTACAACGGCCAGCGCCGGCAGCCGCGCACGCAGGCCGGCATGCCGGACGACCCGCAGCTGGAGTTCTTCCGCCGCTTCTTCGGCATGCCGATGATGCCCTCGCCGGAAGAACAGGAGCACACCTCGCTGGGCTCGGGCTTCATCCTTTCCGGCGACGGCTACATCCTGACCAACAACCACGTGGTCGAGGGCGCCGATTCGGTCAGCGTGCGCCTGCAGGACCGCCGCACGCTGACTGCCAAGGTGGTCGGCACCGATCCGAACTACGACATCGCGCTACTCAAGGTCGACGCCAAGAGCCTGCCCGCGGTGGCCATCGGTGACTCGCGCACGCTCAAGCCCGGCCAGTGGGTGCTGGCGATCGGTTCGCCGTTCGGCCTGGACTACACCGTGACGCAGGGCATCGTCAGCGCCATCGGCCGCAACCTGGGCAGCGGCGACCAGCCCTACACCTCCTTCATCCAGACCGACGTGCCGATCAACCGGGGCAACTCCGGTGGCCCGCTGTTCAATCTGCAGGGCCAGGTGGTGGGCATCAACTCGCAGATCTATTCCAACACCGGCGGCTACCTGGGCGTGTCGTTCTCCATTCCGATCGACGTGGCGATGAATGCCGTGCAGCAGATCAAGGAGCATGGCTACGTCACCCGTGGGCAGTTGGGCGTGACCGTGCAGCAACTGACGCCCGACATGGTCAAGGCCTTCGGGCTCGACCGCAGCAACGGCGCGGCGGTGACCAACGTGCAGGACGGCAGCGGCGCGGCCAAGGCCGGCATCCAGGCCGGCGACGTGATCCTGGGCTACAACGGCCAGCCGATCGATTCGGCCGCCGACCTGCCGCCGCTGGTCGGCATGACCAAGCCGGGCACGAAGGTGCCGGTGGAGATCCTGCGCAACGGCAAGAAACAGACGTTGCAGGTGGCCGTCGGCGAGGCGCCGCATGGCAAGAATGGCGCGAACGGCAGCGACCGGTCGTCGGCCCAGTCCGGTTCGGCTGCGCTGGGCCTGAGCGTGCGCGAACTGGATGCCGACACCCGCCAGCAACTGGGCCTGCCCGCGGGCGAGGGCGTGGTCATCGGCGACGTCACCGGTCCGGTGGCGGCCCGAGCCGGCCTGCAGCCGGGCGACGTGATCCTGCGGGTGAACCAGCAGGCAGTCGGCAGCGTGACCGCCTTCCAGGCAGCGACGCGGAACCTCAAGTCCGGCGATACCGTGCTGCTGCTGGTGCGGCGCGGCGACCAGACGCAATTCGTGGCGTTGACCTTGCCGTCCGGAAAGTAGGCCGGTCTTCGGAGCTTGCCCATCCCCGTATCCCGAACACCTTGCCCGCCAGGCGCGGCATGGTGGCGAGGGCGGATGGGCAAGCTTGCCCGGCCGTTCGCCAGTCATTCCATGCAACAATACCGGGTTCGTATCGCCATCCCGGCGGTCCGCGGCCTGCCGTCGCGCAGCCGCGAAAGCCCGACCAGCGTATTCCATGGAACTGATCCGCAATTTCTCCATCATCGCCCACATCGACCACGGCAAGTCGACCCTGGCCGACCGCATCATCCAGATCTGCGGGGGCCTGAGCGAGCGCGAGATGGAAGCGCAGGTGCTCGACAACAACCCGATCGAGCGCGAGCGCGGCATCACCATCAAGGCGCAGTCCGTGTCGCTGCCGTACAAGGCGCGTGATGGCAAGACGTATCAGCTCAACTTCATCGACACGCCCGGACACGTGGACTTTTCCTACGAAGTGTCGCGCTCGCTGGCGGCCTGCGAGGGCGCGCTGCTGGTGGTCGACGCCGCGCAGGGCGTGGAAGCCCAGTCGGTCGCCAACTGCTACACCGCAGTGGAGCAGGGCCTGGAAGTGGTGCCGGTGCTCACCAAGATCGACCTGCCCACCGCCGACCCGGAAAAGGTCAAGGGCGAGATCGAGGCGGTGATCGGCATCCACGCGGACGATGCGGTGGCGATCAGCGCCAAGACCGGCCTCAACGTGGTCGAGGTGCTGGAGGCGATCGTTGCGCGCATCCCGCCCCCGCAGCCGCGCGACACTGATCGCCTGCAGGCGCTGATCATCGACTCCTGGTTCGACAACTATCTCGGCGTGATTTCGCTGGTGCGCGTGATGCAGGGCGAGATCAAGCCCGGCGACAAGTTGCTGGTGATGTCCACCGGGCGCGTGCACGAGGTCGACGACGTCGGCGTGTTCACGCCCAAGCGCAAGAAGCTCGACAAGCTCGGCGCCGGCGAGGTGGGCTGGATCAACGCCTCGATCAAGGACGTGCACGGCGCGCCAGTCGGCGACACGCTCACGCTGGCGGCCAAGCCGGCCGACAAGCCGCTGCCCGGCTTCCAGACCATGCAGCCGCGCGTGTTCGCCGGCCTGTTCCCGGTGTCGGCCGACGACTACCCGGCGATGCGCGAGGCGTTGGACAAGCTGCGCCTGAACGACGCTGCGCTGTTCTTCGAACCCGAGTCCTCCGAGGCGATGGGCTTTGGTTTCCGCTGCGGCTTCCTGGGCATGCTGCACATGGAGATCGTGCAGGAGCGCCTGGAGCGCGAGTACGACCTCAACCTGATCACCACCGCGCCGACGGTGGTCTACGAGGTGCTCAAGACCGACGGCACCGTGCTCGCGCTGGACAATCCCGCGAAACTGCCGCCGGTGCCGCAAATCGAGGAGGTCCGCGAACCCATCATCGTGGCCAACATCCTTACCCCGCCGGACTACATCGGCAACATCATCACCCTGTGCGAGGAAAAGCGCGGCGTGCAGCGCTCCATCCAGTACATGGCCACGCAGGTGCAGATCAGCTACGAGATGCCGCTGGCCGAAGTGGTGCTGGACTTCTTCGACCGCCTCAAGTCCGTCTCGCGCGGCTACGCCTCGATGGACTATCACCACGAGCGCTTCGAGGCCGGCCCGTTCGTGCGCGTGGACGTGCTGATCAACGGCGACCGCGTCGACGCGCTCAGCCTGATCGTCCACCGCAGCCATGCCGACCGGCGCGGCCGCGAACTGGTCGAACGCATGAAGGACCTGATCCCGCGCCAGCAGTTCGACGTGGCGATCCAGGCGGCCATCGGCGCGCAGATCATCGCCCGCTCCACGGTCAAGGCGCTGCGCAAGAACGTACTGGCCAAGTGCTACGGCGGCGACGTCAGCCGCAAGAAGAAGCTTCTGGAAAAGCAGAAGGAAGGCAAGAAGCGCATGAAGCAGGTCGGCCGCGTGGAAATCCCGCAGGAGGCCTTCCTTGCGGTGCTGAAAGTGGATAAATAGTGAGGCGGGGAACAGAGAGCGGGAAACGGGGAACGAGCAGGCCGCGGCCAGGCTCGTGCTTCCCGTTTCCCGCTCCCTGTTCCCCGCTCCCATAGGAGCCCCACATGGAATTCGATTTCTCCGCCATCCTGCTTGCCCTTACCGTGCTGTTCGGCGTGGTGTGGGGGTTGGACCGGCTGTTCTTCTACAAGCGGCGCAAGGCACGCCTGGATGCAGCCGGGGAGGCCTATCACGAGCCGATGCCGGTTGACTGGGCGCGCTCGCTGTTCCCGGTGGTGCTGGTGGTGCTGGTGCTGCGTTCGTTCGTGGCCGAGCCGTTCCGGATCCCTTCCGGCTCGATGATGCCGACGCTGGACGTGGGCGACTTCATCCTGGTCAACAAATTCGCCTACGGCCTGCGCATGCCGGCGTTCAACAACAAGTTCCTGTCCCTGGGCGAACCCAGGCGCGGGGACGTGGTGGTGTTCCGGTTCCCCGGCTACCTGTGCCAGGACGACAACGGCCAATGGGTGCGCAGCGGCGACATCAGCTGCGCCGATCCGCACGCGCCGGTGCCGAACCAGAACTGGATCAAGCGCGTGATCGGCTTGCCGGGCGACACCATCGAATCGCACGGCGACCAGTTGCTCGTCAACGGCAAGCCGGTGACCGCCGGCCTGATCGGCCCTTTCCAGGGCCGCTCCAACGGCGATGAGTCGCGGCTGATGCGCGACTACGGCGCCACCGTGTGGACCGAGCACCTGCCGCGGTCCGCCGGCGCGGGCAACATCGACCACATGATCGCCCGCATGCCGGCCTATTCGATGCCGCTGTCCATCCCCAACGACAAGGTGCCCTCCAAGGTGCCGGCCGGCTGCTACATCGTGATGGGCGACAACCGCTACAACAGCACCGACAGCCGCTGGTGGGGCTGCCTGCCGGAGCGGAACCTGGCCGGCAAGGCGTTCCTGATCTGGCTGAGCTGGAAAGGCGCCGGCAACGGCTGGATCGACTTCTCCCGCATCGGCAGGATCATCCATTGACGCAGGACGTGACGGGCGCCGCTGTAGCGCCCGTGACGCGCGCCGGGCGGCGCGCGAGAATCATGCAGACGAGGCAAGCCGCCTGGGCGGCATAGCGAGGGGACTATGAAGAGCAAGCAAGCGGGCATCACCCTGATCGGGTTCCTGATCGTCCTGGCGGTGGTGGCATTCTTCGGCTTCATGGCGATGAAGCTGGTGCCGGCCTATTCCGAGTACATGGGCGTGTCCAAGGCGATGAACCAGATCGCGACCAGCGGTACGGACGGCAAGTCGCTGGACGACATCCGCCGCGACCTGATGTTCAAGATGGGTTTCCAGTACGTGGACGACGCCACCATCCGGCCGCAGGACATCACCATCGACCGTTCCAACGCCGGCAGCGTGCTGCATGTGAGCTACGAGAAGCAGATTCCGTTCGTCTACAACATCGATTTCCTGCTGCACTTCGACAAGAGCGTGCTGTTGCGGGGCAATGTGGCGCTCTGACCGCACGTGAAGCTGGATTACCGTTTCCGCGATCCATCGCTCGCCGAGCTGGCCCTGACCCACCGCAGCGTAGGCCGGCCCAACAACGAGCGGCTGGAATTCCTGGGCGATGCGCTGCTCGGCGCGATCGTCGCGGAGATGCTCTACGAGGCGCACCCGCGTGCCAGCGAAGGCGAGCTTTCCCGGCTGCGCGCACAGCTGGTCAATGGCCTGGCGCTGGCGGTGCTCGCGCGCGAGCTGGAACTGGGCGACGGGCTCAAGCTCGGGCCCGGTGAACTGAAAAGCGGCGGCCATCGGCGCGATTCGATCCTGGCCGACGCGTTCGAGGCGCTGGTCGCTGCGGTCTATCTCGATGGCGGCTTTCCCCACTGCCGCGACATGGTCCGCGGCCTGTTCGCTCAGCGCGTGGCGGACCTGCCCAAATCCTCCAAGGACGCCAAGACGCGCCTGCAGGAGTGGCTGCAGGCGCGCGGCCTGCCGCTGCCGGTCTACCAGCTGACCGGCAGCCAGGGCGACGACCACGCCAAGATCTTCGACGTCGCCTGCAGCATCGCCGAACCGGCGCCGCTGCAGGTCCATGCCAGCGGCCCCAGCCGCCGCGCGGCCGAGCAGGAGGCCGCCGAAATGGTGCTCGGCCACCTGGCCGCACCGCTGCCGCCCGCCTGAACCTTCCCTTCCTGCTTCGTCGCTGGCGCCGTGGGCGCAGCGGCGCCATGCTTTGTCCCCCGCCAGCCAGGCTCCATCCCCATGAATGATTCCATCGAAGCTGCCGGCGAGTTGCCGCACGAGGACTTCCGCTGCGGCGCGGTCGCGCTGGTCGGCCGCCCGAACGTCGGCAAGTCGACCTTGCTCAACGCGCTGATCGGCTTCCGACTGTCGATCGTCAGCCCGCGCCCGCAGACCACCCGCCACCGCATCCTGGGCATCGCCACCAGCGAGGCGGGGCAGGTGATGTACGTGGACACGCCGGGCCTGCACCGCGGCGCCAAGCGCGCCATGAACCGCAGCCTCAACCGTGCCGCGCGCACCGCGATGGCGGAAGTGGACCTGGCCGTGCAGCTGATCGAGGCCGGCCGCTGGACCGATGAGGACGAAGCGCTTTACGCCGCCCTGGTCGAGCAGAACGTGCCGCGCCTGCTCGCCATCAACAAGGTGGACCTGGCCAAGGACAAGGGGGCGCTGCTGCCGTTCGTCGCCGAACTGGCGGCGCACCACCATTTCGAGGACATCCACTACGTCAGCGCCCTCAAGCAGAAGGGCCTGAAGGAACTGGAGCGGGCGATCCTGGAACGCCTGCCGGTCCGCCCGCCGGTGTTCGGCGAGGACGAAATCACCGACCGCAGCGAGCGTTTCCTCGCCGCCGAGATGGTGCGCGAACAGCTGATGCTCCGGCTCGACCAGGAGCTGCCGTATGCCACCACGGTCGAGATCGAGCAGTTCAAGGACCGCGACGACGGCGTGGCCGAGATCCATGCGGTGATCTGGGTCGAGCGCGAGGGCCAGAAGGCGATCGTGATCGGGCAAGGCGGCGCCCAGCTCAAGGCCATCGGCAGCGCCGCCCGCCGCCACATGGAGCGACTGTTCGAGCGCAAGGTCTTCCTCAAGCTGTGGGTGAAGGTACGCGAAGGCTGGGTGGACGACGAGGCGATGCTGAAGAAGCTCGGGTATACCGATTGAGGCCGGTAGCGGGGCCTTGGGAACGGGAACATAAGGCTGGCGCGGGTGCGTCGCTGGCGCGCTGACCCTTCCCGGCTGAAGATCAGCCACCCGTCATCCATTCCCCGTTTCGTCCCAGACGCCCATGCTCTTCGACCAGCAGCCCGCTTATGTCCTGCACTCGCGGCCCTACCGCGAAACGTCGCTGCTGCTCGAATGCCTCACCCGCGACCATGGCCGGCTGGGCGTGGTCGCGCGTGGCGTGCGGCGCGAACGTGCGCGGCTGCAACGCGCCCAGCTCGAGCCGTTCCAGCCGCTGGCCATGGATCTGCTGCTGCGCGGCGAGCTGGCGACCCTGCGTGGCGCCGAGCCGGCCGGCATGCCGCTGCGGCTGGCCGGGGACGCCGGCCTGGCGGGGCTCTACCTCAATGAACTGGTGGTGCGCCTCACCGGCCGCCAGGACCCGCAACCGGACCTGTTCGATGCCTATGCGCGCACGCTGGCGCGGCTGGCCGTGCCCGGCACGCTGGCCTGGCAACTGCGCCGCTTCGAGCGCGACCTGCTGGCGGCGATCGGCTATGCGCTGCAACTGGAATATGAAGCCGACAGCGGCGAGCCGCTCGCACCGGACCGCTGGTACCGCTACCAGGCCGAGCACGGCCCGGTGGCATGTCCGGCGGGCGCGCAACGGGCGGTGCTCGGCGAGCATCTGCTGGCGCTGGCCGCGGACCGGTGTCCCGATGCCGTCGGCCTGGCGGCGCTGCGGCGCCTGATGCGCGAGACCATCCGCTTCCACCTGGGCGGCGGCGAACTGCATGCCTGGCGCGTGCTGGCCGCGGCGATGTCACGCCGCTAGCCGTTGCCGACGGCGGACGTTCCAGCGGATCCCCGGACGTTCGCCCTCCCGGCCGCTCTTCAGCGGTTCAGTACCGCCAGCGTCGCGATCAGCGCGCGACGAAACCGTTCCAGCGCCCCTTCGGCCACCGAACCGTCAGCTTCCACCTGCCGCTGCAAGTGCGCCGCCTGCGCCGACAGTGCCGGCGCGCCGCAGAAGCCGCAGGCCGAGCGCAGGCGGTGCAGCCGCTCGACCAGTCGGGGCGGCTCGGTGCAGAAGCGGTCGAGCTCCTGCAGCAAGGCCGCCAGCTCCTCGCGCAACAGGCTGCGCAGGGCTCGCATGGTCGTGGCGTCGCCACTGCTGGCCAGCCCGGCCGCATCGTCCAGCAGCGGCGCATGCCGCCCGCTGCTGCGGGCCAGCGCCATCAGCGGGCGCAGCGCATCCAGTTCGCAGGGTTTGAGCAGGACCTGGCTGAAACCGGCGGCCAGCAGTTGCCGGCGGTCCTCGGGCGAGAGCTCGGCGCTGGTGGCTACCGCCAACGCATCGGCCGAGCGCGCCTGGGCATCGGCGCGCAAGGCGGCAAGCACGTCGCGTGCGCCGGCACCGGGCATGCGGCAATCGAGCAGCAGCAGGTCGAAGGTTTCGATGGTCGCCTGCGCCAGCGCCACCTGGCCGTCGGCGCATTCGTGCACCTGTGCACCCAGCGCACGCAGGCCTTCGCCGAGGAAACGACGGCTGGCGGCATCGTCGTCGGCCACCAGCACATAGGGAAGGGGAAGAATCGGTGCAGGCGCGTGGCGCAAAGGGGCGGCTGTAGGCATGACGCAATCCGTGTCGTTCAGCTGTCTTTGGCAAAATGATGGCACATGCTTCCCCGATTTCGCCGCCTGCTGCCGTGCCTGTGCCTGCTGTTCGCCACGGCATGGGCCGTGCCGGCCCGCGCGGACGTCGACCTGACGGCCAGGGCGATCGCCGCGCCCGGCGTGCAGCTGCAGCAGGTGAGCCTGCATGTGGGCGACGATGGCAAGGGCGGGCTGTCGCTCAGGCTGCACGCGGCTCGGGCGGATATCCCGGCGATGGGCTGGCGCCGCGTGGGGCTGGATCTGGAAGGGGCGCTCTCGCGCGACGTGCAGATGCGCTGGTTGCTGGACGGTACGCTCGCGCTACGCGGCGCGCCGGGCAATGCGCTCGGCAACGCGGACGTGCATCTGGCCGTCGATGCCCGCGCCAACACCCTGCAGGCCGACATCACGCAGGCGAAGGCGCGCGCCAGCGCCTGGGTCCCGCTGGACCAGACCAGCCACGCGCAGATCACCCTCAAGAACCTGCCGGCCAACTGGCTGGCTGGGCTGCTCGGCACGGTCTGGTCGGGCCGGCCTACCGGTGGCCGGCTGGATGCGGAACTGGCGCTGGACGTGCATGACAACGGCGTCCAGTCCTCCGGCGAGTTCAGCCTGGCCGGCGTCGGTTTCGATACGCCCGCGGGCACGCTGGCCGGACAGGGCGTGAACGGCAACGGGCGGCTGGGCATCGACACGCAGGGCGGGCTGGCGCGGATGACCCTGGATGCCACCCTGCGCGGTGGCGAGCTGCTGCTGGGCCCGGTCTACGCGAAGCTGCCCGCGCATCCGGTGCAGCTGAACCTCGCCGCGACCGCTGGCGGCGGCGTGCTGGACATCGGCCGGCTGCGCGTGAACGACCCGGATGCGCTGCAACTGGACGGTGCGCTCGGCTTCGGCCCCAGGGGCAACCTGGAGAAGCTGCGCTTCGAGCGCTTCCAGGCGCGCTTTCCTGCCGCCTACGAGCGCTACGGTTCGGCCTGGCTGGACACGATGGGCCTGCACGACGTGCGGACGACCGGCGCCCTGAGCGGCAACCTGGACCTGCGCGTCGACGGTCCGCACGGTTTCGCCTTCGCCGCCGATCACCTGGGCCTGGCGACCGCTGACGGACGCCTGGCGATCGACGACCTCAACGGCGGCCTGGACTGGTCCGCGCAGTCGGATCGCCCGGCCACGCTGCTGGGCTGGCGCGGCCTGCAGCTGTATCGCCTGCCCTTGGGCAGGGCACAGGCGCAATGGCGAAGCCAGGGCGGCGTCCTTGCGCTGACCCAGCCGCTCGCCATGGCGCTGTTCGGCGGCACGGTGCGGGTAGGCGAGTTGGACTGGCGCCCGGCCGCCGCCAAGGGGCAGCGCCTTTCGACCTCGCTGGCCGTCACCGGCGTGGACATGGCTGCCTTCAGCAAGGCGATGGGCTGGCCGCAGTTTCCCGGCACGCTGGGCGGCGCGATTCCCTCGCTGCGCTGGGTGGACGACACCGTGGAGCTGGCCGGCGGCCTGTCGGTCAACGTGTTCGACGGCTTCATCGACATCACCCGGCTTGCGCTGGCGCAGCCGCTCGGCCCCAGCCCGGTGCTGGCCGCGGACATCAGCCTGCGCCAGTTGGACCTGGCCGCGGTCACCAGCGTGTTCGACTTCGGCAGCATCACCGGACCGCTCAATGGGAGCATCGGCAACTTGCGCCTGGTCGGCTGGAAGCCGGTGGCGTTCGACGCGCACCTGCTTGCCGACCAGGGCGGACGGATCAGCCAGCGCGCCGTCAACAACCTCACTTCCGTGGGTGGAGGCGGCATTGCCGCCGGCCTGCAGGGTGCGGTGCTGAAGCTGTTCAAGACCTTCGGCTACAAGCGGATCGGCCTGAACTGCACCTTGTCCGGCACCGTCTGCCACATGAGCGGACTGGAGAATAGCGGCGACGGTTACACTATCGTCGACGGCAGCGGCCTGCCGCACCTGGAGGTCGTCGGCCACCAGCACGAGGTCGACTGGCCCACCCTGGTGAACCGCCTGAAGGCGGCCACCGAAGGCGGCGGCCCGCAGATACGCTGATCCCACAGGAGCCCATCATGCGCAAGCTCGTCTATGTCCTGCTGACCACGATGCTGGTGGCCCTGGTCGGTTGCGTCACGATCAACGTGTACTTTCCCGAGGCCGCTGCGCAGAAGGCCGCCGACCGCTTCATCGGCACGGTGATCGACCAGGGAGCCCCGCCCGCCCGGAACGCCAAGCCCGCGCCGCAGACGCAGGAGCCTGCGCAGCCCTCGGCGATGCTGCTCGACCTGCTGGTGCCCGCCGCCGAGGCTGCGCAGACGCCCGACATCCGCGTGCAGACACCCGCCGCCGAGGCGATCCGCGGGCGCATGCAGGCGCGCTTCGGCGGCACGCTCAAGGCGCTGCTCGATGCGGGCGCCGTCGGCTTCGGCCGCGACGGCCTGGTCGCCGTGCGCGATGCGGGCAAGATCCCGCTCAGCCAGCGCGCACAGGCCTCCGCCGCGGTGGCCGACGAGAACAACGACCGCAATGCGCTGTACCACGAGATCGCGCGTGCCAATGGCCATCCGGAGTGGGAGCCGCAGATCCG
The DNA here is from genome assembly GCF_013362045.1 of Frateuria sp. Taxonomy (GTDB): domain Bacteria; phylum Pseudomonadota; class Gammaproteobacteria; order Xanthomonadales; family Rhodanobacteraceae; genus Frateuria_A. The sequence continues at coordinate 3,116 of NZ_JABFWW010000293.1, read as the reverse complement.
CGAGACCTTCGCCAAGGGCTGGATCGAGCGCGCGCATGCCGGCTGGTATTATCAGGACGCCGCGGGCGCCTGGAAGCAGAAGTAGGCCGCCCATTCCTCACAAGCTTGATGCTGCGCCCGGGTCGCCCGATCCGGGCGCAGGCGTTTTACGAGTGCCATGAAAGAATTCGAAGCCACCATCACCGACCTGGCCCATGACGGCCGCGGCGTCGCCCGCATCGACGGCAAGACCGTGTTCGTGAGCGGGGCGCTGCTGGGCGAGCAGGTGCGCCTCGGCATCCGCAAGCGCCATCGCAATTTCGACGAGGCGCAGACGCTGGAGGTGCTCGAGCGCTCGCCGCACCGCGTCGAGCCGCGTTGCGCCCATTTCGGCCAGTGCGGTGGCTGCTCGCTGCAGCACATGGATGCGCCGGCGCAGATCCAGGCCAAGCAGCGCGTGCTGTCGGACAACTTTGCGCGCATCGGCAAGGTCGAGCCGGCGCGCTGGCTCGAGCCGCTCACCGACGCACCCTGGGGCTACCGGCGCAAGGGCCGGCTGTCGGTGCGCTCGGTGGCGAAGAAGGGCCGCGTGCTGGTGGGCTTTCGCGAGGAGGCCAACCCACGCTTCGTGGCCGACATCACCCATTGCGACGTGGTGCACCCGGCGCTGGGCGAACGGATCGGCCTGCTGGCGCAATTGGTCGGCAGCATGGACGCGGCCGACGACATTCCGCAGATCGAGTTCGCCGCCGGCGACGACACCATCGCCCTGGTGTTCCGTCACCTGAAGTCGCTGAGCGAGCGCGACACGCAGGCATTGGTCACCTTCGGCCAGGCGCATGGCTTTGCGATCTACCTGCAGCCAGGCGGCGTCAGCAGCGTGCATCCGCTGTGGCCCGAGCAGCCGCGGCTCACCTTCCGGCTGCCGGTGGGCGAGGGCGTGGCCGACGTCGAGCTGGAATTCCAGCCGCTGGATTTCGTGCAGGTCAACGCCGGCATGAACCGGCGCATGCTGGCGCGCACGATGGAATTGCTCGATCCGCAGCCGGCCGATCGCGTGCTCGACCTGTTCTGCGGCCTGGGCAACTTCACCCTGCCGATCGCGCGGCGCGTGGCCGAGGTGGCCGGCGTCGAGGGCGAGCACGGCCTGGTCGAGCGCGCCGCCGCCAATGCGGCGCGCAACGGCATCGCCAACGCGCAGTTCCATGTCGCCAACCTGTTCGAGGACCAGCGCGGCACCGCCTGGGCGCGCGCGTCGTGGGACAAGATCCTGCTCGACCCGCCGCGCGCCGGCGCCGAGCAGGTGCTGGACTATCTGCCCCGCAAGGGCACCGACCGCCTCGTTTACGTCTCCTGCCACCCCGCTTCGCTCGCGCGCGATGCCGGCCTGCTGGTGCACCGCCACGGCTTCCGGCTCGCGGCCGCCGGCGTGATGGACATGTTCCCGCACACTGCGCACGTCGAATCCATCGCCCTGTTCGAACGCCGCTGAGTCGCGCGAAAGAGCTGCTTCTCCCCGGCACAGGCCAGGGGAGAGGGCTGGGGAGAGGGGAAGGTCCTTGCTTCGGTTTTGGCGGGCATCCCCGCGGGTCGGCACCTCACCCAAACCTCTCCTCGGAGGGATCGAGGTTTTGCAGGGGCACATCAAAAACCCTCAGGCGCGGCGATCACGACCGACCACGCTATGCTTTCCGTTCCTTTGATGAAACCCGGCCATGGCCACTGAGATCGAACGCAAATTCCTGTTGGGTAACGAACGCTGGCGCCAGGCCATCGTGCGCAGCGAGCGGATCGCACAGGGCTATTTGGTCGGCGCCAGGGCGCTGCACGAGGGCCTGGCGCACGCCTCGGTGCGGGTGCGCCGGGCAGGCGAGCAGGCATGGCTGAACATCAAGAGCGCCACGCTCGGCATCGAACGAGCCGAATTCGAATACGCGCTGCCACTGGCCGATGCCGAGGCGATGCTCGCCTCCCTGTGCGATGGCGTGCTGGAGAAAGTCCGCCACCACGTCGACGTCGACGGCACGCTGTTCGAGATCGACGAGTTCCTTGGCGACAACGCCGGCCTGGTGGTGGCCGAGGTCGAGCTGCCTGCCGTGGATGCAGGCTTCCCTCGCCCAGCCTGGCTGGGCCGCGAGGTCAGCTCGCTGGCGCGCTACTACAACGTCAACCTTATCGCGCATCCGTTCGCCCGCTGGTCGGACGCGGAGCGCGCCGCTGCCGATGCAAGCGATAGCACGGGAGCGCCGGCATGCTGCTGATCGGCCTGGCCGGACTGGAGCTGGAACCGCGCGAGCGCGACTGGCTGCGGCAGCCAGGCGTCGCCGGCGTGATCCTGTTCGCGCGCAACTACGCCAGCCGCGAGCAGTTGGCCGCGCTGACCGAGTCCATCCGCGAGGCGGGTAGCGATCAGCTGCTGGTGGCGGTCGACCAGGAAGGCGGTCCGGTGCAGCGTTTCCGCGAAGGCTTCACCCGGCTGCCGGCACTTTCGAAGATCGGCGCGGCCTATGCCTTCGGCCCCGAGAACGCCGTGCGCCTCGCCGAGGAACACGCCTGGGTGATGGCCAGCGAACTGCGCGCCTGCGGCGTGGACTTCAGCTTCGCTCCGGTCGTGGACCTGGCCCGCGGCAGCGCCGCGATCGGCCCGCGCGCCTTCCACGACGATCCGGCGATCGCCGGCGAACTGGCCCAGGCCTACGTGCGCGGCATGCACCTGGGCGGCATGGCCGCGGTGCTCAAGCATTTCCCCGGCCACGGCTCGGTGGCCGCCGACACGCACAAGGCGCAGGCGATCGACCCCCGGCCGCTGGAAACCATCCGCGAAGCCGACCTGCGCCCGTTCGCCGAAGCGATCGAGGCGCATGCCGAAGCGGTGATGATGGCGCACGTGATCTATCCGGCGGTCGACGATCGGCCGGCGGGTTTCTCGCGCAGGTGGATCGAGGGCATCCTCCGTGGCGAGCTGGGCTTTGCCGGTGTCGTCATAAGCGACGACATCAGCATGGCCGCCGCCGGCGCCGCGGGCGGCGTGGGCGCGCGCGTCAAGGCACATCTGGCCGCCGGGTGCGACCTCGTGCTGGCCTGCTTCCCGGAGGTGGTGGACGAGGCGATCGGCGCGCTGCCGCCGCTGCCCGACC
>NZ_JABFWW010000243.1 GCF_013362045.1 Frateuria sp. | reverse complement strand
AGCCGCCGCGGCTGCCGACCATGCCGCAGGCCAGCACCGGCGCGCGCGGCCAACCCTCGACCGCCTGCGCGAACGCCTCGGCGAAACCGCCTTCGGGCAGGTGCCGGCTGCCCCAGGGCAGCGCGCGCGTCTGCGCCACGCCGCCCGCCTCGTCGAAGCGGTAGGCGCGCAGCCGCGTGCTGCCCCAGTCCAGGCCGATCAGCGGCGTGATCACGCGCTGGCCTTTTTGCGGGCGCGGCCGCGGCTTTGCTGCAGGTTCGCCTGCGAGTCGGCGATCATCGACTGCATCGCCTTGCGCGCCACCTCCGGCTGCTTGCGGCGGATCGCCTCCAGCACCTTCAGGTGATGGGGCAGCGACTACTTGAAGGTGCTGGCGGTGCGCGCCGACAGGGTGAAGAAGGTGCCCAGCGCGGTCTCGATCACCGAGAACAGCGACTGCAGCAGCTCGTTGCCGGTGGCGTGCAGCACCGCGTCGTGGAATTGCAGGTCGGCAGCGGTCCATTCGTCGAGCGTCTGCGCCGCGTCCATCGCGCGGTAGGCGGTGTCGATCGCGGCCAGCTGCTCGGTGGTGCGCCGGCGCGCGGCGCTGGCGGCGGCGGCCGGCTCGATCACCTCGCGCATCTCCACCAGCTTGTCGACGAAGTCGTCGGTCGGCATCGAGGCGCAGCGCCAGGCCAGCACGTCGGCGTCCAGCTGGTTCCAGTGGCGCTTCTCCAGCACGCGCGCGCCGACGCCGGTACGCGATTCGATCAGGCCTTTCGCCGAGAGCACCTTGAGCGCCTCGCGCAACGCGGTGCGGCTGACCTGCAGGCTTTCGGCGAGCGTCTCCTCGCGCGGCAGCACCTCGCCCGGCTTGACCTTGCCGCTCACGATGCGTTGCCCGAGCTCGTGCATCACGTGTCCATACAGGCTGCGGACGGCGATCGGCTTCCTCATGTGGTGCAGTCCCAAGTGGCGTTGTCCATTGCGTGCCGGCGGGCGCCGGCGGTGCCCAAGCGGTTTGTCATACAAACCGACTATAAGCACTGGATGCGCGTTCTGCCAAGGTGCGACAGCGCAATTTTTCCGGCGCATCCGAACGGGCCCTCGATGCGCCGATGATGCGCTGCGAAATTTGCGGCGCCCGATCGGCCAGTACCCTGCCCGAGTGCCTTGCGGGAAAACCGCATCGCCATGCGAAAGGCGACCGTCGCGCACGTCGCGGCGCCTGCAGTGCCGCGACGCACAAAGAAATTTTCCAGGCGCCGGAACACTTGCACGATAATCATACAATGTGCTTGCATGCCTCCACTCCGACGGGTGGCAAAGGGATGCTGGGGACATGCGACGTGCAGGGTGGATGGGTTCGATGCTCGGGCTGGTGGCGCTGTCGATGACCGCGCATGCCGGGAGCGCGGCCAAGCGCGAAACCTTCGGCACGATGCCGGACGGCCGCAGCGTGGATTCGGTGTTGCTGACCAACTCGCACGGGCTGTCCGCGCGGGTGATCGCATACGGCGCCAGCCTGCAGTCGGTCAGCGTCCCGGACCGCGACGGGCATCTGGCCGACATCGCCCTTGGCTATCCCACGCTCAAGGGCTACCTGGAGAAGCCGCAGTATTTCGGCGCCACGGTGGGCCGCTACGCCAACCGCATCGCCAAGGGCCGCTTCGTTCTGGACGGCCGCACCTACCAGCTGCCGGTCAACGATGGCCCCAATTCGCTGCATGGCGGCACGCGCGGCTTCGACAAGGTGCTGTGGACCGTGGCGGCGGTGAACCACGACGCGGACAAGGCCAGCGTGACGCTGACCTACGTCAGCCCGGATGGCGACATGGGCTACCCCGGCAAGCTGTCGGTCACCGCGGTGTACACGCTGGACGACCAGGACCGGCTGTCGATCGAGTACCGCGCCACCACCGACAAGCCCACCCTCGTCAACCTCAGCAACCACGCCTACTGGAACCTCTCGGGCGAGGGCTCGGGCAGCGTGATGGAGCAGCGCCTGACCATCGCCGGCGATGCGTTCCTGCCGGTCGACGCCGGCTCCATCCCCACCGGCGAGATCCGCCAGGTCGCCGGCACGCCGTTCGACTTCCGCAAGCCCAAGGCGATCGGCCGCGACATCCGCATCGCCGATCCGCAACTGCTCAACGGCCGCGGTTACGACCACAACTGGGTGATCAGCCGCAAGGCGGCGCCGGCGCCGCGCATGGTCGCGCGCGTGGAGGACCCGCGCTCGGGCCGCGTGCTCACGTTGAGCTCGGACCAGCCGGGCCTGCAGTTCTATTCGGGCAATTTTCTCGACGGCACGACCGTGGGCACCGGTGGGCACGTGTACCGCCAGGGCGACGCGTTCGTGCTGGAGCCGCAGCTGTATCCGGACACGCCCAACCAGCCGGCCTTCGGCTCGGCTCGGCTGGACCCTGGGCATACCTATCGCAACCTGATCGTCTACCGCTTCACCACCGAGCCGGCGCGCAGCGCGCGCTGACCCGGCCGACCACACCGCAAGGGCGCCCGAGGCGGGCGCCCAGGGGGAGCGTTTGCCCGGCGCAAGCGCAACGCACTACGAGGGAGATGGCATGAAACACGCACTGTTGGCCCTGGCATTCGCTACGGCGGCGCTCATCGCCCCGCGCACGCCGGCCGCCGATGCCCCGGCGCGCTGGACACCGGCGCAGGCGCACGCCTGGTACGCACACCAGTCCTGGCCGCTGGGCAGCAACTACGTGCCGGCGAACGCCATCAACGAACTGGAGATGTGGCAGGCAGCCACCTTCGATCCGGCACGCATCGACAAGGAACTGGGCTGGGCGCAGCAGCTGGGCATGAACACCATGCGCGTGTTCCTGCATGACCTGCTGTGGCAGCAGGACCCGCAGGGCTTCACGCAGCGGATCGACCAGTTCCTTGCCATCGCGCACAAGCACGGCATCAAGCCGATCTTCGTGCTGTTCGATTCCTGCTGGGATCCCGAGCCCAAGCTGGGTCCGCAACATCCGCCGATCCCCGGCGTGCACAACTCCGGCTGGGTACAGAGCCCGGGCGTGGCGATGGCCGACCCCGGCCAGTACCCGCGGCTGGAGCGGTACGTGAAGGACATCGTCGGGCACTTTGCGAAAGACCCGCGCGTGCTCGCCTGGGACGTGTGGAACGAACCGGACAACCCCGGCGGCGGCGACTACGACGCGCGCGAGCCGAAGGACAAGGTGGCGCTGGTCGCCCGGCTGCTGCCGCAGGTGTTCGCCTGGGCGCGCAGCGCCTCGCCCACGCAGCCGCTCACCAGCGGCCTGTGGCATGACGAGGACTGGTCCGATCCGGCCAAGCTCAATGCGGTCGAGCGCACGCAGCTGGAACAGTCCGACGTGATCAGCTTCCACAACTACGGCTGGCCGGAGGAATTCGCCGGCCGCGTGAAGCAGCTGGCGCGCTACGGCCGTCCGCTGATCTGCACCGAGTACATGGCGCGCGGCGCGGGCTCCACCATCGACGGCGTGCTGCCGCTGGCCAAGAAGCTCGACGTGGGCATGGTCAACTGGGGCTTCGTCGAAGGGCGCACGCAGACCACGCTGCCGTGGGATTCCTGGCGGCGTCCCTACACCCTGCAGCCGCCGACGCTGTGGTTCCACGACCTGCTGCACGGCGACGGTACCCCCTACCGCCAGCGCGAGGCCGACGTCCTGCGCGCGCTCTCGCATGCGCCGCGCGGCGTGGTGCCGGCAGCGGCGGCGAGCTACCCCGCACCGGCCGGCGCGACGACGCCGTGAGGTTTTCCCCATTTTCCCGCCGCGCGGTGCGCGCACCCGCGGCGGGCCAGACCAAGAACGCCCCCGGCACGACCGGCGGCCAACGATCTTCTGACGGGAGGTTTCCACTCATGTACCGCAACCGTATTTCCGTGACGATCCTCGCTGCCGCGATCGCCGCGGCGTTCGCCCCGGCGCATGCGCAAAACGCGCCGGCGCCCGCCGATGCCGCGCAATCGACCGATACGGCGCAGGCGGGCCAGGCCAAGGCGCCGAAGAAGGGCACCGCCGAACGCGATGCCAAGAAGCGCGTGGTCGATCTTTCGCAGGTGACCGTGACGCCGCTGCGCCAGAGCCTTTCCAGCGCGCAGACGCTCAAGCAGGACGCGCGCATGGTGGTCGACTCGATCGTCGCGGAGGACATCGGCAAGCTGCCGGACAACAGCGTGGCCGACGCCATGCAGCGCATCACCGGCGTGCAGATCGCGCAGGGTTTCCAGGGCGAGACCAGCTCGGTGGTGGTGCGCGGCCTGCCGAACGTGATCACCACGCTCAACGGCCGCGAGATCTTCAGCGGCGTGGGCCGCGGCTTCGCCTTCCAGAACCTGCCGGCCACGGCGGTCAAGACGGTGCAGGTCTACAAGAGCAGCGAGGCGAGCCTGCCCGACGGCGGCATCGCCGGCGTGGTCGACATGCAGCTGTATCGCCCGTTCGACTTCGACGGCGCCAAGGTCGCGGCGACCTACACCGCCACGCACAGCAAGTACGGCGGCCGCACCGATCCCAACTTCAGCGTGCTGATGAGCGACCGCTGGCAGACCGGCATCGGCGAGGTCGGCGCGCTGGCCAACGCCAGCTTCATGGCGCAGCACTACCAGTACAACGCGGTATGGGGCGACTTCCCGAAGGTGCTGACCGACGGCACCGGCACGCCGATGCGTACCGCCGGCGGCAACCTGATCGCCGCGCCCAACGGCTTCGGCGCCGACTACAACATCGGCTACCGCCAGCGCCCCGAGCTCAACTACGCGCTGCAGTGGAAGCCCAACGACAGCACCGAGGTCTACGCCGAGGGCCTGTACGCCTGGGATTCGGACGACTACAACCAGCCGTTCTATTTCTCCTTTCCGGTCGGTGCGGTGACGCCGAGCAACCTGACCGTCGGCAACCACTGCTACGCCGACCAGCTCAACGGCTCGCCCTACGCTGGCCAGACCATCTGCGACGCCTCCGGCGGCAGCTGGACCGGCAACACCTACGCGGCGACCAGCACCCAGGCGCACGTGCAGCACGGCCGCGACATGCAGCACGCGGTCGGGGTGAAGTGGCAGGGCGACCGGCTGCGCCTGAGCTCGGACCTGTCCTACGGCTCGACCTCGTTCGACGTCAACACCTTCATCGTCGACACCTTCCTCAAGGGCCCGGTGACCACGGTGTGGAACGGCACCGCCGGCAACCAGCAGAACTGGTCGCTGGGCAACAACATGCAGCTGAACCCGAACAACTACTACCTCAACGGCCTGTTCCAGACCTGGAACACCCAGCGCGGCAAGCAGTACGCATGGCGCGGCGACGGCAACCTGGACATCAACGGCAGCTTCTTCAGCTACTTGGATTTCGGCCTGCGCTACGCCGACCACAAGGCGCAGTACACCGGCAGCGTGGAACGCTCCACGCCGCCGCCGGGCGGCGCCGGCACCGGCAACATCGTCGCGACGCCCAACCCGGCCAACCAGGTCCTCGCGCGCTTCCCGAGCAGCTACTTCTGCTCGATGCCGACCACCTCGGCGATCCCGGTTTCCTGGCTGACCGGCTGCTTCGACTACCTCACCGGCAACGCCGACGCGATCCGCGCCCTGTACGGCCTGCCGGCAGGCCGGCCGCCGGTGAACCCGGGCCGCTACTACAACATCGACGAGAAGACCTTCGCCGGCTACCTGCAGGCGGCCTACGCCACCACGCTGTTCGGGCTGCCGGTGGACGGCCTGATGGGCATGCGCGTCGAGCGCGTCAAGCGCAACCTCGACGCGTACTCCTTCAATGCGGCCACCAGCGTCTACTCGCCGCTGTCGGTGGACACCAGCGAACCGGTGTACCTGCCCAACCTCAGCTTCAACCTGCACTTCACCGACGCGTTGCAGCTGCGCCTGGTGGCCGCCAAGACGGTGACCTACCCGGGCTTCGGCCAGCTCAACCCGTCGATCTCGCTCAACCCGGGCACGATCAACCGCGCCGGCGCAGCCGCCAGCGGCAATCCGGACCTCAAGCCGATCAAGTCGAACAACTACGACGCCTCGCTGGAGTGGTACTTCGCCCCGGCCGGCTACGTCAGCGGCGGCGTGTTCTACCGCGACATCAACGGCTACATCCAGAACTACGTGACCAACGTGACGATCAACGGCGAGGCCTACCAGCTGTCCTCGCCGCAGAGCGCCGGCAGCGGCCACCTGGATGGCGCCGAGGTGGCCTACCAGCAGTTCTTCGACTTCCTGCCCGGCGCGTTGAGCGGCCTGGGCGTGCAGTTGAACTTCACCTACATCGATGGTTCGACCCGCTCGCCGCAGTTCATCGGCGGCCCGGTCGTGGCTTCGCCGCTGCAGAACGTGTCCAAGCGCAACGGCAATGCCGTGCTGATGTACGAGAAGTACGGTTTCTCGGCGCGCCTGGCCTACAACTACCGCAGCCGCTTCATCGACTTCTTCACCCAGCCGACGGTGGCCGGCAACCACGACGAGATCGAGCCGGCCAACCAGCTCGACTTTTCGGTCGGCTACGACGTCAATCCGTACACCACCGTGGTGCTCTCGGCGACCAACCTGACCGGCCAGGACCTGCACCAGTACTGGGGCGACGGCAACTCGCGGCCGCGCGACATCCGCTACCAGGACCGCACCGTCGGCGTGGGCGTGCGCTTCAAGCTGTAAGCGGGACGGCGATGGCGGTACTCCTTCCCGGCCGCCGTCGCCGCCTCCGCTTCCTTCAAAGGGAGCGTGCGCATGATCTCGATCGCCAGCCGGAGAACGCGCGCCGGCATGCTGATGGCCTTGGCCGGTGCGCTGGGCGCGCCGGCCAGCGCCGGGCCATCGCACGCCGGGCAATGCCACTGGGTGGCAGCATGGGCCGCCGCCCCGTTGCGCGCGCCGATGGTCGCCAACCCGGTGCTGCGCGCGCCGCCGCGCAATTCGGACGTGGATGGGCGCACGCTACGGCAGGTGGTGCGCCTGGAGGCGGGCGGGGCAGGCCTGCGCCTGCATCTGGACAACCGCTACGGCGACCGGCCGCTGCACTTCGGCGCGGTCACGGTAGGCCGGCCCGCGGCAGGACCGCCGTTCGCCGTGGCCGACGGTTCCTTCGCTCCTGTCGCCTTCGATGGCGCGCACGAGGTGACGATTCCCGCCGGCGGCGCCGTCGACAGCGATCCGGTCGCCATGCGCGTGCGTGCCGGCGAAGAGGTCGCGGTCAGCCTGTTCGTGCCCGCGGCGGCGGTCGCCTCCACCTGGCATCCGGATGCGCGCTATGGCCAGGCGATTTCCGCTGCCGGGGATTTCACGCAAGCCGCGCGGCTACCGCAGCCGGCCATCGCTCCCGGCTACGACTGGCTGACGCGCGTGGACGTCGAAGCCGCCCCGGCAACCGACGCGATCGTCGCCCTGGGTGATTCCATCACCAACGGTTTCCGCGCCAGCCCGGGCGGCAGCTATCCGGAACGCCTGGCCGGGCGGCTGCGGGCCGCGCGCTGCGAGCGCGCGGTCGTCAACGACGGCATCGACGGCAACCAGGTGACCGCGGCGCAGGGCGACTACAGCCAGGGCGCGAGCATGGTGACGCGGCTGGCGGCCGACGTGCTGGATGCGCCTGGCGCGCGCTACCTGGTGCTGCTGGGCGGCATCAACG
>NZ_JABFWW010000007.1 GCF_013362045.1 Frateuria sp. | reverse complement strand
CTTGCAGTCACGGTGCCGCTGCTTGGCGGACTTCAGAGAGGAAAGCACCTTCACGGCAAGCTCCTGGGACAAATCGGGAAAATTCAAGCTGACAAGTGTAGCGGCTGTCCGGGCCTTTCACAAGTCGTGCGCCTCCTCGACGCCCTTGACGATCTGCAGGAACTTTGCCAGCACCGGCGAAGGGTTGTCCTTGCGGCTTGCGACGGCGAGCAGCAGGTAGGCATCCGGGTCCTCCAGCGAGACGTAGCTGACGCCGCCCAGCTGCACCACGCGCATGCTCGCCGGCACCAGGGCCAGCCCGATGCCTGCGGCGACCAGCGCCAGCAGGCCGTTGATCTGTTGCGCCTGCTGCCGGATCAGCGGGTGGAAGCCGGCCTTGCCGGCCAGTTGCACCAGCCGGTCGTACAGCGTTGCGGCCAGCTCGCGGGGCTGGCTGACGAAGGCCTCGTCCGCCAGTTCGCCGAACTGCACGCTGTCCTGCCCGGCCAGGCGGTGGCCACGGGGCACCGCCAGCAGCAACGGCTCGTAGTCGATCACGTCCATGCGCAGGGCGCGTGCGTCGGACTCGTGACGCGGCTCGTCGCGCACGAAGCCCACGTCGATCTGGTCCGTGCGCAGCGCCGTGAATTGCGGCTCGCTGTACATCTCGTGCAGTTGCATGCGCACCTTGGGCGCCGCCTGGCCGAAGCGCAGCAGGGTCTGGGGCAGGGCGCGATGGAAGGTCACCGATATGGTGTAGGCCAGCCGCAGCAGGCCGCTGAAACCGGCTGCCGCATCGGCGACGTGGCCGCGGGTTTCCTCGGCCTTGGCCAGGATCTGGCGCGCCTGTTCCAGCAGGATGCGACCCGGTTCGGTCAGCGCCACGTTGCGCCTGTCACGGTCGAACAGGCGGGTGCCCAGGTCCTGCTCCAGCGCCTGGATCTGCTGTGAGAGCGGAGGTTGGGAGATGTGCAGGCGCTGGGCGGCGCGGGTGAAGCTCAATTCCTCCGCGACGGCGACGAAGTAGCGGAGCTGGCGGAAGTCGAACATAGTCGAAGAGCGAATAAGTCGGTTGCCAAATATATATTGGATGGAGGTCAACGGCGAGCGTATCGTCTGCCTCGTCCAGCCACCATCCCCTCCCCCCGGGTGGCTGTGACCCTCGCCCCGCAGCGACGCTATCCCCGCGGTATCCGGTCCTCCTCCCCCAGAGCCGATACCGACGCGTCGTTCGCGGGGCGCTTTCCTTTTTCTCCACCGGTTGCTACAGCTCGGTCGCCAGTCGGGTGCCCTGGGCGATCGCCCGCTTGGCGTCGAGCTCGGCGGCAACGTCGGCTCCGCCGATCACGTGCGGCTTCAGTCCGGCTTCCAGCAATTGCTGTGCGAGCGCGGCGTTCGGCTCCTGGCCGGCACAGACCACCACGTTGTCGACCGGCAGCACCTGCGCCTGGCCGTCCAGCAGGACGTGCAAGCCCTCGTCGTCGAACCGCTGGTATCGCACGCCGCCCAGCATCTGTACCTGCTTGGCCTTGAGCGCGGCACGGTGTACCCAGCCGGTGGTCTTGTTGAGCCGGGCGCCTGGACGGCCCTCGCTTCGTTGCAGCAGCCAGATCTGCCGCGTGGACGCTTCGGGCGCGGGCCGGACCAGGCCGCCACGAGCGGTGAATGAGCGGTCCACGCCCCATTCCTGCGCCCAGCGCGTCGGGTCCAGGGTGGGCGAGGGCGGTTGCGCGGCGAGGAATTCGGCCACGTCGAAGCCGATGCCGCCGGCGCCGATGATCGCCACCCGTGCGCCGACCGGCCGGTCGTGGGCGAGCACGTCGAGATAGCCCAGCACGCGCGGATCGTCGCTGCCCTGAAACTGCACGGGCCGCGGCACCACGCCGCTGGCCACCACCACCTCGTCGAAGCTCAGCAGCACAGCCGTGTCCGCCCGGGTGTCCAGGCGCACGTCCACGCGCAGTTCGGCAAGGCGGTGCCGGTAGTAGCGCAGGGTTTCGTGGAATTCCTCCTTGCCCGGAATGCGCTTGGCATAGTTGAACTGGCCACCGATGTGGGCACCTTGTTCGAACAGTGTCACCGTGTGGCCGCGCTCGGCCAGGGTCGTCGCGCAGGCCAGGTCCGCGGGGCCCGCTCCGACCACCGCGATGCGCTTGGAACGAGCGGCCGGAGCGATCAGCCATTCGGATTCATGGCATGCGCGCGGATTGACCAGGCAACTGGCGCGCCGGTTCTGGAATACGTGGTCCAGGCAGGCCTGGTTGCAGGCGATGCAGGTATTGATCGCGGCGCTGCGTCCCGCGCGCGCTTTGGTGGCCCACGATGGATCGGCCAGCAGTGGGCGCGCCATCGACACCATGTCCGCTTCGCCGCCGGCCAGGACGCGCTCGGCCACCTCGGGCATGTTGATGCGGTTGGTGGCCACCAGCGGCAGGCTGACCTCGCCCTTGAGCCGCTGCGTAACCCAGGCGAAACCCGCGCGCGGCACCGAGGTCACGATGGTCGGCACGCGCGCCTCGTGCCAGCCGATGCCGGTGTTGATGATGCTGGCGCCGGCTTCTTCGACCGCCTTGGCCAGCAGCACGATTTCTTCCCACGACTGGCCGCCCTCGACCAGCTCCAGCATGGACAGTCGATAGATGATGATGAAGTCGCGGCCGACCGCCTCGCGCGTCCGCCGCACGATCTCGACCGCAAAGCGCATGCGCCGGGTGGCGTCGCCACCCCAGGCGTCGTTGCGGCGATTGGTGCGCTCGGCCAGGAACTGGTTGATCAGGTAGCCCTCCGAACCCATCACCTCCACGCCGTCGTAGCCGGCCTCGCGGGCGAGCTGCGCGCAACGCACGAAATCGCCGATGGTGCGCTCCACTCCACGGGAAGAGAGGGCGCGCGGCGTAAACGGCGTGATCGGCGACTTGAGCCTGGAAGGCGCCACCGACAGCGGGTGGTAGCCGTAGCGGCCTGCGTGCAGGATCTGCATGCAGATGCGTCCGCCCTCGGCATGCACGGCGCGCGTCAGCTTGCGATGCCGGGTGGCGTGCCACGGCATCGACAGGCGCCCGCCCAGAGGCTTGAGCCACCCGGCGACGCTCGGCGCTATGCCGCCGGTCACCATCAGCCCCACGCCGCCACGCGCGCGCTCGGCAAAGTAGGCGGCGAGCTTGTCGTAATCGGCCGCGCGATCCTCCAGCCCGGTATGCATCGAGCCCATCAGGATGCGGTTGGGCAGGGTGACATGGCCCAGCTCCAGCGGGGCGAACAGGTGCGGGTAGTGCATGCTGGCATCCATTCAAACGATCGTATGAATGTGCCGGGTGGGCGGCGCGAAAGCAAGCCGGGACGCCCGGCTTCCTCTCGTGAGGTGGAAGGCCTTCAGGCCAGCAACTGGCGCACCAGTGCGATATAGCAGCGCATGGCCTCATCCTGGGACATGCCGGCCAGGTGCGCCCAGGCCTCGCGCTTGGCGGTTCCCACGAAATCGAAGAAGCCCGGTGGCGTGCCCTGGACGTTGCCTTGCGAGCCCTGCTTGTAGAGGGCATAGAGCCGGAGCAGGGTGTCGTTGTCCGGCCGCACGCCAAGCTGCTTGACGTCCTCGGCGGCCTGTTCGAACTCGCGGCGAAGATCGGTCATGGCTGAACAGGTACGGCGACGGGCGGATGCGCGGCTAGATAGCATGCGCCCCGGTGCGGTCCAGCGCGAGATGGCCGACGCGCAATGGCCCAGGCGTTACCATGGCGTCTTTGCCGATGTCCCGGGAGCCCCATGAGCCGCACGCAGCCGGTCCCAGTCCTCACCGTCGACGGGCCGTCCGGTTCGGGCAAGGGCACCATCAGCCGCCTGGTTGCCGAGCGGCTCGGCTGGCGGTTGCTCGATTCGGGCGCGCTGTACCGTGCGGTCGGTTATGCGGCGGGCGCCGAGGGGCTGGATCTCTCCGATGCCGAAGCCGTCACGCGCTGCGCCAAGTCCACGAAGATCCGTTTTCAGGCAGCCGCAGACGGCGGTGACATCCGGGTGATCGTCAACGGCCATGACGCCACCGACGAACTGCGCACCGAGACCGCCGGTGCCGCGGCTTCCGCGATCGCCTCGATCCCCTCGGTGCGGCAGGCACTGGTCGACCTGCAGTTGGGCTTCCGCAAGGCCCCGGGCCTGGTTGCCGACGGGCGCGACATGGGCACGGTGATCTTCCCGGACGCCCCGTTCAAGGTGTTTCTCACCGCCAGTGCCGCCGAGCGGGCGAAAAGACGCTATAAGCAGTTGAAGGAAAAGGGGCTGAACGTTACACTTGGCGCCCTTCAGCGCGAGATCGAGGCGCGTGACGAGCGCGATGCGTCGCGCACCGTCGCACCGCTTCGCCCGGCCGACGATGCGGTTCTGGTGGATACCACCGGCATGCCGATCGAGGCCGTCGTCGCGAAAGTATTTGCCGTCGTGCGGTCCTGACAAGGCTGCACGCGGCTTTAGGTGCCTCTGCCGCGGCGGGGGTTTTGGTAACGGTGCCGACAGGGCGGTCCGTCAGGGCGCGTTTTCTGCGACACCCACAACCGGTGGGCCGGTTAGCCCGTGCGCATTTGATCCGACGGCGCGCACAAGGGGCTTTGGGCCTTTCTCATTTCTGGAATCAACATGACTGAAAGTTTTGCCGAGCTGTTTGAACAGAGCCAGCAGGCCATCGCCAAGCTGAAGCCGGGCGCCATCGTCACGGGCATCGTGGTGGAGATCCGCAACGACGTCGTCGTGATCAACGCGGGCCTGAAGAGCGAAGGCATCGTCCCGATCGAGCAGTTCCGCGACGAGGATGGCACCCTGGAAGTGCAGGTAGGCGACGAGGTGAAGGTTGCCCTCGACGCCCTGGAAGACGGCTTCGGCGAGACCAAGCTCTCCCGCGAGAAGGCCAAGCGCTCGATGGTGTGGGACGACCTCGAGCAGGCCTTCGACAAGGAAGAGACCATCACCGGCAAGATCTCCGGCAAGGTCAAGGGCGGCTTCACCGTCGACATCAAGGACGTCCGCGCGTTCCTGCCGGGCTCGCTCGTCGACGTGCGCCCGGTCCGCGACCCGGTGTACCTCGAGGGCAAGGACCTCGAGTTCAAGATCATCAAGCTGGATCGCAAGCGCAACAACGTGGTGGTCAGCCGCCGCGCCGTCGTCGAGACCGAGTTCTCCGAGGAGCGCGAGAAGCTGCTGGAACGCCTGACCGAGGGTGCGGTGGTCAAGGGCACGGTCAAGAACCTCACCGACTACGGCGCGTTCGTGGACCTGGGCGGCATCGACGGCCTGCTGCACATCACCGACATGGCGTGGAAGCGCGTGCGTCATCCGTCCGAGGTGGTCAACGTCGGCGACGAGCTGGACGTGCGCGTGCTCAAGTACGACCGCGAGCGCAACCGCGTGTCGCTGGGCCTCAAGCAGCTGGGCGACGATCCGTGGGTCAACATCTCGCGTCGTTACCCGGTCGGCAGCCGCCTGTTCGGCAAGGTCTCCAACGTCACCGATTACGGCTGCTTCGTCGAGATCGAGCCGGGCGTCGAAGGCCTGGTCCACGTGTCCGAGATGGACTGGACCAACAAGAACGTCAACCCGGCCAAGGTCGTGCAGGTCGGCGACGAGACCGAAGTGATGGTGCTGGACGTGGACGAAGAGCGTCGCCGCATCTCGCTGGGCATCAAGCAGACGCGTTCCAATCCGTGGGAAGCGTTCGCCGCCATGCACAAGAAGAACGACAAGGTGTCGGGCCAGATCAAGTCGATCACCGACTTCGGCATCTTCATCGGCCTGGAAGGCGGCATCGACGGCCTGGTGCATCTGTCGGACATCTCCTGGCAGGCCTCCGGCGAAGACCTCGTGCGCAACTTCAAGAAGGGCGACGAGATCGAGGCCGTGGTGCTGGCGGTCGATCCGGAGCGCGAGCGCATCTCGCTGGGCATCAAGCAGATGGAGCAGGATCCGTTCGGCCAGTTCATGGCCAACAATCCGCGCGGCACCATCGTCAACGGCACCGTCAAGGAAGTGGACGCCAAGGGCGCGGTGATCGACCTGGGCGAGGGCGTGGAGGGTTACCTGCGCGCCAACGACATCGCCAAGGAGCGCATCGACGACGCCACCCAGCACCTGAAGGTCGGCGACAAGGTGGAAGCCAAGTTCACCGGCATGGACCGCAAGGGTCGCCAGCTGGCGCTCTCGATCCGCGCCAAGGACGAGGAAGAGCTGCAGGACGCGATGGCCGAGTACGGCTCCGCTTCCGGCGGCACCACCAAGCTTGGCGCGCTGCTCAAGGAGCAGCTCAACAAGTCCGAGTAATCCTTTAGGATTACAATGGCTTGAGCATGAAGCGGGGCGGCGCCAGGCCGCCCCGCCGTTTAACGTCACGGACATTGGGGACCCATGACCAAATCCGAACTGATCGAGGCGTTGGCCAAGCGCCAGACCCACCTTGCGTTTGGCGACGTCGAGCTCGCGGTCAAGAGCGTGATCGAGCAGATGAGCCACGCACTGGCCGAGGGCGAGCGTATCGAGGTCCGTGGTTTTGGCAGCTTCGCGCTGCACTACCGGCCGCCGCGCATGGGGCGCAACCCCAAGACGGGCGAGGCCGTGGCCTTGCCGGGCAAACACGTGCCGCATTTCAAGCCGGGCAAGGAATTGCGCGAGCGCGTGAACCTGGCGCTGCAGGCTGAACTGGCCTGACGGTGACGGGAACCGGAGCTGCGGCTTCCGGTGGATTTTCCGAGGCAGGCGGCGCGAGCCGGTCCTGCCTTTTTGTTGCCTGCGTGCAATCGCCTGTTCAAGCCGATTCGGGTAAAGTCGCGCGATGCGATTGATTGCCCTGCTCATCCTCGCGCTCTTCGTGGTCGCCGGTGTGGTCGTCGGCGCGCTCAACGCCGACCCGGTGAGCTACGACCTGGCCTTTGCCAGGATGAGCCTGCCCAAGGGCGCCGGTCTGCTGGTTGCGCTGGTGATCGGCTGGCTGCTGGGAGGGCTCACCGCCTGGCTGGGCATGAGCCTGCGCCATCGCCGCCTGCTGCGGCGGCATCGGCCCAACGGGAAGACGCCGGCCCGCGCATGAACATCCTCTATGTGCTGGTTCTGCTGGTGCCGGCCGCCTTCGCCAGCGGCTGGTTCGCGGCCCGCCGGGCGGCGGTGCATCGCTCGGGCATGCGGGTCAGCGAGCTTTCCTCCGACTATTTCCGCGGCCTCAATTACCTGCTCAACGAGGAGCAGGACAAGGCGATCGAGGTCTTCCTCAAGCTGGCCGAGTACAACCGCGACACGGTGGAAACCCACCTGGCGCTGGGCAACCTGTTCCGCCGCCGCGGCGAGGTCGATCGCGCCATCCGGCTGCATCAGCATCTGGTCTCGCGGCCGGGCCTGACCGAGGCGATGAAGACGGTAGCGCTGCTTGAGCTGGGCGAAGACTACATGCGCGCCGGCCTGCTCGATCGCGCCGAGGCACTGTTCTGCGACCTCGTGGCAATGAATGCCCATGCGCCTTCGGCGCTGCGCCACCTGGTGGCGATCTACCAGCATGAACGCGACTGGCACAAGGCCATCGACCACGCACGCCGGCTGGAAGTGATGACCGGCGACGACGAGTCCCCGATGATCGCCCAGTTCTATTGCGAATTGGCCGAGCAGGCCCGCCAGCACGGCGCGCTGGCCGAGGCGCGCGACTATCTGCGTCAGGCTTTCGAATGCCAGGACGACTGCGTGCGCGCGTTCATGCTCACCGGCCGCCTGCATGCCGAGGCCGGCGAACACGCAGAGGCGGTCGCGGCCTATGAAGCGGCCGTGGCGGCCGATATCGCCTTCGTGCCGGAAATCCTGCCGCCGCTGCTCAACAGCTACGCATGCACTGGGCAGATGGAACGCGCCGAGCACTTCCTGCGCGACATCCTCGCCCGCTACCACGGCATCTCGCCCGTGCTGGCGCTGACTAAGCTCTACCACGAGCGCGACGGCGAACGCGCCGGCATCGAATTCCTCACCTCGCAGTTGCGCCAGCGGCCTTCGGTGCGCGGCCTGATGGCACTGATCGACGCGACCATGGACAAGATCGAAGGCGAGGCGCGCGAGAACTTCCTGATCCTGCGCGACCTCACCCGCAAGCTGCTCGAGGGCCAGGCGATGTACCGCTGCAGCCGCTGCGGCTTCGGCGCCAAGGCCCATCATTGGCAGTGCCCGAGCTGCAAGGGCTGGAGCACGATCCGACCCATCCACGGCGTCGCCAACGAGTGACACCCGCCGAATCCGCCATCGTGCTGGGATGGAGCCTGGTTGCGCTGGCGCTGGCGGCGGTGGTAGTCCGCGCGGCCATCTCCTACGCGCACCGACGCGGCATGCTGGACCAGCCCGGCCAGCGTCGTTCGCATGCATTGCCGACGCCGCGTGGAGGCGGCGTCGGCATCGTGGTGGCCTGTTTGATCACGCTGCCCGGCACATTCTGTAGCCTGTCCGGGCCGTGGCCCGTTGCGGTGGTGGTCGGCCTGGTGCTGGCCCTGCTGCTGGTGGCGGCCATCGGCTGGTGGGACGACCACCACCCCCTGCGGCAATGGCCGCGGCTGGGCGTACAGCTGCTGGCGACCGGGTTGTTCAGTGCAGCCCTGCTCGCCGGCACGAGCCTGTCCTGGTGGTGGATGCCGATGCTGGTGCTCGCCGGCGGCTGGAGCATCAACCTGCACAACTTCATGGACGGGATCGATGCCCTGCTGGCGCAGCAAGGCATCGTGGTGGCGGCGGGAGCGGGCTGCCTCGCCGCGAGCGTGGGCCAACCGGCGACGGCCGGTGCCTGCTTCGTTACCGCGGCCGCATGCCTGGGCTTCTGGCTCTACAACCGGCCGCCCGCGCGCATCTTCATGGGCGACGTGGGGAGCGGCAGCGTGGGCCTGCTGCTGTTCGCCCTGTCGGCGATGCTCTGGCGGGTCCAGCCGGCGTTGCTGTGGCCGATGCTCATCCTGGGTTCGAGCTTTGTTGCCGATGCCAGCTTGACCTTGCTGAACCGCTTCCTACGCGGCAGGCGCTGGTATGCCCCGCACCGCGAGCATCTTTACCAGTGGCTGGTACGATCCGGCGGCACGCACCGGCACGCGGCCGCGTGGTACCTGTGCTGGAACCTGTTTGTTGCCGCCCCGGTGGCGCTCGCGGCGCGGCTATACCCCGCCATGGCATTGCCAGCCTGTCTCGCCGTGTATACGGCAGCGGGCGCAACATGGGTGGTTACCAAGCGCCGTTGCGTGCGGCGTCTATCGCAGAGGGATCGTCATGTCGCCACGTAAATGGATCGGACTCATCCACCCGCGTTTTGCCGTGGTCGCGCATGACCTTGCGATGGCCGGCTTCGCCTGGTGGATCGCCAAGGCCCTGCGCTACGCAGCCGTGCCGGGCCAAGGCGGCAGTTTCGAAGCACTCGAGTTTCCCATCGTGCTTGCCATTCAGGGGCTCATCTTCACCTGGACCGGCTTGTACAAGGGCGTATGGCGCTTCGCCAGCCTGCCGGACCTGTGGAACATCCTCAAGGCGGCGGTAGGTGGCGCGCTGGGGATCGCCCTGGCGCTGTTCGTCTACGAGCGGCTGGAAGGCGTGCCGCGCTCGGTGCTGCTGCTTTATCCGGTAGCGTTGACCCTCCTGCTGGGCCTGCCGCGACTTGCCTACCGGTTCTGGAAGGACAGCCGGCTGGACCTGTTCAATGCGCGGGCCTCCAAGCGGGTCCTGATCGTCGGAGCGGATCGTGCCGGCGAGGCGCTTTCGCGCGATTTGCGCCGGGACGGCCATTACGGCGTCATCGGTTTCGTGGACGACAAGGCCAGCCTGCGCGGCGCCTCGATCAACGGCCATCCGGTGCTGGGCGGCATCGACCAGCTGCCGGAGCTGGCGCGTGAGGCGGCGGTCGAGATGCTGCTGATCGCCTTGCCCGCGGCCACCAGCAGCGAAATGCGCCGGGTGGTGGAACTGTGCGACCAGACCGGCCTGCCATACCGCACCGTGCCGAGGCTGGAAGACGTCGTCGCCGGGCGGGCGCAGTTCAACGAGATCAAGGAAGTGGCGATCGAGGACTTGCTCGGGCGCGACGCGGTGGAGCTGGACTGGACCGCGATCCGCGAAACCCTGACCGGCCGCCGCGTCATGGTCACCGGCGGCGGCGGTTCGATCGGCTCGGAGCTCTGCCGCCAGATAGCGCGGCTGGGCGCGCAATCGCTGACCATCATCGAGCAGAGCGAGTACAACCTCTACCGCATCGGCAAGGAACTGCGCAGCGATTACCCCGAGTTGCTGCTGGAGTGCGTGCTGTGCGATTGCGGCGACCGCATCGCCATGCAACTGGCGTTCGCCGAGAGCAAGCCGCAGGTGGTCTTCCATGCTGCGGCCTACAAGCACGTGCCCATGCTGCAGAAGCAGCTGCGCGCCGCGTTCCGCAACAACGTGCTGGGCACCCGTGCGGTGGCTGACCTCGCCAACGAGTTCCAGGTCGAGTGCTTCGTGCTGATCTCCACCGACAAGGCGGTCAACCCGACCAGCGTGATGGGCGCGTGCAAGCGCGTGGCGGAGATCTATTGCCAGAACCTCAATGCCCACTCGGCCACGCACTACATCACGGTGCGTTTCGGCAACGTGCTCGACTCGGCAGGTTCGGTGGTACCGCTGTTCCGCCAGCAGATCCGCGATGGCGGTCCGGTGACCATCACCCATCCGGAAATCACCCGCTATTTCATGACCATTCCCGAGGCCTGCCAGTTGATCCTGCAGGCCTCCTGCCTCGGGCAGGGTGGCGAGATCTTCGCGCTGGACATGGGCGAGCCGGTGAAGATCCGCGACCTCGCCGAGCAGATGATCCGGCTCGCCGGGAAAAAACCGGGCCCGGAGGTGCCGATCGTCTACACCGGCCTGCGCGCGGGCGAAAAGCTGTTCGAAGAGCTGTTCCACCAACTGGAAAACTACAGCGCCACCGCCCACGCCAAGATCTTCCTTGCGCAACATCGCGAGGTATCGTGGGAGTTGCTGCAGGCCTTGATCAACAAGGCCGGCGAGGCCGTCGCTGGATACGACGAGGATGAGTTGCGGCGCTGCGTTTCCAGCCTGCTGCCGTCGTTCCGCTGGAGCGACACGGCGCAGCCGGACAACGTGGTATCGATCCGCCGTTCCGAATCCGTCCGTACCGAAACAGGAGAGAAGTGAGTGACCAAGCCGTTGCGCAAGGTGGTGTTCCCCGTGGCCGGCCTGGGCACGCGTTTCCTGCCGGCCACCAAGGTGGTCGCCAAGGAAATGCTGCCGGTGCTGGACAAGCCGCTGATCCAGTACGCGGTCGATGAAGCGGTGGACGCCGGCGCCGATACCCTGGTGTTCGTCACCAACCGTTACAAGCACGCCATCGCCGACTACTTCGACAAGGCCTACGAGCTGGAGGCCAAGCTGGAAGAGAAGGGCAAGGACGAACTGCTCGCGCTGGTACAGGGCACCTTGCCGGCCAACGTGCGCGCGATCTTCGTCACCCAGCCCGAGGCCCACGGCCTTGGCCACGCGGTGCTCTGCGCCAAGCCGGTGGTCGGCAACGAGCCCTTCGGCATCATCCTGCCGGACGACCTCATCTGGAACCGTGGCAAGGGTGCGCTGGGCCAGATGGCCGCACTGGCCGAGAGCGAGCACGCGGGCGTGATCGCGGTCGAGGAAGTGCCGCACGACCAGACCGACAAGTACGGCATCGTCGATGCCGAGCCGGTCGACCAGCGCAGCGCGCGCATCCGCTACATGGTCGAAAAACCGAAGCCCGCCGACGCGCCGTCCAACCTCGCCGTGGTCGGCCGCTACGTTTTGCCGGGGCGCATCTTCGAGCTGCTGGAGCAGACCGAGCCGGGCGCCGGTGGCGAGATCCAGCTCACCGATGCCATCGAGGCGCTGCTGATGGAGCAGGGCAAGGTACTCGCCTATCGTTTCGAAGGCACCCGCTTCGACTGTGGCAACAAGGCGGGGCTGGTCCGCGCCACCATGCACATGGCCATGCAAGACCGCCAGCTCGCAGCGGTGGTTCGCGACTTCGCCGCGCAGCTTTGACTTTCCATCCGCGCTCTTCCGCCGCCACGGTGGGGAGCGCGGGCCGCCGGCATTCCCCGGGCATCGGATCGGGCGTGGCTCAGGGCCGGGTATGCCGCACAGCGGCGATCACCTCGACCAACCCACGCCCGACTGCGGCATGAGGCTGCGTTCTGCCAGAATGCGCGCCGCGTCCTGCCATCCAAGCCGGGCAGGATAGAAGGGGGAAACATCCGGATTGCGTGCGTCGCCGCCCTGCGGACGGCTCGGCGCGCCCGGGTGCAGGCGCCGGCCGGGCCGGTGGTCGGGATCGATAGGGAAGCGTCATGGACCTGCTGCGGTTTCTTCTGCTTTTGCCGGTGCGCCTGGTGCGCGGCCTGTTCAAGCTCATCGGATGGCTGCTGACGCCCTTGCTGGGACGCGTGAGCTGGTCCGCGCCGGCATGGATGCCCGCCACCGCCTCCCTGCTGCGGCGCAGGCCGCTGGCCTGCGCCAGTGGGGCGCTCGCCGTCTTGCTGCTGGCCGCCGCCGGCAGCTTCGGGTGGCAGTGGTACAAGCACCGGCCCCGGCCGGTCGAACCGGAACGGGTGACGTTCCAGCTGCAGGCTCCTTCGATCACCGACTACGCGGCCGAAAAGCCTACTTACTCCGCCCTGTCCGTGCGCTTCTCCGGTTCGGCGGCGCCCATCGAGCAGGTGGGCAAGCCCACCGGCGCAGGCATCGCGATGCAGCCGGCGCTGCGCGGCGAATGGCGCTGGCAGGACGACCGCACGCTGGCCTTCCAGCCTGCCGAGGACTGGCCGGTGGGGCAGCACTTCAAGGTGGCCTTCGAGCCTGCCCGTGCGTTCGCGCCGCAGGTGAGGATCGACAAGGACCGCTTCGAGTTCGACACGCAACCGTTCACGGTCAGGCTTGGCGCGGGCGAGTTCTACCAGGACCCGCAGGACGCGACCGCCAAGAAGATCATCCAGCCGGTGGACTTCAATTACCCGGTCGATGCCGCGCAGTTCGAACGGCGCATCTCCCTCGGTCTGCTCGACCGTACCGGAGGCCAGGCCGCCGCGCTGAAATTCACCGTTACCTACGACGCCTCCAGGCTGCACGCCTGGGTGCATTCGCAGCCGTTGGCGCTGCCGCGCGACGACGGTGCAGTGCGGCTGACGCTCGAACGCGGTGTGCGCAGCGTGCGTGGCGGCGATGCGTTCGACCAGGCGCTGGCGACCCAGGTGCGGGTGCCCGGCCTTTATAGCCTGCAGGTCGATTCGCTGACGCCGACCCTGGTCGACAACGACAAGTACGAGCCCGAGCAGGTGCTGGTGATGGGCCTGAGCGGTACGGTGCGCGACCGCGAGCTCGCCGCCGACGCCCACGCCTGGGTGCTGCCCCGGCGCAAGGCCGGCGTGAAGCAGGAGCAGGACGATCCGCCCTACGGCTGGGACGCGTCGGAAGTGAGTGAGGCGGTACTGCGCCAGTCCACGCCGCTTCCGCTGGAGGTGGTGCCGACCGAGGACGAATTCGCCGCGCAGCAGAGCTTCAAGTACCACGCCGAGCCGGGGCAGGTGCTCTACGTACGGGTGGAGCCGGGCCTCAAGTCGTTCGGCGGCTACGTGCTGGGCCACGCGCAGACCTTCACCGCGACGGTGCCCGACTACCCCAAGCTGCTGCGCTTCATGGCTGACGGCTCGCTGCTCTCGCTTAGCGGTAGCAGGCGCGTGTCGGTCGTCTCGCGCAATGTGCCGGGCATGCGGCTGACCATCGGGCGCGTGCTGCCCGACCAGTTGCAGCACCTGGTGGCGTTCAACCAGGGCAACTACAGCCATCCGCAGCTGGGCTTCCCGTTCGGCGAAGAACACATCGTCGAGCGCTATGACGAGAGGCGTGCCTTTCCCAAGGCCGACCCGGGCAAGGCCCACTACGAGGGCGTGGATCTGGGCCCGTACCTCAAGGACGGCCGTCGCGGCGTGTTCCTGCTGCGCCTGTCTCCATACGATGCCAAGGCGGAGGCCCGCCGCCGGGAAGCGCAGGCCAAGACCCGCGCCATCGCGGCGCAGGGCTATGCGCCGCCCGCGCCGGGCGAGCCTGCCGCCGCGTCGTCGGCCCTGTCGCCACAGGACGATGCTGCGCCTGTAGGTGCGGACGGCGATGGCGAGGAGGGCGACGGCGCGGGCGATGCGCGCCTGGTCGTGGTCACCGACCTGGGCCTGCTGGTCAAACGTGCGGCGGACGGCAGCCAGGACGTGTTCGTGCAATCGATCCACGACGGCCGCCCCGTCGGCGGCGCGGAAGTCTCGGTGCTGGCAGTCAACGGCCAGGCGCTCTACACGCAATCCACCGATGCCGACGGCGTGGCGCACGTGCCCACGCTCGATGGCCTGGCGCGCGAGAAGAAGCCGGCGTTGTACGTGGTGAAGAAGGGCGCGGACCTGTCCTTCCTGCCGATCGGCGGCGAAGACCGCCAGCTCGATTATTCGCGCTTCGATATCGGTGGCGAGCGCAATGCCGTCAACCGCGGCCAGCTTTCGGCCTACCTTTTCTCCGACCGCGGCATCTACCGCCCCGGCGATACCTTCCACGTCGGACTGATCGTGCGTGCCGACAACTGGGCGCGCAGCGTGG
Source organism: Frateuria sp. (assembly GCF_013362045.1). Classification (GTDB taxonomy): domain Bacteria; phylum Pseudomonadota; class Gammaproteobacteria; order Xanthomonadales; family Rhodanobacteraceae; genus Frateuria_A. The sequence continues at coordinate 8,703 of NZ_JABFWW010000007.1, read as the reverse complement.
CGGGCTTGCCGCTGCAGGCGGAGATCATCGACCCGCGCGGCATCACGGTGAAGCGGCTGCCGATGGCGATGGACGGTGCAGGTTTCGGTGAACTGTCCTATGCGCCGGCCGAAACCGCGCCCACCGGCACCTGGACGGTGAACCTGCACGTCATGCGCGACGGCAAGGCCGACACGCAGATCGGCAGCACCACCGTGCAGGTGAAGGAGTTCCTGCCCGACCGCATGAAGGTGGCCGCGCACCTTTCCGCGCAGGTGCCCGAGGGCTGGGTCAAGCCCGACGAGCTCAAGGCCCTGGTCGACGTGCAGAACCTGTTCGGCACGCCCGCCGCCGACCGCCGCGTGGAGGCCTCGCTGACCCTGCGGCCGGCCTGGCCGGCGTTCCGCAGCTGGCCGCAGTACCACTTCTACGACGTGCGCCGCGCCAAGGAGGGCTACGAGCAAGCGCTGCAGGATGCCCGTACCGACGCGCAGGGCCATGCCGAATTTGCGCTGGACCTGGGCAAATATGCCAGCGCGACCTACCAGCTCTACTTCCTGGCCAAGGCCTACGAGGCCGAAGGCGGGCGCAGCGTGGCCGCCGCGGCGCAGACGCTGGTGTCCAGCAACGACTGGCTGGTCGGCTACAAGGCAGCCGACAGTCTCGACTATGTCGGCCGCGGCTCGACCCGCGCTGTTCGGCTGGTGGCGATCGGCCCGGATGCGAAGTCGATCGCGCTGGAAGGCCTCAAGGCCCAGCTGATCGAGCGCCGCTACGTCTCGGTGCTCACCCGGCAGGATTCGGGCGTCTACAAGTACGCCTCGCGGCTGAAGGAAATTCCGCTGGACGAGCAACCGCTGCGCATCGCCGCCGGGGGCCTGGACTACGCCCTGCCTACCGACAAGCCGGGCAACTTCGCGCTGGTGATCCGCCGCGCCGACCGCACCGAGGTCAACCGCGTGGAATATTCGGTGGCGGGCGATGCCAACCTGACCCGCTCGCTGGATCGCAACGCGGAGCTGCAGCTCAGCCTGGACAAGGCCGACTACGCGCCGGGCCAGACGATCGAGGTCTCCGTGCGCGCGCCCTATGCCGGCAGCGGCCTGATCACCATCGAGCGCGACAAGGTCTATGCGCATGCATGGTTCCGTGCCGACACCACCAGTTCGGTGCAGCACATCGCCGTGCCGAAGGACTTCGAGGGCAACGGCTACGTCAACGTGCAGTTCATCCGCGATCCGTCCTCGGACGAGGTCTTCATGAGCCCGCTGAGCTACGGCGTGGTGCCGTTCTCGGTGAGCCTGGAGGCGCGCCGCAACGCGCTCGCGCTGGACGCGCCGGCGCTGGTCAAGCCGGGCCAGACGGCGGTGTTCCACCTGCGCGCCGCGCAGCCCACGCGCGCCGTGGTGTTCGCGGTGGACGAGGGCATCCTGCAGGTGGCGCGCTACCAGCTGGGCGATCCGCTGAAGTACTTCTTCCGCAAGCGCATGCTCGAGGTGGGCACCTCGCAGATCCTCGACCTGATCCTGCCGGAGTTCGAGAAGCTGATGGCGATGGCCGCGCCCGGGGGCGACGCGGACGGTGCCATCGCGCGCCAGCTCAATCCCTTCAAGCGCAAGCGCGACCTGCCGGTGGCCTACTGGTCGGGCATCGTCGATGTCGACGGCGAGAAGGACTTCAGCTACGCGGTGCCGGACTATTTCAACGGCAAGCTGCGCGTGATGGCGGTCAGTGTGTCGCCCGCACGCATCGGCACGGCGGAAACCTCCACCACCGTGCGCGGCGACTTCGTGCTCTCGCCCAACGTGCCGACCACGCTGGCGCCGGGCGACGAGGCGGAGGTGAGCGTGGGCGTGGCGAACAACCTCAGCGGCCAGGGCGAGCAGGCGGTGCCGGTGGCGGTCACGCTCGCCACCGGGCCGGGCCTCACGGTGCTCGGCGAGGCGACGCAGACGCTCAAGCTGGCCTCGATGCGCGAGGGCGTGGCATTGTTCCGTGTCAAGGCCACCGATCGGTTGGGCTCGGCGCATCTCGGGTTCGCCGCCACCTATGCCGGCAAGTCGGCGAAGCAGGGTGTGGACCTGTCGGTGCGCCCGGCCGCGCCATTCCGCGCCACCATCGAGATCGGCAAGGTGGATGCGCAGCGCAGGGTGGACGTGGCGGACCTGCGCGACCTGTACGACGTCCATGCGCGACGCGACGCGGCGTTCTCCAACCTGCCGCTGGTGCTGGCGCGCGGCCTCTCCGCCTATCTCGCCGACTTCGAGCACTACTGCACCGAGCAGGTGCTGAGCCGCGCGATGCCGGCGCTGGTGTTCGGCGAGCGGCCGGAGTTCAAGCGCGTGCTGGAAGCTTCCGAGCACACCGGCGGCGCCACCGAGGCGCAGGCGCTGGAGCGCCTCTACGACGTGCTGCACACGCGCCAGAACGAGCAGGGCGGCTTCGGGCTGTGGACCGCCACGCCGCAGGCCGACCCGTTCCTGACCGACTACGCCATGCAGTTCCTGCTGGAGGCGCGCGACCGCGGCCAGCGCGTGCCGCGCGACCTGTTCGACGCCGGCAACGGCTACCTGCGGCAGATCGCCAGCAGCGAGGGCGAGGATTCGCTGGACAGCCTGCGCCAACGCGCCTACGCGGTGTACCTGCTGACCCGCCAGGGCACGGTGACCACCAATTACCTCGCCTCGGTGCACCGGCGCCTGCAGCAGGCCTACCCCGACCAGTGGCGCGACGACCTCGCCGCCGCCTGGCTGGCCGCCTCCTACAAGCTGCTCAGGCAGGACCAGGAAGCCGACCGCCTGATCGCCGGCCCGCTCAAGCTGCTGGTGCGTTCGCGCGACACCGAGGCCTGGCGCTACGGCTACTACTACGATCCGCTGGTGCGCGATGCCAGCGTGCTTTACCTGCTGGCGCGGCACTTCCCCGAGCGCATCAGGAAGCTGCCGCCGGCGGCGCTGGACAACATCGTGCGGCCGCTGCAGGCCGAGCGCTTCAATACGCTGTCCTCGGCCATGACAGTGCTGGCGCTGGATGCCTGGGCCGGCGCGGCGCCGGCCGACACGGCCAAGCTGCGCATCGACGCCGTGCAGGCCGACGGCAAGCTGCTGGGCGCCGGCCAGCCGCAGGGCATGCTGCAGTCGGCCACCTGGACGGCCGGCACGCAGCGCCTGCGCTTCACCGACGCGGGCGAGCTGCCTGCCTGGTACGTGATCAGCCAGGGCGGCTACGACCGCAAGGCGCCCGCCACCGCGCTCAAGCAGGGCATCGAGATCGTGCGCGACTACACCGATACCGACGGCAAGCCGCTCGCCCAGGTGGCGACCGGGCAGGAGATCGACGTGCACCTGAAGATCCGTGCCACCGGCAGCGAAGGCGTGGGTAACGTAGCCATCGTCGACCTGCTGCCGGGCGGCTTCGAGCCGGTGATCGAGCCGGCGCCGCGCGTCACCGACCCGCAGGCGCAGCCCGCCAGCGACGAGGGCGGCGACAGTGCGGTGACCGCCGCGGCTTGGCGCTCGCCGATCGGCTTGTCCGAGTCCACTTGGCGGCCGGAGTACGCGGACATCCGCGAGGACCGCGTGGTGATCTACGGCGAAGCTACGCCGGACGTGCGCGAGTTCGTCTACCGCATCAAGGCCACCAACGCCGGGCGCTTCGTGGTCCCGCCGGCGTATGGCGAATCGCTGTACGACCGCACCCTGCAGGCGCGTTCGCCCGGCGGCGCGGTGCTGACCGTCGTGCGCAAGCCCTGACCCAGGGCGCGGGGCGGGCCAACCCGTCCTGCGCCCGCCGCCGATGCGCAAGCTGCTCCGCCTCGTCCTCCGCTTCCTGCACCGCTGGCAGAACTGGCTGGCGGGGTTGGCGCTGCTCGCCGCCATGCTGGCCGGCTGCCGGCTGTGGCCGCATCCGCCGCTGCGCCAGGCGCTGCCCTCGTCGGTCGCCGTGTACGACGCGCAGGGCCGGCTGCTGCGGCTGACCCTCGCCAGCGACGAGCGCTACCGCGTGTGGACGCCGCTGGAACAGATGTCGCCCGCACTGGTCGATGCCGTGCTGCTGCACGAGGACCAGTGGTTCCGTTGGCATCCTGGCATCAATCCGTACGGGCTGCTGCGCGGCGCCTGGGTCACCTACGTGCGCCACGGCGACCCGCAGGGTGGTTCCACGCTCACGATGCAGCTGGCGCGGCTGCTGTGGCGGCTCAACACGCGCACGCCGATGGGCAAGCTGCGGCAGATCGGCCGTGCGCTGCAACTGGAGGCGTTCCATTCCAAGCACGACATCCTCGAGGCTTACCTCAACTTCGCGCCCTACGGACGCAACATCGAGGGCGTGGGCGCGGCCAGCCTGGCCTACTTCGACAAGTCGCCGGCGCGGCTCAACCTGCCCGAGGCGCTTACGCTGGCCGTGCTGCCGCAGGATCCCACACGCCGGCTTGCCGCCACTGATGGCGCCGTGATCAACGCGGCGCTGGCGCGATCACGCAACCGGCTGTTCGCCGCGTGGGTGCGTACGCACCCGCGCGATGCGGCGCTCAAGCCGCTGTTCGCGCTGCCGCTGGCATTGCGGCCGCTCTCGCGCCTGCCGTTCGAGGCGCCGCACGCGGCGGAGGAAGCGTTGCGCGCACGTCGCCTCGACGCCCCAGGCGCCGCCTCGATGACGCTCACCCTCGACCTCGACCTGCAGCACAGCCTGGAGCGGCAGGTACGGCGCTACATCGAGCACAACGACGCACGCGGCATCCGCAACGCCAGCGCGATCCTCGTGGACACGCGCGACATGGGGGTCAAGGCGCTGGTCGGCTCGGCCGACTACGCCGGCGCGGCGATCCAGGGCCAGGTCGACGGCACCCAGGCCAAGCGCTCGCCCGGTTCCACGCTCAAGCCATTCATCTACGCGCTGGGCTTCGACCAGGGCGTGCTGCACCCGCAGACCGTGCTGCGCGACGTGCCCACGGCGTTCGGCCCGTATACGCCGGAGAACTTCGACGGGCGCTTCCTGGGCCCGGTCACTGCCACCGAGGCGCTGGTGCGCAGCCGCAACGTGCCGGCCGTGTGGGTGGCCTCGCAGCTGGCGCAGCCGAGCCTCTACCAGTTCCTGCGCACGGCAGGCATCAGCCGCATGGCCAGCGAGCGCCACTACGGCCTGGCGCTGGTGCTGGGCGGCGGCGAGGTGACCATGCAGGAACTGGCCGGCCTCTACGCCATGCTCGCCAATCGCGGCGAGCTGCGTCCGCTGCGCCTGCTGGCCGACGCACCGGCCGCTCCGGGCACACGCCTGCTCAGCGAGGAAGCGAGCTTCATGGTGATGGACATGCTGCGCCAGAACCCGCGCCCCGACGAGGCCAGCGGCGCGCAGCCCATGCGCCTGCCGGTCTACTGGAAGACCGGCACCTCCTGGGGTTTCCGCGATGCCTGGACCGCCGGCGCGTTCGGCCCCTACGTGCTGGTGGTATGGGTGGGCAATTTCGACGGCAGCGGCAATCCCGCCTACGTCGGCATCGAAGCTGCGGCGCCGCTGTTCTTCAACATCGTCGACGCGCTCGAGGCCGAGCGGCCCGGCCTGGCTGAACCGGTCCACCGCATGCCGGCGCAGCTCAAGCGGGTGCCGATCTGCCTCGCGAGCGGCGACCTGCCGAACCAGTGGTGCCCGCAGCGGGGCCTGACCTGGTTCATCCCAGGCAAGTCGCCGATCCGGGTCAGCAACGTGCACCGGCCGGTGGTGATCGACGACGCCACCGGCCAGCCGGCCTGTCCGCCGTACGCGGGCAAGCGCACGCACGTGGAGGTGTTCGAGTTCTGGCCGTCCGACCTGCAGCGCGTGTTCGCGCAAGCCGGCATGCCGCGCCGTGCGCCGCCACGCAATGACGCCTGTGTCGATGCCGGTCGCCCCGACGGCGACCCGCCGCGCATCGCCTCGCCGCTGCGCGGCAGCCTCTACGCCCTGCGGGTGAAGGACCGCGGCCGGGCGCCGATCGCCTTCGCCGCCACCGCCGATGCGGACGTGCGCATGCTGTACTGGTTCGTCGACGATGCCTACGTGGGGCGGGCGGCGCCGGCCGGCTCGGTGGCCTGGCAGCCGCACGGTGCTGGGCGCTACCGCGTGCGCGTGGTCGACGACCATGCCCGCAGCGACGAACGCATGCTGGACGTGGCGCTGGTCGAATAGCGCCCGGTGCCTGCGATATGCTCGACCGTCGCCCGACGTGCCTTCTTCCATGACGCAGTCGCCTGCCATTTCCTACTACCGCGCCACGGCCACGCCGTATGCTCCGTATGCGCCGATCGAAGGCTCCACGGAGGCGCGCGTGGCGGTGATCGGCGGCGGCTTCGCCGGCCTCAACACCGCTTTGGGCCTGGCCGAGCGCGGACTGCGCGACGTGGTGCTGCTGGAGCGCGAGCAGATCGGCCATGGCGCCTCGGGGCGCAACGGCGGGTTCGTGTTCGCCGGCTATTCGCTGGGCGAGCAGGCCTTGCTGGGCCAGCTCGGCGAGGCGCGCGCGGGGGCGCTGTTCCAGCGCACGATCGAGGGCGTGCACCGCATCCGCCGTCGCATCGCCGACTATGCGATCGCCTGCGACGCAGTGGACGAGGGCGTGATCTGGGCCAACTGGTTCCGCGATCCCGGCGTGCTGCGCGCACGGCAGCAATTGCTGGCCGCGCATTACGGCGTTGAATGGGAGTGGTTGCCCGAGGCCCGGTTGCGCGAGCGCATCCACAGCACGCGCTACCACGAGGGCCTGTTCGAGCGCGACGCGCTGCACCTGCACCCGCTCAACTATGCGATCGGCCTGGCCGGCGCCGCGGCCGGGCAGGGCGTGCGCATCCACGAACACAGCGGCGTGCGCCATCTGCAACGGGTTGGCGACCGCTGGCGCGTGCAGACCGCTTCCGGCGAGGTGCTCGCCGAGCAGGTGGTGCTGGCCTGCGGGGGCTACCTGGCGGGACTCGAGCGCAGCATCGACCGCGCGATCCTGCCGATCGCCACCTACGTGATGGTGACCGAGCCGCTGGGTGATCGCCTGGCCGAATGCCTGACCACGCGCGCGGCCGTCTACGACACGCGCTTCGCCTTCGACTATTACCGGCCGTTGCCGGACACGCGGCTGCTCTGGGGCGGCCGCATCTCGGTACTCGACCGCTCCCCGCGCGCCGTGCAGCGGCTGCTGCGGCGCGACCTGCTGCGTGTGTTCCCGCAACTGGACGGAGTACGCATCGACTACGCCTGGTCCGGTTTGATGAGCTACGCCCGCCACCAGATGCCGCAGATCGGCGGACGCGAGGATGGCCTGTGGTGGGCGCAGGCGTTCGGCGGCCACGGCCTGAGCTCGACCTGCGCGGCGGGCGAATTGCTGGCGGCAGCCATTGCCGAGGGTGACCCGGCCTGGCGCGAGTTCGCCGGCTACGGCCTGGCGCCGACCCATCGCCCGCTGGGTTTCCTGGCCGCGCAGGCGAGCTACTGGCGGGCGCAGTTGCAGGATTGGTTCAAGACGAGGTTGGAAGGATGACGGACGTGCAGGAGATCAGCTGGGCGGACTTCGAGAAGGTGCTCATCGTGGCCGGCACCATCGTGCGCGTGGAGGCGTTTCCCGAGGCGCGCAAGCCGGCGTGGAAGGTGTGGGCGGACTTCGGGCCCTACGGCGAGCGCAAGACCAGCGCGCAGATCGCCGCGCTGTACTCGCCCGAGCAACTGGTCGGCAGGCAGATCGTGGGCGTGCTCAATTTTCCCGAGAAGCAGATCGGCCCGTTCCGCTCGCAGTTCCTGTTGACCGGGTTCCACACCGATGCCGGCGTGGTCGTCACCACGGTGGAACGGCCGGTGCCCAACGGCGCGCGGCTCGCGTGAGCATGCTGCGTCCGGCGTGCGCCTCCGATGCGGCGGAGATCGCGCGACTGTCGGGCGAACTGGGGTATCCGGTGGACGCGGCGAGCATGGCCGCGCGGCTGGATGCGTTGGTGGGTGACCCCTGCCAATGCGTGCGTGTGGTCGACGTGGCAGGCCGTCTGGCCGGCTGGATCGCCGCCGAGCGGCGTCTGAGCCTGGAGGTCGGCGAGCGCGTGGAGATCACCGGTCTGGTGGTCGATGGCGCGAGCCGCCGAGGCGGCGTGGGGCGGACGCTGGTCGCCGCCGCGGAGGCATGGGCCAGGGAGCAGGGTCTCGGCATGGTGGTCGTGCGTTCCAACGTGCAGCGCCAGGCCTCGCACCCGTTCTACGAAGGACTGGGCTACGTGCGGCGGAAGAGCCAGCACATCTACGCAAAGCACTTGGGCTGAGCGGCCATGGGTGATGGGACCGACGCCACTTCCGCTGCAGGGACGATGCCCTCGTAGCGCGCGGGGTCAGGGTGCGATCGCCTGGACGAGCACGGCCTCGTTCCCGTGCATTGCCTCCACGCCGGACGCCAGGCTCGCCAGCGTGTCGTCATGCACCACCGCCAGTGCTTCGGCGGCCGCATCCACCGCCACGACGTCCAGCAACTGGATCGCCGTCAGGCCATCCACTTCCAGCACGCCGCCGGGCGCCAGCGCGCGCGACAGCCGCAGGTGGCGCAGGTGCCGCTTGCTGCCGCCGCGGTAATGCATGCGCGCCACGATCTCCTGGCCCGGATAGCAGCCCTTGTCGAGCGCCGTGGCGCCGATGGCGCCAAGGTCCAGCCATGCCGGCAGCAGCTCGCCTGCCGTGCCTTGCACCAGCCAGGGCCAGCCGCTACGCAGTTGCGACAGGCGC
>NZ_JABFWW010000182.1 GCF_013362045.1 Frateuria sp. | reverse complement strand
CGTCCCACGACGCGCTGGTTGCTGCGCTCCTGACGAGCCGGTCGCACATCCACGTCGCGTGCCTTTCCTCCCATGACAGAGCTGAGCTATCCGATCGAACTGGGCCAGAAGGAGATCCAGCAGGTGCTGCCGCACCGGGGGGAGATCCTTTTCGTCCGTTCCGTGACCGTGCTGGCACACGATCGGTACCAGGGCCGTGCGCTCTGGCCGGCTGATCTCCCGATCCTGCAGGGCCACTTTCCAGGCATGCCGATCGTCCCGGGCGTCTTCCTGATCGAGGCCGTCGCGCAGGTGGCCGGAGCGGGCATGCTGGCCGGCGACCCCTACGCCCGGAGCATGGGACCCGACTTCGTCGGCGTGCTGGCGGGCGTGCGCAAGTGCAGTTTCAAGCGCCCGGTGCTCGCCGGCGAGGCGGTGGTGATCGATGCCACCTCGCGCCAGATGTCGTCGACCGCGGCTACGGTGACGGCGAAGGTCAGCGCTGAGGACGATGAGATCGCCACGATCGACATCCTGGTGGTGAACGTCCCGCGCGGCAGCCTGGCGATGCAACCTGATGCCCCCAGAGGCATCCCGTCAGAAACCTAACACTCCCTTCCTATGACTACACCAGCTTCCGCCACCGGCACGTCGGCGCCCGACCTGGCCCTCGAAGCCGAACTGGCCGAGATGATCGTGAGCGGGCTCAATCTGGACGTGGCGGCGACCGACATCCAGCCCGAAGCGCCCCTCTACGGAGACGGCCTGGGTCTCGATTCGATCGACATCCTCGAGATCGCGCTGGTCATCTCGAAGAAGTACGGCCTGCAGATCAAGGCCGACAGCGCCGACAACTTCGAGATCTTCAGCTCGCTGCGCAACCTCGCCGCCTACATCGCCAAGAACCGCGCGACATGACCCGGTTGCGAAAGGTCATCCGCGCCTCGGCGCTTGCGCTCGGGGCCGCCGCCTACCTGGGCGTGGCTTTCGCAGCGTCTGCGATGGAGCGCCCGCCGGTGCTGCTGGTCATCGCGGGCATGTTGCCGATGGCGGCCCTGGCGGTCGCAGCCGGATGGGCCTCGCGCGCCCGCTACGTGGCGCTGTCGGCGTGCGCCATTGCGCTGGTGCTGCTCGTGCTGAACCTGCAGCGGCTGCAGGATCACGCAGCCTTCTTCTATTTCATCCAGCACGTCGGCGCCATGGGCGCGCTGGGCCTGACCTTCGGCGCGACCCTGTGGGCCGGCCCGGAACGGGCCTTCTGCTCGCGGATTGCAGCCTTCGTGATGCCGGGTCGCCTGGATGCGGACTACCTTCTCTACACCTGGAAGGTGACGCTCGCATGGACCATCTTCTTCGCACTCCGCGGCGCGGTGTCCGTCGTCCTGTTCTGCTGGGGACCGGTCGTGTGGTGGTCCTTCTTCGCGAACGTCCTGACCCCCGTCCTCGTCGGAGCGATGTTCGTCGCCGAATACGGAATCCGCCTCGTGGCCTTGCCGAGCCGGCCGCACCTGAACGTGTCCGAAACCATCCAGGCGTACCGAGCCTATCGACGCGGTTGAAGCATCGGTCGATGCCGGCCCGACCTTCGCCATTTCCGCACCACCGCCCCGATCTTCTGTCGACATGAAGACCCTGCCCTTGTTACCGCTGGCCGATGCCGCTGCCGTGCTGGCCCGTCACGACGGGCGCGCAGTCAGCCGCGAGGAGTTCCTGTGGCAAGTCGCGCAACTCGCGCAGCGGCTGCCGCAGATCGAGCGGGCCATCAACGTCTGCGCCGATCGCTACTGGTTCGCGGTGTCGCTGTTCGCCTGCATCCAGCGCGGCATCGTCAGCCTGCTGCCCAATTCGGCGGCGCCGGAGCACATCGCCGCGGTCTGCGCGGACACCGATGGCCTGCTTGCCATCGGTGATGCCGCCGACTCGAACGTGCCCCGCGTGCCGTACTTCCGCGTGGGACAGGGTGAGCGGTTCGCAGGTGCTTCGTCCGGACTGGCCCTGCCGCTGATTCCCGAGGACCGGCTGGTCGCGCGCGTCTTC
>NZ_JABFWW010000178.1 GCF_013362045.1 Frateuria sp. | reverse complement strand
ACTGCCCGGCGGAGATGTTCATGCGCGCGCTGGGGCGGCATGACCTCGCGCAGGCGATCGATGACGCACTTCTAACTTGACTCCGCCGTTACTTTTCTTTGGGCCAGCAAAGAAAAGTGACTCGAGCGCCGGCAGGCGATCGAAAGCCCGCCGCAGGCGAGCCCGGTCGCAGGATCGCCACACAAGAGCGATAGACAAAAGCGCATCCGCGCACAACCAAATCCCCCGTGAGCACCGCTCCTCACCCAGCCCTCCTCCCAAGGAGAGAGAGCAAGGCGAAGCACTCCACTCGCGGAAAATGCCTAGCAGAAGCGGCGCTGAGGAGCGCATCGGCGCACACCACCTCAACGCGACGGCCCCGCGCCAGCGGCCCCCCTCACACCCGCTGGATCTCCAGCATCAACCCCAGCTCCGCCATCGGCCCCTGCTCCTGCTCCAGGTCCGCCTCGGTCAGCGGATGCTGGTCGAGCCAGTGGGCGGGGATGGTCAGGCGCAGGCGATGGCTGGTGGCGCTGAGTTTCAGCGACGGCAGCGATTCGGCGCGGCGGCCGCGGCGGAACAGCACGGCCAGGCGCAGCAGCGCGGTGATGTGGCGGGCCAGGGTGCGATAGCGCTGCGGCAGCACCGAGATCAGCGCCTTGGCCGGCTTGCGCCGGTGGGCCTCGACCACGGCGGCGAGCAGTTGCTGCTCCTGTCGCGAGAAGCCGGCGAGGTCGGCGTGGCGCAGGATGTAGGCGCCGTGATGGTGGTGCTGGCTGTGCGCGATGGCCAGGCCGATTTCATGCACGCGGGCGGCCCAGGAGAGCCACTCGCGCGCCTCGGCATCGAGCTTCCAGGCACGCACGGCCTGGTCGAACAGCGACAGCGCGGTCGATTCGACGCGGCGCGCCTGCGCGCGGTCGACGCCGTAGCGCTTGGCCAGCGCGTCGATGCTGTCGGTGCGCGGGTCGAGGCCGCCGGCGCGTCCGAGCAGGTCCCACAGCAGGCCCTCGCGCATGGAGCTTTCGCACACGCGCATGTGATCGATGCCCAGCGCGTCGAACGCGGCCTCGAAGATCACCACGGCGCCGGCGAACACCGGCGCGCGCTCCTCGGTCAGGCCAGGAAGGCGCAGCAGGTCCATCTGGCCCTGTTCCAGAATCGCCTCGCGCAGCTCGGCCAGGGCGTCGAGGGTTACGCCGTCGTCGGTCAGGCCCATGGCCTGGATCACCGCGTCGACCGCCTTGGCGCTGCCGGAGGAACCGTAGGTCTCCTGCCAGCCGGATTCGCGGAAGTCCTCGGCGAACTGCTGCAGCAGCACGCCCACCTCGCTGCGTGCGCGGTTCCAGCGCTTGGGCGTCAGCCGGCCGCCGGGAAAGAACCGCAGCGTCGAGGCGATGCAGCCGGCCTGTATGCTTTCGGTGTGCAGCGGCGCCAGCCCCCGGCCGATGATGAACTCGGTGCTGCCGCCGCCCACGTCGATCACCAGCCGCGGTTCGCGCGACCCGGGCAGGTCGTGCGCCACGCCAAGGAAGATCAGCCGACCTTCCTCGCGGCCGGAAACGATTTCCACGGGATGGCCCAGCGCCGCCTCCGCGCTGGCGAGAAAGGTGTGCGGCGAGGCCAGCCGCCGCACCGTGTTGGTGGCCACCGCGCGCACGTTGGCCGAGGGCAGGCTCTCGATGCGCTGGCCGAAGCGCGCCAGGCTGGCCAGCGCGCGGGCGCGGTGGGCGGCGTCCAGGGTGCCGTCGGAGCGCAGGCCGGCGGCGAGGCGCACGGTGTCGCGCAGGCGGTCGATCACGCGCGGCTCGCCGTGCTCCATGCGCGCGACCACCATGTGGAAGCTGTTCGAACCCAGGTCTACCGCGGCGATCAGCTCGCCGTCCTTGATCGGTACGGGCTCGATGGTCACGCGCAAATTCCAGGCGGAAAGGAGTCGGATGCGGTCATACAGTGTCCGGTGCGCCGGGATACCGGCGCAGTGGATTGCCGCTTGCGCGGGAGTGACGCCACGAAAGAGCGGGACAGCGCGCAGCCGGC
>NZ_JABFWW010000144.1 GCF_013362045.1 Frateuria sp. | reverse complement strand
GGCGACCAGGTCCCAGGTGGTGTTGTCGGTCAGTTCGGCGTGCGGCGTGGAGCGGCCGCAACCGCGCTGGTCGAACAGCACGATGCGATAGACGGCCGGGTCGAAGAAGCGGCGGCAGCGCGGGCTCGCGCCCGCGCCCGGGCCGCCATGCAGGAACACCACCGGCTTGCCGTCGGGATTGCCGCTCTGCTCGTAGTAGACCGTATGCAGCCTCGACACCGGCAGCATGCCGCTGTCGTAGGGTTCGATCTCCGGATACAGCGTGCGGCGTTCCTGGGTCATGCCTGGGGTCTCCGTGGAGGGCGGTGAGCCGTCAAGGCTAGCACGCTGTTCCCGCGTCGACGGCGCGACCGACATGCGTCGTGGAGCCTTACGACTCCTGCTCGAACAGCTTGCCGGGATTGAGGATGCCATTGGGATCGAACGCATGGCGCACGCCTCGCATCAGCGCGATCTCCGCCGCGCTGCGGGTGCTGCCCAGGTAGGCGCGCTTGACCAGCCCGATGCCATGCTCGGCGGAAATGCTGCCGCCGTGGCGCTGCAGCGCGTCGGCCAGCAGCTGCGTCACCCGTTCGCAACGGGCGACGAACTCCGCCTGTTCCATCTCCGGTGGCGGCAACACGTTGATGTGCAGGTTGCCGTCGCCGATGTGGCCGAACCAGACCACCTCCATCTGCGGATACTCGCGCGCCAGCAGCTCCTGCATCTCGTGCAGGAACGCAGGCATGGCACTGATGCGCAGCGCGATGTCGTTCTTGTACGGCTTGCGCGGCGCCAGGCTCTCGGTGATGCCTTCGCGCAGCCGCCACAGCGCGGCCGCCTGCGCCTCGCTCTGCGCGATCACGCCGTCGCTGATCCAGCCCTCGCGCACGCCGTCCTCGAAAGCCAGCAGCGCGGCCTGCTCGTCGCGCTCGTCCGCCGCGTCGTACTCGGCGACTACGTAGTACGGCTGGTCCGCATCGATCGCGCGCTGCGCGCCGTGCGCCAGCACGTGCCGCAACGCCACGTCGGTGAAGAACTCGAACGCCTGCAGCTTCAGCTGCGTGCGGAACAGCGCGAACACCTGCATCAGCGCGTCCATGTGCGGCAGGGCCAGCAGCATGGTCTGCGCCGGCGGCGGCGGGTCGGTGAGCTTGAGCTGCGCACCGACCACCACGCCCAACGTGCCCTCCGAGCCGATCATCAGCTGGCGCAGGTCGTAGCCGCTGGAGTTCTTGACCAGGCCGCGGTTGAGCTGCAGCAACTCCCCGTTGCCGGCGACCACGGTCAGCCCGGCGATCCACTCGCGCGTGGTGCCGTAGCGGATCACCCGGATGCCGCCGGCATTGGTGGCGATGTTGCCGCCGATGGTGCAGGAGCCGCGTGCGCCGAAATCCACTGGATAGAGCAGCCCCTGCGCACGCGCCGCCTCGTGCGTGGCGTGCAGCGTGATGCCGGCCTCGACCTCGAGCAACCGGTCGGTGGCGTCGAAACCGAGCACGCGGTTCATTCGCTCCAGGCTCAGCACCAGTTCGCCGCGGGTCGCCACGGCGCCACCGGAAAGGCCGGTGCGTCCGCCCGAGGGCACCAGCGCGATCTGGCACCCGTTGGCCCAGCGCACGATCGCCTGCACCTGCCCGACCGTATCGGGCAAGGCCACCGCCAACGGTGCCGGCCCCCAGCGTCGGGTCCAGTCGCGGCCGTAATGGATGAGGTCGGCCAGTTCGGTGAGCAGGCGCAGTCCGGGGACGCGGGCGGCCAGGTCGTCGAGGCGGGGATCGGTCATGATGGCTCCATGCGGAATACGCAGCCTGCCAGAGGGCCTGGGCCACGGTCCAGTGTTGCAGTGCCGCAAAACGCCGGCGGCTCTGGCATAGTAGGCCCTCGCCCCGGCATGGACTTGCGTACATGAAGACCTCCTTTCCAAAGCAGGACATCCGCGTGCTGCTGCTCGAAGGCGTCAGCCGCAGCGCGGAGGAGACCTTCCGCCAGGCCGGCTACACGCAGATCGAGGCGCATCCGAAGGCGCTGCCGGAAGCCGAGCTCAAGGCCCGCCTGGCCGAGGCGCACATCGTCGGCATCCGCTCGCGCACCCAGCTCACCCCGGAGCTGCTGGAACACGCGCGGCGCCTGATCGCCGTGGGCTGCTTCTGCATCGGCACCAACCAGGTGGAGCTGGGCGCCGCGCGGCGGCTGGGCCTGCCGGTGTTCAACGCGCCCTACTCGAACACGCGCAGCGTGGCTGAACTGGTGGTCGCCGAGGCGATCATGCTGCTGCGCGGCATTCCGCAGAAGAACATGCAATGCCATCGCGGCGGCTGGTCCAAGTCCGCAACGGGCAGCTACGAAGCGCGCGGCAAGGTGCTGGGCATCGTCGGCTACGGCCACATCGGCACGCAGGTCGGCGTGCTGGCCGAGGGCCTGGGCATGCGCGTGGTTTTCCACGACATCGAGGCGAAGCTGGCGCTGGGCAACGCGCACGCCGCGGCAAGCCTGGACGACCTGCTGCAGATGGCCGACGTGGTCACGCTGCACGTACCCGATACGGCGGCCACGCGCATGATGATCCGCGCCGACCAGCTCGCACGCATGCGGCAGGGAGCATTGCTCATCAACGCCTCGCGCGGCAGCGTGGTCGACGTCGACGCGCTGGCCGCCGCATTGTTCAGGGGCCACCTGGCCGGTGCCGCCGTGGACGTCTTTCCGTCCGAACCCAAGGGCAACGAGGACGCCTTCGTCTCGCCGCTGGCCGGCATGGACAACGTCATCCTCACCCCGCACATCGGCGGCAGCACGCTGGAGGCGCAGGACAACATCGGCATCGAGGTGGCCAGCAAGCTGGTGCGCTACAGCGACAACGGCTCGACGCTGTCGGCAGTGAACTTTCCCGAGGTGTCGCTGCCGGAGCATTCGCGCAGCCGCCGCCTGCTGCACATCCACCGCAACGTGCCGGGCACGCTCTCGCGCATCAACGAGGTGTTCTCCGTCGGCAACATCAACATCGACGCACAGTTCCTGCAGACCGACGCCGAAGTGGGCTACGTAGTGATCGACGTGGCCGCCGACGAAGCGCAGGCGCAGGCGCTGAAGGAGCGGATGGCGGCTATTCCGGGGACGCTGCGCACGCGCGTACTGTATTGAGCGGGCCGGGCCGGGGCAGGACTGCCAAAACAAAAAACGGCGCCATTGGGCGCCGCTTTTTTACTTCCGGATTGGTCGGGGCGGCCGGATTCGAACCGACGACCCTCTGCCCCCCAGGCAGATGCGCTACCAGGCTGCGCTACGCCCCGACGTGAACTCTGCCTTTGCGATCGTCCTGATCGCGAAGATCAAAAAGCGGCCATCCGTGGGCCGCACTTTCAACAGAACGCGAATTGTAGCAGACGCGTTGCGGTTTCAGCGACGCAGCAGGGTCAGGATTTCCTCCAGTTCCATGCGCACCTGGCGCACGATCTGGTGGGAGATGCTCGACTCCATGCGCGCCTGCGGACCTTCCAGCCTGGCGCGCGCCCCGGTGATGGTGAAGCCCTCGTCGTACAGCAGGCCGCGGATCTGGCGGATCATCAGCACGTCGTGGCGCTGGTAGTAACGGCGGTTGCCGCGGCGCTTGACCGGGTTGAGCGCAGGGAATTCCTGCTCCCAGTAACGCAGCACGTGCGGCTTGACCCCGCACAGCTCGCTGACCTCACCGATGGTGAAGTAGCGCTTGGCCGGGATGGCGGGCAGTTCGGTGTTATTCCCTTGGTCCAGCATAGCTCTCGACTCGCACCTTGAGTTTCTGCCCCGGACGGAACGTCACCACGCGACGGGCGGAAATGGGTATCTCCTCGCCCGTCTTGGGGTTGCGACCCGGTCGCTGGTTCTTCTGACGCAGGTCGAAATTGCCGAAACCCGACAGCTTCACCTGCTCGCCCCGTTCCAACGCTTCGCGGACGACCTCGAAATAGGCGTCCACGAACTCCTTCGCCTCACGCTTGTTGAGGCCCACCTCGAGGAAAAGGCGCTCGGCCATCTCCGCCTTGGTCAGCGCCATCTCAACCTCGCAACTTTGCCTTGCATGTCGACTCCAACGCGGCTACCGCATCGCGTACGCAGCGGTCCGCGTCGTCGTCGGTAAGCGTGCGTGAAGCGTCCTGCAAAATCAAGCCCATAGCGAGACTCTTTCGGCCTATATCGACGCCCTTGCCGCTGTAGCGGTCGAACAGCCTGAGTTCTTTCAACACGTTGCCGAGCGTGCCGCGGACAGTCTGTTCGATCTGTGACCAGCGCACCTCTTCGGGCAGCTCGACGGCGATGTCGCGCCGCACCGAGGGGAAGCGCGGCACCGGCCGCACTGTTGGCAGCCGGCGCGCCAGCAGCGGTGCCAGGGCCAGTTCCAGGACGTGCACGTCCGGGCCCAGGTCCAGCAGCCGGGCCAGTTGCGGATGCAGCGCACCGAGGAAGCCTACCGTCTCACCGTCCCGGGCGACACGGGCACCGCGGCCCGGGTGGAGCCAGGACGGCAGGCCATCGGCATGCAGCGACCAGCGCTCAGGCTCGCCGCCCCAGGTCAGCAGTGCGTCCAGCTCGCCCTTGAGATCGAAGAAATCGTACGGGCGAGCCGGCTCGGCCCACTGTTCGGCAGGCGCGCTGCCGCAGGCGGCGACGGCGAGGCTGGGCGTTTCCACGGGCGGGTCGCCCGCGGCGAAGACGCGGGCGACCTCGAACATCCGCACCCGCTCCTGCTGGCGTGCGCGGTTGTGGCGCAACGCCTCGATGAGCCCCGGCAGCAGCGAGGGGCGCATCACGGCCAGGTCGGCCGACAGCGGGTTGGCCAGCGGCACCAGGTCCTGCGTGAAGCCCCAGCGCGCGAGCAGCTCGGCGCTGACGAAGGACAGGTTCACCGCTTCGTAGTAATCGCGCGCGGCCAGTTGTTCGCGCAACGCCAGTTCGCCGATGCGTGCCTCCGGTTCGGGCGCGAGCGTCAGCGCACCGGCCGGCGTATGGGTGGGGATGCGATCGTAACCATAGACCCGGGCGACCTCCTCGATCAGGTCCTCTTCCCGTTCGATGTCGAAGCGGCTGGTTGGCGCCCTTACCTGCCAGCCATCGGCCGTGGCCTGCACGGCCATGCCCAGCGCGGTGAAGATGCGCATGACCTCTTCGTCCGGAACGCCGAGACCCAGCACCCGCGCCAGGCGGGCGCGGCGAAGCATGACCGTCGCGGGCCTGGGCAGGTCGGCCGCGTTCTCGGCGACCAGCACCGGACCGGCCTCGCCACCGGCAATCGCCAGCAGCAGTTCGGTGGCGCGCTCGAGCGCGCGGCGCGGGAGTTCCGGGTCGACACCGCGCTCGAAGCGGTGCGATGCATCGGTGTGCAGGCCGAGCTTGCGGGCGCGGCCCATGATCGCAGCCGGCGCAAAGTGCGCGGACTCCAGGAAGACGTTGCGGGTGGCGTCGGTCACGCGCGAGTCATGGCCGCCCATCACGCCGGCTACGGCCAGCCCCTTCCTGTCGTCGGCGATCAGCAGGAATCCCCTGTCCAGCTTCGCCTCGCTGCCGTTGAGCAGCTCCAGCGTCTCGCCCTCGCGCGCATGGCGCACGACGATGTCGCCTTCCAGCGTGTCGTTGTCGAAGGCGTGCAGCGGCTGGCCCAATTCGAGCATCACGTAATTGGTAATGTCGACCACGGCGCTGATCGGGCGCAGGCCGGCGCGGCGCAGGCGCTCGGCCAGCCACAGTGGCGTTCGCGCGGTGGCATCGATGCCTTCGATGACGCGGCCGAGATAACGCGGCGCATCCTTGCCGGCCTCCAGGCGGATGCCGCGGCGTGCGTCGGAGGTCACTGGTACCGGCTCCTGCACCGGCACCAGCACGCGGCTGCCGAACAGCGCGGCCACGTCGTGTGCCAGGCCGACGAGCCCCAGGCAATCGGGGCGGTTCGGGGTGAGCTTCAGTTCGATGCTGGCGTCGGGCAGGCCGAGGAATTCGGTCAGCGGTTGGCCCGCCACGGCATTGGCCGGCAGCTCCATCAAACCTGACGCGTCGGCATCGATCCCCAGTTCCTTGGCCGAACACAGCATGCCGGCCGACTCCACGCCACGCAGCTTGGCGGCCTTGATCCTGATGTCGCCCGGCAGTACCGCGCCGACCATCGCCAGCGGAGCTTTCAGGCCCACGCGCGCGTTGGGTGCACCGCAGACGACCTGCAGCGGCTCGCCCTGCCCGGCCGCGACCTTGCACACCTTCAGGCGGTCGGCTTCCGGATGCTTCTCGGCGGCGACGATCTCGCCCACCACCACGCCGGCCAGACCTTCGCCCAGCACGGTCAGTTCTTCCACTTCCAGCCCGGCCATGGTCAGCGCATGGGCCAGCTGGGCGCGGTCGGCCTTGATCTCGACCAGCTCGCGCAGCCAGTTCTCGGAGAATTTCATTCGTCAGGTTCCTTGCCGGCTCACGCGAACTGCTTGAGGAAGCGCAGGTCGTTCTCGAAGAACGCGCGCAGGTCGGAAACGCCATAACGCAGCATGGCGAAGCGCTCGACGCCCAGGCCGAAGGCGAAACCGGTGTAGCGCTCCGGATCGATGCCGCAGTTCTTCAGCACGTTGGGATGAACCATGCCGCAGCCGAGCACCTCCAGCCAGCGCGTGCTGCCGTCTTCTGCATCCCAGCGGATGTCCACCTCGGCCGAGGGTTCGGTGAAGGGGAAGTAGCTGGGGCGGAAGCGCATTTCGAAGTCGCGCTCGAAGAACGCGCGCACGAATTCGGCCAGCGTGCCCTTCAGGTCGGCGAAGCTGGAGGTCTCGTCGACCAGCAGGCCCTCGATCTGGTGGAACATCGGCGAGTGGGTCTGGTCCGAGTCGCTGCGGTAGACCTTGCCCGGCGCGATGATGCGGATGGGGGGCTGGCGGCCCTGCATCGAGCGGATCTGCACCGGCGAGGTGTGCGTGCGCAGCAGGCGCCCGTCGCCGAAGTAGAAGGTGTCGTGCATGGCGCGCGCCGGATGGTGCGGCGGGAAGTTCAGCGCCTCGAAGTTGTGCCAGTCGTCCTCGATCTCCGGACCTTCGGCGCGCTGGTAGCCCAGGCGGGCGAAGATCGCGGCGATGCGCTCGAGTGCGCGGGTGATCGGATGGATGCCGCCCCGCTCGCCATCGCGGCCCGGCAGGGTGATATCGATCTTCTCGGAAGCCAGGCGGCGGTCGAGTTCTGCCTGCTCCAGCGCCTGCTTGCGGGCGGCGAGGGCCTCGGCCAGGCGGTCCTTGACGCGGTTGACCTCGGCGCCACGGGCCTTGCGCTCGTCCGGGGCGAGGGTGCCCAGCGACTTCAGTGCGGCGGTGACGATGCCGCTCTTGCCGAGCAGGCCCACGCGCAGGGTTTCGAGCGAGTCGAGCGAGGCGGCGCTTTCGATATCGGCCAAGGCCTGGTTCGCGCGACTATCCAGATCGTCCATCAGTGCGGCTTCCGCTTGGTTTTGCTTCCAGCTCCCTCTCCCCTCCGGGGAGAGGGTTGGGGCGAGGGGTCACTCTTGCGCTGCTGCCACACCAAAGCGGCTTTGATGACGTCCAAGGCAAGCCTTGGCCCCTCACCTCAATCCTCTCCCCGGAGGGGAGAGGAAGCGAACGCACAAGAGCACGCTATTAAATAAAAACGGGGAGAAGGCGTTGGCCTTCTCCCCGCTTGATTTACAGCATACCGTCGGTGACGACGATCAAGCGGCTAGACTGGCCTTCGCCTTTTCC
>NZ_JABFWW010000295.1 GCF_013362045.1 Frateuria sp. | reverse complement strand
CAGGCCGTAGAGCTCGGCCGCTGCGGGGATTTCCTTACAGTCGGCCTGCGCCAGGCTGGCGCATCGGCGATAATCGCCGCCCAACGCTCTCCCGGACTGGCCCCATGCCCGAGCTTTCCGTCGTCGTGCCCGTGTTCAACGAGCGCGACAACATCCCGCCGTTGCTTGCCGAGATCGCCTCCGCGCTGCGCGGCAAGGTCGACTTCGAGATCGTCTACGTCGACGACGATTCCAGCGACGACAGCCGCGCCGTGCTGGCCGCGCAGAAGGCCGGCTACCCGGAGCTGCGCGTGCTGCATCACGTGACCCGCAGCGGGCAGAGCACCGCGGTGTGGAACGGCGTGCGTGCGGCGCGCGGCGGCTGGATCGCCACGCTCGACGGCGACGGCCAGAACGATCCGGCCGACATCCCCAAGCTGCTCGCTGCCCGCGCGAGCGCGGCAGCGGAGGTCAAGCTGTTCGCCGGCTGGCGCACCACGCGCCGCGACAGCTTCAACAAGCGCATCTCCTCGAAGATCGCCAACGCGGTGCGCTCGCGCATGCTCAGGGACGCCACGCCCGACACCGGCTGCGGCCTCAAGCTGTTCGAGCGCGAGACCTTCCTGCGCCTGCCCTACTTCGACCACATGCACCGCTACCTGCCGGCGCTGGTGCGCCGCGCCGGTTTCGCCAGCCAGAGCGTGCCGGTGGGCCATCGGCCGCGCACCGCCGGCACGTCGAAGTACGGCATGCTCGACCGCCTGTGGGTGGGCCTGGCCGACCTGCGCGGCGTGGCCTGGCTGATGCGCCGCGCCAAGGTCACCCGCGTCGAGGAGCTCTGACCCGGCGCCCACCCTACGGGCCGTTCACCCCTGCGGAGTAAGCTGGGAGGCGGTTCCTGCAAGGGGGAAACGCCATGAGCCTGGCCGTCAAACGCGTCTACGAGCCGCCTTCGCCGAAGGACGGCTGCCGCGTGCTGGTCGACCGGCTGTGGCCGCGCGGCCTGAAGAAGGAGGACGCCGCGCTGGACCTATGGGTAAAGGAGGTCGGCCCCTCGCGCGAGCTGCGCCAATGGTTCGGGCACGAGCCGACGCGCTGGGAGGGTTTCCGCCACCGCTACGCCGGCGAACTCGATGCTACGCCCGACGCCTGGCACGCGCTGGCGGAGAAGGCCCGCCGCGGCCGGGTCACGCTGCTGTTCGGCGCGCGCGACGAGGAGCACAACAACGCGGTGGCGCTGAAGGCCTACCTGGAAAGCTACCTGGCCGCGCACGGCCCCCACTGACGTCGCCGCCGCTGCGGGTGGCAGCGACCGGCCGGCTACCCTCGCGGCCGCCAGCGCGCCAGCGCTTCGCGGGTACGCGCGCGGCCCAGTTCGATCAGTTCGTTCGCGCGGTAGAACTCCCACACGGCAGCCGCATCGCGCGGGATCTGGACCAGCAGGTCCGGCTCGTAGGCAGCCAGGCGCAGGCGCGACAGGTTGGACTGCATCAGGTCCATCGCCTGGGTCAGCAGCTCCAGCGCGCCCGGCTCGTGCATCCGCGGCGGCGCCTCGCCGCGCGCGAACAGCCGGCCCAACCATCCTGGCCGCGCTTCGGGCGTGGCGCTGGCGTCCTGTTCCGGCGTGGGCCGCTCGGTGGGGCCATCCAGGCTGACCGCAAGCAGATAGTCGGCGCGCTCGCGGATCAGCGGCGTCATCGGCACCGGGTTGAGCAGCGCGCCGTCGACCAGGCGGCGGCCGTCGAGCATGTGCGGGCGGAAGATGGTGGGGATTGCGATCGAGGCACGGATCGCATCGAACAGCTGGCCGCGCGTCAGCCACACTTCGCGTTCGCGGTCGATGTCGGTGGCCACCGCGGTGTAAGCCAGCGGCAGGTCCTCGATGCGGGCGTCGCCGATCAGCTCGCGCAACGTCTCGATGATCTTCTCGCCCTTGATCAGGCCGCCGCGGAAGGTCCAGTCGACCAGCCGCAGCACGTCGAAGCGGGCCAGCGTGCAGACCCAGTCGCGGTAGACCGGCAGCTTGCCCATCGCGTAGATGCCGCCGATCAGCGCGCCCATCGAGCTGCCGGCGATGGCGGTCACGCGATAGCCCTGGCGCTCCAGTTCCTCGATCGCGCCGATGTGCGCCAGGCCCTTGGCGCCGCCGGCGCCCAGCGCGAGCGCGACGGTCGGTTGGCTTGGCGCGTCCGGTGCCGGGGCGGGTGGGTTCATGCGACGGGCCTGCACGGTCGAGGCCCTCACGATACGTTGGCGCGGGGCTGTGGTGAAGTCGCCGTTCCGGCGAGGGGCGGCGGTGGCGGCTATGATGGGCCGGATCGGCACCCTCGCCATGACGGGCAAGCCTCCAGGAACCATGCCAGCCGATACCCGCCTCGATCCACCGCGCCGCCAGCCCGCCCCGGTCCGACTCCGTTGCCCGCGTGGAGCGCGCGCATGAGCTGGCAGGCGTGGGCCACGGTGGCGATCATCGCCGGCGCGATGGCGCTGTTCGCCAGCGAGAAGGTGCGCATCGACCTGGTCGCCCTGCTGGTGCTCGCGGCGCTGGTGGTGCTGGGCATCGTCACCCCGGCCGAGGCGCTGTCGGGCTTCAGCAACGAGGCGACCGTCACGGTCGCGGCGATGTTCGCGCTGAGCCTGGGGATCGAGCGCTCCGGCGCACTGGAACCGCTGACCCGCCTGCTGATGCGCATCCGCAAGCCGTGGCTGCTGACCCTGGCGATGATGCTGGCGATCGCGCCGCTGGGCGCGTTCGTGAAGAACATCGCGCTGGTCGCCACCTTTCTGCCGCTGGCGCTGCGCGTGTGCCAGCGCACCGGCACTTCGGCGGCGCGGGTGCTGATGCCGATGGCCTACGCGGCGCAGATGGGCGGCGTGTGCACGCTGATCGGCACCTCCTCCAACCTGCTCGCCGACAGCCTGGCGCAGAAGCATGGGCTGCCGCCGTTCGGCGTGTTCGAGTTCACCAAGATGGGCGCGTTGCTGGCGGTCGCCGGCATGGCCTACCTGATGCTGATCGGGCGCAGGCTATTGCCCAGGCACATCGATGCGGCGTTGCCCGAGGGCGGCGATGTCGGCAAGTACGTCACCGAACTGGTGGTGGGCGAGGAATCTCCGCTGGTGGGTTCGCGCATCGCCGATGCGCAGCTGGGCGACAAGTTCGGCGTCTATCCGTTGGAACTGCTGCGTGGCGAACGGCGCATGTGGTCGCCGCGCGAACAGCAGCTGGCGGTCGGCGACGTGCTGCTGGTGCGCGGCGATTGGGACAAGATCGAGGAGTTCCAACGCCGCACGCGTCTGCGCAACGCGCCGGAGCAGCACTACGCGCGCGAGGACGACCGCAGCCGCGTGCTGGCCGAGCTGATGGTCGCCCCGGGCAGTCCCGCCGAAGGGCGCCGCCTGTCCGAACTGGGCCTGGACTGGCGCTACCGTGCCAGCGTGCTGGCGGTGCACCGCCGCGGCCAGGTGTTGCGCGACAAGCTGAGCAACACCGACCTGGCGGTCGGCGACGTGCTGCTGGCGCTGGTCGACGAGGGCGGCATGCCCAAGCTGCGCACCGACGACGCCTTCATCGTGCTCTCCGAGCGCGACGATGCCCGCGGCAGCTTGCGCAAGGCCTGGGTGGCGGCGTCGATCATGGCCGCGGTGGTGGTCGCCTCGGGCCTGCACTGGCTGCCGATCCCCATCGCCGCGCTGTGCGGCGCCACCGCCATGGCGCTGACCGGCTGCTTCGGCCGCAAGGACATCTACGAGGGCATGGACTGGAAGATCATCATCCTGCTCGGCGCGATCCTGCCGCTGGGGCTGGCGATCGAGAAGACCGGGCTGTCCACCGTGGTGGTGCAGGGCGCGATGGGGCTGGTCGGCAACCATGGCCCGCTGGCCGCGCTGCTGATGGTCTACCTGCTGACCGCGCTGCTGACCGAACTGATGGGCCACAACCCGTCGGTGGTGCTGATGGTCAGCATCGCGGTGACGGTGGCGCATGCGGTGCACGCCGATCCGCGCCCGTTCGTGGTGGCCGTGGCCTTTGCCGCGGCGACCTCGTTCGCCACGCCGGTCGGCTATCCGACCAACACGATGGTGTACTACGCCGGCGGCTATCGCTTCACCGACTTCATGAAGGTGGGCATTCCGCTGATCGCGCTGTTCTGCGCGCTATCGATGTGGCTGATCCCCCAACTCTGGCCATTCCACCCCTAGCCCGACGCCTTCCCCCCCGGCGCAGCCGGGAAAGAGGGCGGGGAGACGGGGGAGGCCTTTGGCCTGCGCCTCGCAACTAGCGCGGTGCCTGCTGGTACCCGCCCAGCGCCATGTGCAACAGGCTCTTCATCTCCTCGCGCAGCGGCAGCGGCGCCACCACTTCGGCGTCCGGCCCGTACTTGAGCACGTCCATCAGCAGTTCACGCGATTTCGAATACGGCACCTGCAGCTCATAGCGGCCATCGGGCAGCCAGTCCCCCTTCTGCTGGGAATGCCAGTGCTCGTCGGCGACCCAGCGCGCGGCGTGGGCGGAGAAGCGGATGGTGGCCCAGGCCTTGGGCTTGCCGGCGAAGATGCCGTAGCTGGAGGCGAGCAGCTCGTTGAGGTCGGCTTCCGGCACGTCGGTCGCCGGCTCGTCCAGCGCGTGCGCGTCGCGGATGCGGTCCACGGCGAAGCTGCGCAGCGCCTCGCGGTCGTGGTCCCACACGTCCAGGTACCAGTTGTCGCGGTAGTGGGTCAGGCGCTGCGGCGACACCGTGCGCTTGCTGTCCGAATCGGTGGTGCGTGCGCGGTAGGAAAAGCGCAGCCGGCGGCGTTCCAGCACGGCGCCGGCGACCACGCGGAACACCTGCTGGTCGAGCTTGCGCTCGCCCCAGGGGATCACGCGGATGCGCTCGATCGGCAGCGCCTTGTCCTTTTCCTGCCCGGTCAGCAGGCGCTCGATGCGTTGCTTGAACGGCGCCAGCGCACCGGCCAGCACGCCGGGGCCCGTGCGGCCGATCAACTCGTTGAGGGCCAGCAGCGCGGCCAGCTCGTCGGAGGTCAGCCACAGGCCCGGCAGCTCGAAGCGCTCGCCCTCGCCCAGTTCGTAGCGGAACGCCGCCTGGTCGGTGCCGGCGCTCTCGATCGGCGCGCCCAGCGCATCGCGCAGGAAGGCCACGTCGCGGTAGAGCGTGGCGCGCGAGCATTCCAGCTCGTCCATCAGCCGCGCCAGCGGTACGGGGTAATGCGCCGATTTGAGAAGTCGGTGCAGGGTGAGGATGCGTTCGTAGCGGTCCATGGCATACCGTTGGGGTCCGGGCTTTGTGTAGCATGGGTATGGCCCGCGACGGCCGCAAGCCCGTTGCCCGGTCCGACCGGGCATCGGGTCGCGGTTTTCCCCCAACCGGCGAGCCTTTCGATGTGATGCAGCCATCCAGCGACACACAGGCCTGCATACCCGCGCCGGCGGGCGAGCGACCCTACCCTGCGCCGCCGGCGTACCCGGCCAGCCTGCTGCGGGTGCTGGCGCTGTCCGGCCATGGCTTGTGGATGCTGCTAGGCCTCGCGCTGGCGCTGGGCATCTACCGCGGCGGGCGCAGCGAGGCCTTGCTGCCGCTCGCCCTGGGCGCGGTGTTCGTCAGCACCGGCCTGCTGGCCGCCTGCCTGCACCTGCCAGGCCTGTCCGAATGGCACGGCTGGTATCCGGCACGGCGCAGCCGGCCCACGCGCGAGGCCTTGCTGGTGTTGGCGGCCTATCTGCCGATGCTGGCGGTCGGCGGACTGGTGCGCGGCGACAACACGTTCTGGGCGACCCGTGCGGCGGGCGCCGCGCTGGCACTATGCAGCGCCGCCAGCCTGATCTACTCGGTAAACCGCTACCGCAAGCGGCTGTCGGCAGGCGCCCTGCGCTGTTCCGCACAGCTGCCGATAAGCCGCATCGTTGCGGCCTGGTACGCCGGCGGGCTGTGGATGTGGCTGTGCCTGGCGGCACAGGACGGCGCCGTGCACCCGGCCGGCACACGGCCCTGGATCATGGTGCTGCTGATGCTGGCGCTGCTGCTCGGCTTGATCGAGGGCCTGCGCTGGCAGGCGCTCGGCCAGGCCGACACGCGGTCGACGGGTTCGCGTGGCCGTACCGACCGCTTTGTCGCCGCGCTGTTCACCTACGCCGTACCCAGCCTGGCTCTGCTGGTCGTGGACCTGTCCGATGCGGGCGTGCCGCTGGTGGCATTGGCTGCGGTCAGCTGCCTGCTCGGCCGCACCATCGAGCACCGCGCCTACGAAGGCGTGCTCGCGCGGCTCTGCCGCGCCGAACGCGCCGGCCGGGGGCCGTAGCGGCAAGCCGCGGACGCGGGCGCGTGTTCACTGCAAGTTTCAGACCGTCGCATTAAGGTGGCGGCCTCTTTGCCCCATCCCACCATGGATTGCCTGATGAACAAGACCCTGATCGTCGCCGCCTGCCTGCTCGCCTTCGCCGGCATGGCGCAGGCGCAGGATGCCGGCGCGCCCGGCAACAGCGCTGCCGACAACGGCGGCTGGACCGGCTCCGGCGAGTTCGGCTTCGCCTCTGCGCACGGCAACTCGCGCACCGAGAACATCAACGCCAAGCTGGGCCTGAATCAGGAAAACGAGTACTGGAAGAACAATTTCTTCCTCAACGGCATGCGCTCCAAGGGCGAGGTCACCGTCACCGATGCCGCCGGCAACACCGTCGACCGCTTCAGCACGACCGCCAACCGCTACGACTCGGGCGCATCGGTGGGCTACAAGCTCGACCCCCGCAGCTACATCGTCGGCGCCGCCCGCTACGAGCACGATGATTTCGGCGCCAACCTGTGGCAGGGCATCGTGTCGCTGGGCTACGGCTATATCGCGCTGAAGAACGAGCGCACCGAGCTGTCCTTCGAAATCGGCCCCGGCTACAAGCGTTACCGGCCAGCCAACATGACGGTGCTGGTCAACGGGGTGAACACCGTCGTGCGCCGGCCCACCGAGAGCGAAGCGGTCGGTCGCGGCCTGGTCAACTACAAGTACCGCCTGACCGACAACACCGCCTTCGAGGACACCCTGCTGCTGGAAGCGGGCTCGAAGAACAAGTACTACCAGAACGACGCGGGCCTGTCGGTCAGCATGACCAAGAAGATGGCGCTCAAGCTCGGCTTCCAGGTGCGCTACAACTCCGACACGCAGCCGGGCACCAAGAGCACCGACACGCTGACCACGACCAACCTGGTCTACAACTTCTAAGAAGGCTCGGACGGGTCAGCCTTGCTCCTTCTCCCCATGGGAGAGAGGGAGCAAGGCGCGGGTTGCGTCTTAACCGAGCATCTCGCCGGCACCCTTCGCCAGCAGCGCCTCGGCCACCGTACGGCCGAGCGCCTCGGGCTGGTCCGCCGGACCGCCCGCCGCCGCCCGCAGCAGCCGCCCGCTGGCGGCATCGCCGACCAGCCCGTTGAGGTGCAGGCCCTGCTCGGTCTGCACGCACCATGCCGCCACCGGCACCGTGCAGCTGCCGCCGAGCGCATGGTTCATCGCGCGCTCGGCGCTCACGGTGACGCGCGTGTCGGCATCGTCCAGCGCGGCGAGCAGCCCAAGCACCGCCGGCTGGTCCATGCGTGCCTCGATGCCGATCGCCGCCTGCCCAGGCGCGGGCAGCCAGTCCGGCGCGGCCAGTCGCTGGCGGATGCGTGCGGCCAGGCCCAGCCGCTCCAGCCCGGCGCAGGCCAGCACGATGGCGTCGTAGTCGCCGGCGTC
>NZ_JABFWW010000225.1 GCF_013362045.1 Frateuria sp. | reverse complement strand
AGGTGCAGCCCATCGACGTCGAACCAGCGTGGATCGGCCTGGCCGTCGGCGCCCAGCATCGGCGCGTGCACGTCGAGGAAATC
This sequence comes from Frateuria sp., assembly GCF_013362045.1. Classification (GTDB taxonomy): domain Bacteria; phylum Pseudomonadota; class Gammaproteobacteria; order Xanthomonadales; family Rhodanobacteraceae; genus Frateuria_A. The sequence goes on along the minus strand of NZ_JABFWW010000225.1, from coordinate 7,637 downwards.
CACGCCGCGTTCCTGCGCGCAGGCGCGGATCAGCGCATTGGTCCGGCGTATCTGCGGAAGCTGCGTGCGCCGCGACAGGTTGGGCTTGATCGACAGGTAGGCGAACGGCACCTCGCCCGCCCAGCGGCGCGCGCAGGTGACGAACGCGCCGAAATCGTCGCGCACCTGCTCGGGCGGTTTTCCCGCCGCCAGGTCGTTGCCGCCGGCGTACATCACGATCGCCGCCGGGCGGTAGGGCGCCACCAGCTGCTCGGCGAAGTACAGGCTGTCGGCGATCTGCGAACCGCCGAAGCCGCGGTTGATCGTCGGCACCTGCGGGAAGTCGGCCGCCAGCGTGCGCCACAGGCGGATCGAGGAACTGCCCACGAACAGCACCGCGCCGGCCCGCGGCGGCGGATCGAGCTTGTCCACCGCCGCGAACGCAGCGACCTCGCTCTGCCATTCGACGAACTCCGCGGCCTCGCCGCCGGAGGGTGAAAGCTCGACCATGCCGCCTCCACGAAAGTATCTCCCGCCCAACCTAGGGCGGCCGCGATCAACGCGGCGTAGGCGGCGGCCACAGCGCCGCACCGCGCTGCGCGGCCCTAGATGAGGGCAGGTCGTTCCAGGGCACGGGCGGGATCACACGTCTGCCCGGGCACGAGAAGCCCGGCCGATTCCGCCCGCGCGGGCGCCAGGGTATGGAGCCGGCGAATCAGGGCCGCATGAGCTCGCTGACCTGCAGCACCTGCGCGATGTGTTGGCCGTCCCAGCGATAGATGAAGTGCTGCGCCTGCACGCAGGGCGCCACCACGTCCGGATAGAACGCCGCCACGCACTCGCCGCCGGCGTGGCGTGCGCTGTCGTAGGCGACGCCGCTGGAGCCGGCCTCGCGCAAGGTGCGCGCCAGCGCGACGCTGGGCGTGTAGTCGTCGGCCGCGTGCGCCGCCGGCCAGCCGCCGCGGATGTCGTGCAGGCGGCAATCGATGCTGGTGCGGTAGCAGCGCATCTCGATATCGCAGGCCGGTTCGGCGGTGGCGGCAAGGAAGCGTTCGCGGTGGTAGACGGTTTCCTCCACCGCGGTGGCCACGCTGTGCGCCGCGTAGAACACGCCCCAGCTGCCGTCGGAGAAGCGGCTGCCCTCGGGATTGAGGTGGGTAAAGGCGGCCATCACCGGCGTGCTGCCCGGGCCGCTGATGCGCCGCTGCGGGGGCACCAGCTTCAGCGCGCCGGCCTCTTCGCGCAGGCGTGGATTGGTCAGTGCCTCGATCGCGAACAACGCGTCCAGGTCGCGCGGATCGGCGATGCGGTCGAACACGCCCACCGGCGGAAAGCGGCTGGGCACGATGCGGTAGGCATGGCTCCAGCGGATGCGTCTGATGGGCGGCAGGTCGGTGGGCATCGTCGGCTCCGGATCGGCTCCCTGCCGGCAAGCGGAGGGCTGGATGGGCGCACGTGGCTTCGTTCACAAGCGCGGTCGCCCTGCCCTGCTCGCGTATCGCCAAGCGTGCGGCACAGCGGTGTCGCCGGCTGCGACGCGCGCCTCAGCCGCGCTGCGCGTCCAGGTACTGGCGCACCACGTAGAGATCGCCGACGTTGCCCGAGAGCATGCGCTCCAGCGCCGAGTGGCCGCCGAACAGCGGCGACTGGTTGGGCCTGCGCAGCCAGGCGTCGGCCTGGGCCGGGTCGGGAAACAGGATCTGCAGCGATTTCCAGATGCCCAGCAGGTAGCTGATCCGCTCGATCACGTCGCGGCCGGGGTTGCCCTCCTGGTCGCGCTTCCACTTGAAGAAGGTCGATTCGGCCGGATCGCCGAGCAGGCGGCGCTGCTCGGCGATGCGCAACTTCCAACGTTCGGCCAGGCGGAAGAAGGCACGCAGCGCCGGGCCGCCGAGCTCGCTTGCGGGTGCCTGTTCGTGGCGCGGGTGGGCCAGCATGCGGACTCTCCTTTTGGAGTTCGAACGCAGTTTACTCCATTTATGGAGTTACGCGCAAAATGCAACATCGCGTTCCGGCGCGTCGTGCGCATCCGCACTAGGGTTGGACCATCGCATCCAGCCAGGCGCGCACCACGCGCGTCCACAAGGCGTAGCCCTCGCGGTTCATGTGCAGGCCATCGGGTCCGAACCATTGCGGCTGCGGTTGGCCGTCCGGCCCGAGCATGGGCGTAAAGACGTCCAGGTAGGCCACGCCGTGCCGGCCTGCGTAGTCGCGCACCAGCGCGTTCGCGTGGCGGATCTGCGGCAGGAGGTGCTTGCGCGCCATGCTCGGCTTGACCGCGATGAAGGCGATCGGCACGCCCGGATCGAGCGCCCGCGCACGCCGCACGAAGGCCGCCAGGGCATTGCGCACGTGCCTGGGCGTGCAGCCCTCGGCCAAGTCATTGTCGCCGGCGTAGAGCACGATGGCGCGCGGATGGTAGGGCGCCACCAGGCGCCGGGCGTAGTGCGTGGCATCCGGGATGCGCGAGCCGCCGAAACCGCGGTTGACCACGGCGCGCCCGGGAAAGTCCTCCGCCAGCGTGCTCCACATGCGGATCGAGGAGCTGCCCACGAACAGCACCGGATGCGGCGGCGGCGGATGCGCGCGGTCGGCCGCGGCGAAAGCGGCGATGTCCGCGCGCCATTGCTCGGGATGCCCACCACACGCACGCGCCCATGCCGGCAGCAGCGCCATGGCCAGCAGCAACCAGGCGAACTTTCCCGTCGCCCGCGTCGCCGATGGCGAGGCCGGGTTTGCGGGTTGCTCAGGGCGCATGCTTGCAGTCGCAACCATAATCGGGCTCCGGTCCGCCTTCGGCGATGAAACGGTCGATGCGCTGCTCCAGCACCGGCAGCGGCACCGAGCCGAGCTGCAGCACGGTGTCGTGGAAGTGGCGCAGGTCGAACTCGCTGCCCAGCGCCTTCTCGGCCCTGGCGCGCAGCTCGCGGATCTTGAGATACCCCAGTTCGTAGGACAGCGCCTGCCCCGGCCAGCTGATGTAGCGGTCGACCTCGTTGGCGATCTCGCGTGCGGACAGCGCGGTGTTCTGCGTGAGGTAGTCGATCGCCTGGCTCCGGCTCCAGCCCAGGTGGTGGATGCCGGTGTCGACCACCAGCCGGCAGGCGCGCCACATCTGGTAGGTGAGGTAGCCGAAGCGCTGGTAGGGCGTGGTGTAGATGCCCATCTCGTTGCCCAGGTATTCCGAATACAGGCCCCAGCCCTCGCCGAAGGCGGAGATGTATCCCTGCCGGCGGAACTGCGGCTGGCCTTGCTGCTCGGCGGCCAGTTCGAGCTGCAGCGCATGGCCGGGATAGGACTCGTGCAGGGTCAGCGCCGGCATGTTGAACAGCGGCCGCGAAGGCAGGTCGTAGGTGTTGACCAGATAGGCGTCCGCGCCGCCGCGTCCGGAGGTGTAATACGGCGCGATGTCGGCCGGTACCGGCACGATGGCGAAGCGCGCGCGCGGCAGGTGGCCGAAATAGCGGCCCAGCTGGGCGTCCACCTGCTTGGCCACCCAGGCGGTGCGCATCAGCAGTTCGTCGGGACTCTTGGCGTAGAACTGCGGGTCGTTGCGCAGGAAGTGCAGGAACGCGGGGAAGTCGCCCTTGAAGCCGGTCGCCTGCATGGTCTGGAGCATCTGCGCGTGGATCGCCGCCACCTGTTCCAGTCCGATCTTGTGGATGGCGTCCGGGTCCAGGTCCAGCGTGGTGTATTCGCGGATCTGCTGGCGGTAGAACGCCTTGCCCTCGGGCAACGCCTCGGCGGCGAGCGTGGTGCGCGCGTGCGGCACGTACTCCTGGCGGAAGAAGGTCAGCAGCTTGGCGTAGGCGGGGATCACCTCGTCGCGGATGCGCCGCAGCGCCTCGCCCTGCAGGGCCTGCGCCTGGTCGGCGGGGACCGATGCGGGCAGGTGCTTGAACGGCTCGTAGAAGCTGCTGGCGGTCGGGTCCTTCAACGCCGCCACGGCCGCGATCGACACGTCGCGCCCGTCCAGCACCGCGCGCGGCACGCTGAAGCCGCGCGCAAGGCCCAGCCGCATGTTGGCGACCTGCTGGTCGAAGTAGGCCGGGATCTGCGCCAGGCGATCGAGGTAGCGACGGTAATCGTCGGTCGTGCGCAGGCGGTCGCCGCCCAGTTCGTAGCCGATGTCGCTCCAGAACGCCGAGTCGCTGTTGAACGGCATCTGCCAGGCACCGAAACGCTGGTCGGCCAGCAGGTTCTCGATCTGGGCGCGGTAGATGGCGTAGTTCACCTGGTTGGCCGGCGAGAGCCCGGCCTTGTCCAGCGCGTCGAGTTGCGCCAGCACTTGCTGCCAGGTCTGCAGCCGCTGCTGCTGGCTGGCCGCATCGACGTTGTCCAGCCGGCCGCTGTTCGGCTGCGGCTCGCCCGAGGCGCTGATGTCGCCCTGCCCGGTGCGCCAGGCCCATTCATGGGTGTAGATGGCACGGAAGCGGTCGTCGGCGTCGGAGGCATGCGCGAGCGGGGCGAGCATCAGGCCGGCCACCAGCAGTGCGCCCAGCAGGTGTTTCATCGGGGTCTCCTTGCACGGGGAAGAGGCCGATCATCGCTAAAGAAGGCACGCGGGTGAACCCTTCTACCGCCGGTCTGCTGCGATTTGGGCTCTTCGACTCCGACCTGCGGCCTACGCTCAGGGCGAACGGTTCCTTAGCCGTTCGAGCCGTGCGTAGGCGCGAAGCGCCGAAGCCGAAGCGGCGCCGCCGAGACGTCAGACGCCGGTGTAGTAGCCGCGCATGGCGTCCAGGTAGGCGTCCAGGTTGCGCCCCTCACCCCCGGCGAAACGCTCGCCGGTTTCGTCGAACTGGTCGATGCGGTCCGGACGGAAATTGCGGAAGGCGCGGCGCAGGCGGCACCAGGTGCCGAGCGTCCACTTGCCGCCCCAGAAGGCCAGGCACAGCGGCTCCACCTCGCGCGTGCTGGCCTGCCCCGCCTCGTCGCAATAGACCAGCCGCAGCACCTGCTGCGCCTCGATCGCCGCGTGCAGGCGGTCGATCCGCGCGGCGAAGGCCAGCTTCATCTCGTCGCGATACACCGGCGCATAGATGCGCGTACGCGCGGCACGCTCGCGCAGCTCCGCCGGCAGCACCGCCTCGATCTTCATCAGCGCGGCCTGCGCGCCCTCGGCCAGACGCTCGCCCGCGAACGCGCGCACGAAGCGCGTGCCCACCACCAGCGATTCGAGCTCCTCGGCGGTGAACATCAGCGGCGGGATGTCCGCACCCTTGCGCAGCACGTAGCCGACGCCCGCCTCGCCCTCGATCGGCACGCCCGAGAGCTGCAGGTCGGCCACGTCGCGGTAGACGGTGCGCAGCGACACGCCCAGCGTCTCGGCCAGCGAGCGCGCCTGCAGCGCGGTACGGCGCCCGCGCAGGGCGTGGATGATGAGGAACAGGCGGTCGGCGCGGCGCATCCGCGCATGATGGCGTGCCGCCGTACCGGCCGCCAGCAGCGGCGGCTATTCGCCTTCCCAGTAGTCGTATGCATCGGCCTGCTTGCCGACGTGGCGGAAGCCCTGCGGCTTGCCGTCCGCCCCCATGCCCGCGACGTGCATGACGGCGAACTTGCCCGAGTCGGGGTACTCGCAGACCTCCGGCGTCTGGTTGCTCGACACGGCCAGGTAGCGCAGCGTCGACTCGCCGGTGTTGACGATCTGGTGCGCGGTTTCCGCGCCGCCGGGCGGACAGGCGATCACGTCGCCGGCGCGGATCGGCCAGGTCTGCTCGCCGATGCGCACCTGGCCGGTGCCTTCGATGACGAAGAACAGCTCCTCGTTGACGCGATGCGAATGGAACGGAAAGGCGCGCCGGCCCGGCGGCACCACGGTGAGGTTGTAGCCGAGCTTCTGCGCGCCCAGCCGGTGCGAGATGGGCGCCATGGCGCCGCCGAAGCGCGGCGGCGGCGGGTTGCCGCCCTGCTGGCGGCTCATCGCTTCCATGGGAATGAGCTCGAGTTCGTCCAGATTGATGATCGGGCGGGTCATGGTGGTCACCTTCAGAGGTAGCCCGTTTCGGCGGGCGGGTTCATCCAATTGTCGTGGCGGCCGTCGTAGTAGCGCACCGGCGCCGCGGCCAGCTCCTCGGGCGTGGCGTCGTCCAGGCAGGCCAGGTTGATGCTGACGAAATCGCCGCCCAGCTGTTCCAGATGCCCGCTGCCGAACGGCTGGATGCCGCAGTGCCGGCAGAACCGGTAATGGATGCTGTGGGTGCCGAACTGGTAATCCGAAAGAGCCGCTTCGCCCTCCCGCAGGCGGAAGGCATCGGGGCGGACCATAGCGCCCCAGCGGCGCGTCTTGCTGCAGATCGAGCAGTTGCAGCGGCCGGTGCCGGCGGCCAGGTCGATGTCGGCTTCATAGCGCACCGCGCCGCAGTGGCAACTGCCGTGGTAGGTCCGGATCATGCGTGCTCCCCGGCCATCGTGGCCATCGTGGTGGATGGAAGGCCGCGCAGCAGCGAGCGCGGCGTGGGCGCGAGCCGCAAGGTTTCCGGCGGCGCCTCCAGCTGGCCGAGCCATGCAGCCACGGCCGGCTCGGCGGCGCAAGCGGCCTGGTGCGCGGCGTGCGCCGCGGCATCGGCGAATGCGGCGAACCAGACGAACACGCTCTCGCCCTCGCGCACCGGCAGGCGCGGGTACGTGTTGCGTGCCGGCTCGGTGACGAAGCTGGCGAGCACCTGCGCACCATGTCGCTCCAACAGCGGGCGCAACCGCTTCTCGAAGTCGCGCGCCAGCACGGCCGCTTGCGCCAGCGCTACCGGGCAGACCGTCGCGCTCACCAGTCCGGTTGGCGCCCGCTCGCCCGGGGCGGGGCGCGGCAGGTCCTGCAGGGCGAAATCGCGCACGGGCTTGAGCAGCAGCACGTCGTCCGAATCGAGCATGGTCGCGTTGGCGGCCTCGCGGTGCGCGCGCCAGACCGGGCCATCGTAGAACGCCGCCAGCGCCGCGGCGCGGGCGTCCATGTCGACGAAGCTGCGCAGCCAGACGAAGCGGTCCGGATCGTCCAGGTCGCGGAACTGTCCCGGCAGGCTCATGCCGAGCGCCTCCTGGGGCTCGACGAACTCCCGCTCGAACAGCTCGACCAGCCGCTCGCGCTGGCCCGGGCGCAGCGTGTACTGGCGCAGTTCGAACACGCCGCTCACGGGCGCCTCCCGAATAGCACGGCCAGCAGCGCGATCAGGGTCAGGCGCCGATGGGCGGGCGGCGTGGCGACGGGGAGCGGCACCCCTTCGACCAGACGGTTGCGACCGGCGAGCGGTTGATAGGCCTCGGCGAGGCGATGCATCAGCGTGTGCACGTGCGTGACTCCTTCAGGCCGCGGCCGCTTCGCCGACGCACCACGGCGGCAGCTGGGCGTGCTTGAACAGGCGGAACCAGTGCTCGCGGTCGGCCGGGCTGTAGAGATCGAGCGTGCCGATCACCTCGCGCGCGAAATCCACGCTGCCCAGGTGGCTGGCGGTGATGGTGCCGCCGTCGCTGACCGCCAGCACCGAGGCGTCGTACTGCGCGGTGCCGCCATAGCCGGGCACCTGACCCTCGATGTGGCCGGCCCAGTTGCCGGTGTGCCGGCAGTGCTCCAGCAGGCCGGCGCGGGCGAGCGCGAGCACGCCTGAGTCGATGCCCGCGGCGACCGCGCCGGCGCCATGCAGCTGGCGGATCGCCGCCAC
>NZ_JABFWW010000079.1 GCF_013362045.1 Frateuria sp. | reverse complement strand
CCATCCAGTTCGAGGACCAGCTGATCGCCCTCGCGGCGCTGGGTCACCGTCAGCCCGTCCAGCACGTCGCGGTCGGAGGCACAGGCGCGGCCATGCACGTCGAGCTTGCGGGCGTCGGCGCGGCCGTTCACGTGCAGGTCGTAGCTGTTCACCTGGATGCGCACGCCGCGCACGCCGGCCAGGTCGATGCTCATGTTGCGCGGCGCCTCGAAGGCGCAGCGGTCGGCCGCGTGGCCGGCCAGCGGCGCGAGCAGCAGCAGGGAAGCGAGGAAGGTTCGCATGGAAGCTCCGTGGTCTGGATGGGACGTGGCTAGGATGCGCCGGGCGCGCAAAGGGTTGCGTCAACCGGGCAGGTACGCCCGCGTTTTTGCGAGGCACGACCCCAAAGGGAGTGCCCTCCATGCCCCGTGACAGCCTGCTCGCCCCCGCCTTCGCCCTGCTGCTCGCCAGCCCCTTCGCCATGGCGCTGGACGTTCCGCCGGCTCCGGCGGCACCACCCGCGACCCATGCCCAGCCGTCGCCGCCGCCCGACCATGCGCCCATGGATCGTCGCATGCACCGGGTGCACCTCCGGCAGGATCCGGACATGGGCGCCTTCGCCGACCTGCATGCACTGGAGCGCCTCTACCGCGAGGCCGGCCGCGACAAGGAACTCGGTGGCGTCTACGACGAGGTGCTGGCCAGGTCGCAGGACCCGGAACTTCGCACCTACGCCTACCATCGGCTCGCCCGCCTGCAGGCCAGACCGGCCGATGTCGACCAGGCGATCACCACGCTGCGCAAGAGCCTGTCCGAGAATCTCGCCAACGAAGCGAAGGTGCGCGCCGAGCGCGAACGCATGCGCGCGCAGCAGCAGCGCAAGGCCGCGCCGGAACCGGCGGCGCGCTGACCAGCCGTTTGCCTGGCGCAGCGCGCTCGCGCGGCGATGGCGCTGGCGGCGGCCGGCACGCGCGGCCCGGGGATGTCAGCTGGCCTCGTCCGCCTTGGCCTGACGCCAGAGGGTTTCCTGCGCGTCCAGGTCGAGTTCGCCGAGCGAACGCCCCTGCGCCGCGACCAGGGTTTCCATGCGCCGGAAGCGGCGTTCGAACTTGGCGTTGGCCCGGCGCAGCGCGCGGGAAAAGTCGATGCCGGCATGGCGGGCGAGATTGGCGGTAACGAACAGCACGTCGCCCAGCTCGTCCTCCAGCCGGTCGGCATCGGCACCGCTTGCGAACTCGGCGCGCACCTCGTCCACTTCCTCGGCCAGCTTGTCCAGCATCGGGCCCGGCTCGCGCCACTCGAAACCCACGCCGGCCGCGCGCTGCTGCAGCTTGGCCGCGCGCTTCCACTCCGGCAGGCCGCGCGAGATGCCGGCCAGTGCGCTCTCGTCATGCGCGGCGCCGCGGCTGGCGCGCTCGGCGGCCTTGATCGCTTCCCAGGCGCGGGTCTGCTCCTCGACATCCGCATAGCGCGCCTCGGCGAAGACGTGCGGATGTCGCCGGCGCATCTTGTCGGCGATCGCGTGGGCCACGTCGGCGAAATCGAACAGGCCCCGCTCGTGCGCCATCTGCGCGTGGAAGACCACCTGCAGCAGCAGGTCGCCCAGTTCCTCGCGCAGGTCCCCGAAGTCGGCGCGGTCGATCGCGTCGGCCACTTCGTAGGCCTCCTCGATGGTGTAGGGCGCGACCGATGCGAAATCCTGCTGCACGTCCCACGGACAGCCATGCGTGGGATCGCGCAGGCGCGCCATGATCGCCAGCAGGTCCTCGAGCGTGTAGCGCCCGCTCATCGATGCGCCCTGGACCAGGGCGACAGGCGCCCGCTCAAGCTGGCCGCGCCCGCTGCAGCCGCGCCTTCCAGTCCACCGCCGCGTCGCCGACCGCAAGGAACTCCGGATTCAGCAGCGAAGCTTGCGTGTTGTATCGCAGCGGCTCGCCGGCAAGATCCAGCACCGCGCCGCCGGCTTGCTCCAGCACGCACTGGGCGGCTGCGGTGTCCCATTCGCTGGTCGGCCCCAGACGCAGGTAGAGGTCCGCCACCGCGCGCGCGATCAGGCAGAACTTGAGCGACGAACCCATCGGGAAGGGCTGGTAGGGTTCATCCAGCAGCGCGTCGAGGAGACCATGCGAGTCGCTGCCGTGCGAGCGGCTGCCCGCGACCACTGCCGGCGCAGCCAGCGCGCGCGCGCCGATCTGCTGCCATTGGCCGCCGGCGTGCTGCTGCAGCCACGCGCCCTGCCCGTCCGCGGCGGCATACAGTTCGCCGGTGACCGGCGCCAGCACCACGCCGAGCACCGGGCGATGGTTGTCGACCAGCGCGATGTTGACGGTGAACTCGCCGTTGCGCTTGACGAATTCGCGCGTGCCGTCGAGCGGATCGACCAGCCAGTAGCGCGACCAAGCACTGCGCTGTTCCCATGGCGCGGCGCGCGCTTCCTCCGAGAGCAGCGGCAACTGCGGCTCGATGCGCGCCAGGCCCGCGGCGATCACGCGCTGGGCGGCCAGGTCGGCGGCGGTGAGCGGCGAGGCGTCGTCCTTGTGCTCGACCGTGAACTCGTCGCGATAGATGGCCAGGATCGCCGCGCCGGCCTCGCGCGCGATCGCGCCCACCTGGGCCAGCAGGCCGCTTTCCGGTGCGCTGCCGCTCATGGCTGGAAGCGCCCGGCGAGATATTCGCGTGCCATGAACAGGGCCGCGATCGACCGGCCCTCGGTCACGTCGTCGCGTCCGATCAGCGTGTGCAGTTCGGACAGCTTCCAGGGCACCACGTCCAGTTCTTCCGGCTCGTCGCCGGGCAATCGCTCGGGATAGAGATCCTGCGCCAGCACCACATGCGCCATGTGCGTCATGTAGCCGGGCGAGAGCGACAGGTTGTGCAGGATCTTCAGGCGGCCCGCGCCGTAGCCGATTTCCTCCTTCAGTTCGCGGTCGGCGCCCTGCTCGGCGGTCTCGTCCTGGTCGAGCCGCCCCTTGGGCAGCGACAGTTCGTAGCGGCCCACGCCGGCGCCGTACTCGCGCACCAGCAGCACGGTGTCGTCGTCGAGCATGGGCACGATGATCACCGCGCCCAGGCCGCTGGCGCGCAGGCGCTCGTAGGTGCGCTTCTCGCCGTTGGAGAATTCCAAGTCCAGTTGCTCGACGCGCAGGAAGCGGCTGTCGATGCATTCGCGGGTGGCATGGATGATCGGTGGCTTGCGCATCGGGCGATTCTAGCCCGCCCGCGCATCACGCAGGCGTGCAAGCGCCTGGGCGTGGATCGCCGGCACGCCGGCCAGCACGCTGGAGGTTTCCAGGCCCGGCGGATCGCCTGCCAGATCGGTGAACCTGCCCCCGGCCTCGCGCACGATCACCGCCAGCGCCGCGATGTCGAGGATGTTGACGTCCGATTCGACGACCAGGTCCAGCCCACCGCGCGCCAGCAAGTGGTAGTGGCAGAAGTCGCCATAGCCGCGGATGCGGTTCGAATCGCGGATCAGCGCGCCCAGCGCGTTCCAGCGCGCACCCGCGGTGAGCGTCCTGACGTTGCCGATCGAGAGCGCGGCCTGGGCCATCGCATCGGTCGCGGCCACCTGCACGCGTTCGCCGTCGAGCCAGGCGCCGGCGCCTGCGCGTGCCCACATCGTCTCGCCGTAGATCGGCGCACAGGACACGCCCAGCACCAGTTCGCCACGGTCCATCAGCGCGATCTGGGTGGAGAAGAACGGCGTGCGGCGCACGAAGCTCTTGGTGCCGTCGAGCGGATCGACCAGCCAGAGCAGGCCGTCGCGCGCGCCGTCGAGTCCGTATTCCTCGCCGAAGATCGCCGCTTGCGGCAGCGCCCGGGACAGCACCGCGCGGATGGCCTGCTCCGCCTCGCGGTCGGCGATGGTGACGGGCGTGGCGTCGGCCTTCCATTCCACCGCCACGCCGCGGTTCCAGTAGTGGCGAATGATGTCGGCCGCGGCCGCAGCCGCCTCGCGGGCGGCGGACAGGGCGTGTGCTGGGTCGTAGCTCATGGGCTGGTTTCCATAGTGGCGGCGAGACCGCCGCGGCGATGCAGGTGGATCGCTCCGTTGGCATCCGGCGGGCCCAGGCGTGCCAGCCAGTTGCGCAGAACCTTGTCGGCCGTGCGTGGCTGCAGCAGCAGCTCCAGCCGCCAGCCCAGCGGGCTGGCCTGCCACTGGCCGTCGACGTGCAACGGCCCGCGCCCGTCGTCGCGCAGCTGGCCGTGCAGCACGCCGTTCGTAGCCGTCAGATCCATGTCCAGGTTGCCCAGGGCCACGCGCCCGGTGCTCGCCTGTATGGCTGCATCGCTCCAGTGCGCATGGCCCCGGAGTTCGAGCGGCCAGCCGCCCTGCAACACCGCATGCTGCAGCGTCAGCGCGAGGGTGCCCTGGGGCGTGCCCTGCAGCGGATCAAGCCGCGGCGCCCAGGCAGCGAGCCCGGCACGGAGCACCACGCCGGTCCACAGCGGCCGGCCTTGCCCATCGCGCTGCAGATGGCCACGGGCGGCAAGCGCAGGGCCGGCAAATTCCAGCTGCAGGTCGAGCCGGCCCCACAAGGCGGTGCGCGCAAGCTGCCACTGCAACTGCCCCAGCGGCTTGCCATCCGCATCGCGCACCTGCCCGGCTGCACCGTTCCACACCGAGCCATGCACCTGGTCGAGCGTCAGCCCGCGCAGGCGCGCCTGCACGAACGGCAGCGCCCAGCGCGCCGGCAGGAACAGCACCAGCAGCGCGGCACACGACAGCAACAGGGCAATGGCCAGCCAGGCGACGCGCAGGCGTGTCACTTCGATCCTCGAGCTTGAGCGGCCATGCCGCAGCACCGATGATAGCCGGATGGACATCCCCACCCCCGATGCGCCGGCGCCCGCCGGCAACGCGGCGCTGGCCGCGCGCGACCTCAGGCACGTGTGGCATCCCTGCACGCAGATGCACGACCACGAGAGCATTCCATTGCTGCCGATCGTGCGCGGCGAAGGCGCCTGGCTGGTCGATGCGGAGGGCCACCGCTATCTCGACGGCATCAGCTCGTGGTGGACCAACCTCTTCGGCCATGCCAACCCGCGCCTTGCCGCGGCGCTGGCGGACCAGGCGCAGCGCTTGGAACACGTGATCTTCGCCGGCTTCACCCACGAGCCGGCGATCGCATTGGCAGAAGAACTCGTACGCATCACGCCGCCGGGACTCTCGCGCGTGTTCTTCGCCGACAACGGCTCGGCGGCGATCGAGGTGGCGCTCAAGATGAGCTTCCACTACTGGCTCAACCGCGGCCACGGCGAGAAGACCCGCTTCATCGCGCTCACCGGCAGCTACCACGGCGAGACGCTGGGCGCGCTGTCGGTCAGCGACGTGGCGCTGTACCGCAAGACTTATGCCCCTTTGTTGCTGACGCCGATCCTGGCGCCCGCGCCGGATGCCTACCAGGGCGAGCCGGGCGAATCACCCGCCGCCGTGGCCGCGCGCCGGCTGGGCGAACTGCGCGGGTTGCTGGAGCGCCACGCGCACGAAACCTGCGCGGTGATCGTCGAGCCGCTGGTGCAATGCGCCGGCGGCATGCGCATGTACCACCCCGACTACCTGGCGGGCCTGCGCCGCCTGTGCGACGAGTTCGAGGTGCACTTCATCGCCGACGAGATCGCGGTGGGCTTCGGCCGCACCGGCACCATGTTCGCCTGCGAGCAGGCCCGGGTCGCGCCGGATTTCATGTGCCTGTCCAAGGGATTGACCGGCGGCACGCTGCCGCTGTCGGCAGTGCTCACCACCGAGGACGTGTACGCGGCCTTCTACGCCGAGTACAGCGCCGGCAAGGCGTTCCTGCACTCGCACAGCTACACCGGCAATCCGCTGGCCTGCCGCGTGGCGCTGGAGACGCTGGCGATCTTCCGCGACGAGCCGGTGCTGGAGCGCAACCGCACGCTGGCCGCGCACCTGGCCGCGCGCCTGGCTCCGCTGCGCGACCACCCGCACGTGGCCGACGTGCGCCAGACCGGCATGATCGCCGCGATCGAGCTGGTGGCCGACAGGCGTACGCGCACGCCATGGCCGGCTGCCGAGCGGCGCGGCATGCTCGTCTACCTGCACGGATTGCGGCACGGCGCAGTACTGCGCCCACTAGGCAACGTGGTCTACTTCATGCCGCCCTACGTCGTGGACACCGGCGAAATCGACCATCTGGTCGACGTCGCGATGGCCGGCATCGAGGTGGCTGTCGCTAGGCGCGTGCGCCGCTTTCAGTGACCGTGCACCGTCACGCTGGGATCAAGCTGGCGCAAGGCATCACCGGTGGTGAGCGCTCCGGTGCGGCGAATGTCCTCCTGGCTGTAACTGCGGCCGGGAACCGGAAGGCATTCGCCCGGCTTGGGCGGAATCAGGCTGCCGGTGGAGCGCAGGCAATTGCGGTCGCCCGGCCGCGGCACCGGGTGCCGGATGGCGGTTCCGGCATGCGCGGAGGCGCTACCCGTCGCAGTCGCATCCTGTGCGTGTATCGACATGGCGGCCGCCACGGCCACGACGGCGGCAAGGGGAATGGCAAAACGGAACATGGCACACCTCGGGATCAGGGGCGGCATCCATGCTGCTCCCGGGTGGAAGCCGACGCAATCGATGGCTGGCGGCCTCGGCGGATCCGCGCCGGCGCGAAGCGCTAAGCTTCTCCCTTTGACCCCGGCCGAAGCTTCCGTGCGCACCATCCGCATTTACGTCGACCAGCCGCTCGCCACCGGCACCGAGCCGGACCTTCCCGCGCAGGCCGCCGAGCATCTGGCACGCGTGCTGCGCCTGGGCGAAGGCGCCCCCGTCGTGCTGTTCAACGGCGACGGTTGCGACTACGCAGCGATCCTCGTCCACGTCGGCAAGCGCGAAGTGCGCGCCCGCATTGAAGGCGCGCAGCCGGTGGCGAACGAATCACCGCTGCGACTGACGCTCGCCCAGGGCGTGGCACGCGGCGAAAAGATGGACCTGATCGTGCAGAAGGCGACCGAACTGGGCGCGGCCTGCATCGTGCCGCTGCTGACCGAACGCTCGGAAGTTCGCCTCGACCCGGCCCGCGCGGAAAAAAGGCTGGCGCACTGGCGCGCTGTGGCCGCCAGCGCCTGCGAGCAGAGTGGACGCGCGCGCCTGCCGGCCATCCTGCCTGCGCAGCCGCTGGATGGCTGGCTCGCCGGGCTGCCTCAGGATGGCACGCTGCGGCTGGCGCTCCTGCCGGACGGCAACCAGTCGCTGCGCTCGCTCGCGTTTGCCCCGGCCGGCGGCCTGTTGGTCGTGGGTCCGGAGGGCGGGCTGGGCGAACGCGACGTGGCCACTCTGCACGCGGCCGGCTTCAGTGGCCTGGCACTGGGGCCGCGGATCCTGCGCACGGAAACCGCCGGGCTGGCAACGCTGGCGGCGCTGCAGGCCATGCATGGGGATATGGGCTAGCCCGGTATCGGGCTTCGATGGCGACCGAAAGCCGCCTGCCGGCGGTTCCTCGGCGAAACGGCGTCAGCTGGCCAGGTCGAGCATCTGCGCGAGTTCTTCCTCGATGCCTTCCAGGTCGGGAATCACTGCGATGTCGTCGCGCACCAGCACCTGCGCCTTCACGCCCGGCGGCAGCGGCGCTCCGTCGTGGGTGGGAATGATCAGCTCGGCGTTGAGCGTGGTCAGGCGCGGGAAGCCTTGCGTGACCACGGCGAGGAACGGCAGCTTGGCGTTGCTGCCGATCGCCTTGAGCACCGCCACGCGCACCGCCAGCTCGGCGTCGCCCTCGGGCGCGCCGGCAAGCTTGGTGAAGGAGACCAGCGGCACGCGCCAGCCGCGCCAGGCGATCCG
>NZ_JABFWW010000036.1 GCF_013362045.1 Frateuria sp. | reverse complement strand
CGCATCGTGCTGTTCGACCAGCGCGGTTGCGGCCGCTCCACGCCGCACGCCGAACTGACCGACAACACCACCTGGGACCTGGTCGCCGACATCGAGCGGCTGCGCGCGCACCTTGGCATCGCGCGCTGGCTGGTGTTCGGCGGTTCCTGGGGCTCCACGCTGGCGCTGGCCTACGCGCAGACGCACCCGGACAAGGTGACCGAGCTGGTGCTGCGCGGCATCTTCATGCTGCGCCGCTGGGAGCTGGAGTGGTTCTACCAGAAGGGCTGCGACGCGCTCTATGCCGATGCCTGGGAGTCCTACCTGGCGGCCATTCCGGACGCCGAGCGCGGCGACCTGATGAGCGCCTACCACCGTCGCCTCACCAGCGAGGATCCGAAGACGCGGCTGGATGCCGCGCGGGCCTGGTCGACGTGGGAGGCCGGCACCAGCTTCCTCCACCAGGACCCCGGTTACATCGCCAGCAGCGGCGAGGACGAGTTCGCGCTGGCGTTCGCGCGGATCGAATGCCACTACTTCGTGCACGGCGGCTTCTTCGAGCACGACGAGCAGCTTCTGCGCAACGTCGAGCGCATCCGACGCATTCCCGCGGTGATCGTGCAGGGCCGCTACGACGTGGTCTGCCCCCTGCGCAGCGCGTGGGACCTGCACCGCGCCTGGCCCGAGGCGGACCTGCGCATCGTGCAGGACGCCGGGCATTCGGCCTTCGAGCCGGGCATCACGCACGAGCTCGTCGAGGCGACCGACCGGTTCAAGCAATAGCGCGGCGCTTGCCCGCGGTCCGTTCCAGGAGAGAGTTGAGAAGAGGCTCGCCAAAAGCCCCAACGAAGAAGCGCAGGGTGGGCTTCAGCCCATCACAAGCCTGCCGGTGGATTCGTAATGGGCTGAAGCTCACCCTGCCAAGGCTCAACCCGGCAGCTGCTTCGTGCCGAAGATCTTGTCGCCCGCATCGCCCAGGCCGGGCAGGATGTAGCCCTTGTCGTTGAGCTGCCGGTCGATCGCGGCGGTATAGATCTCGACGTCCGGGTGCGCGGCTTCGATGCGCGCCAGCCCCTCGGGCGCCGCGACCAGGAACAGCCCCTTGATGCGCCGGCAGCCGGCGGCCTTGAGCATGTCCACCGTGGCGACCAGGGTGCCGGCGGTGGCGAGCATCGGGTCGACGATCAGCGCCGTGCGTTCGTGCATGCTGCCGCTGAGTTTTTCGTAGTAGGCGACGGGCGCCAGCGTCGCTTCGTCGCGCTGCAGGCCCACGACGCTGACCTTGGCCGAGGGGATCAGGTCGAGCACGCCCGGCAGCATCCCGAGGCCTGCGCGCAGGATCGGCACGATGGTGATCTTCTTGCCCTTGATGCGTTCCACCGCCACCGGGCCGGCCCAACCCTCGATGGTTTCTTCGACGGTCTCCAGGTCCTTGGTCGCCTCGTAGGTGAGCAGGGCGGCCACTTCGGAGGCGAGCTCGCGGAACTCCTTGGTGCTGATGCCGGCGCGGCGCATCAGGCCGAGCTTGTGGCGGATCAGCGGATGGCCGACTTCGACGATTTTCATCGGCCAAGCATAGCGGCAAAGAAAAAGGCGCCGCCAAGCCGGCGGCGCCTTGAGTCATCGGCGAAGGCTTCAGTGCCCGGCGGGCGCGGCGGCGGTGGCGCCCTTGAGGCAACTGCTCATGAAGCTCTTGCGCGCATCGCCCTTGAGCGCCTTGGTCTTGGCGTCGGCATTGCAGCTCTTCATCTTTTCCTGCTGGGTGGCCTTGGCGCTCATCGCAGGCGTGGCGGCCGGCGCGGCGGCGGCGGGCTTGGCTTCGTCGGTACCCTTGCCCTTGAGGCAGGCGCTCATGAAGGCCTTGTGCTCGGCCCCTTTCTTGCCGGCGGACTGGTGGCTGCAGTCGGCCATCCGCTGCTGCTGCGGCGAGAGCGTCTTCTTGGCGGCAGTCTGCGGTGCGGCGAACGCGGCGGTGGTGGCGAGGGCCAGCACGGCGCTGGCGGCAAGCAGGCTGAAACGCATGGTCATGAT
This sequence comes from Frateuria sp., assembly GCF_013362045.1. Classification (GTDB taxonomy): domain Bacteria; phylum Pseudomonadota; class Gammaproteobacteria; order Xanthomonadales; family Rhodanobacteraceae; genus Frateuria_A. Next base: position 5,759 of record NZ_JABFWW010000036.1, on the reverse strand, counting down.
GCTTCCTCCTGAAGTGGCCGGCGGCTGCCGGCGGGCGCCAGTCTATGCCTGCGCCACAGCCAGGCGGAAGCGGCACGGTACGCGGCCGTGCGATGGATGTTCAGTCCCGGTGCAACGCCCGTTCAGCCGCCTCTGCCGGACTGAACGGGCGGCGTCGGACGGCTCAGGCCGCCTTGCTCTCGGCCTTGCGCGGGCCCTTGAGCAGCGCCTGGCGCACGTGGTCGACCACCAGGTCGATCTCGGCGCTGGTCACTTCGAAGTGCGGCGTGAAGCGCAGCGAGTTGGCGCCGCCATGGATCACGCCCACGCCGTGCTCGCGCATGTACTCCTCGGTGGAGTTTTGCCCGAAGCACTTGAACTGCGGCGCGAGCTCGCAGGAGAACAGCAGGCCGGTGCCCTGCACCTTGGTGATCAGCCCGCCCAGTTCGTCCTTGAGCTTGTCGAGCTTGGCCACGAACTCCTCGCCGCGGGCGCGGATGTTGGCGCGCACCTCGTCGGTGAGCAGCTCCAGCGTCGCCAGCGCCACGTCCAGCGCGCGCGGGTTGGTGGTCATGGTGTTGCCGTAGATGCCCTTGCGGTACAGGCCGGCGGCGCGGTCGCCCACCGCCAGCACCGACAGCGGGTACTGGCCGGCGTTGAGCGCCTTGGAGAAGGTCTCCATGTCCGGCGGAGCCAGTTTCTCGAAGCCCGGGTAGTCGACGATCGACAGCACGCCGTGCGCGCGCAGGCCGGCCTGGATCGAGTCCACCAGCAGCAGCGTGCCGTGCGCCTCGGTGAGTTCGCGCGCTGCCTTGTAGAACTCCGGCGTCACCGCACGGCCCGGGTCGCCTTCGCCCATCACCGGTTCGAGGAACATCGCCTCGATGAACCAGCCGTGCCTGTCGGCATCGGCGAACACCGCCTCCAGCTGCGCCACGTCGTATGGGGCGACGGTGAGCAGGGTGTCCTCATGGCGGTAGCTGGCCAGGTGCTGCAGGTAGGTCTTGCGGCTGGAATCGGAATACAGCGCCGGCTTGTCGGTGCGGCCGTGGAAGGCGCCGCGCACCGAAAGGCGCTTGATCGTGCGGTTGGCATAGCGCCCGCCGGCGTCGGTCATCAGCTTGGCGTTGACGTCGGCAATGCGGCAGGCCAGGCCGACCGCTTCGGAACCGGAGTTCAGGCACAGGTAGTGATGGTAGGGATTGCTCCCGCGGCTGCGGCCGAGCTCCTTTTCCATCGCCTGGGTGAAGCGCAGCTGCGAGATGCTCGGCGACATCACGTTGGCCATCACCTGCGGCCTGGCGAGGGCCTCGAGGATCGCCGGCTGGTTGTGGCCGAAGCCGAGCATGCCGTAGCCGCCGTTGTCGTGCAGCACGGCACCCTTCAGCGTGACGATCCACGGGCCGCGCGCGGCGGCCGGCAGGTAGGGGTTGATCGCATCGTCCGGATAGAAATTGACGTAGCCGGCCTGGGCCTTGGCCAACTGCTCGGATTCGTCCAGCTTGAGGAAACTCTCCATGCCGGCCGCGCGCAGCTCGCGATGGCGCGCCACCGCTTCGCCGACCGCCTGCACCAGTTCGGGTGCGCTGGCGGCCATGCGCTCGATATGGGCGTCATCCAGGCCGACGGTACGCGGCTTGCCGCCGAATTCGCGCAGTTCGCGCAGCTGATCGAGCACACCCATGGCAGTCCTCCTCGAATCCGGCCGGCGCCAGGGTGGCGCGGCCGACGTGTGAATGCGGGCACGTGCCGGGGGTGGCCCGTGCGGTTCTGCGGTGCCCGTCATGGCTTGGGAGCTTGACTCGTGCTCCCGAAAAGCGCTTTGCGGGCGGGACGATAGGCCCAAGGATACCGTGCCGCCCTCCCGGCCGTAACCCCGCATGACGGCTGTCACGCGCAGGGCCTGACGCCGCTCAATGGGCGCCAGGGCGCACCGGGCCTACCGTTTGCGCTACACGAGGGAGGCTCCCATGGACATGTCCGCCATGCCGGTCGCGCAGCTGCGGGGTGCAGTGAAACGCTACGGAGCGCTGACCGCGCTCGATGGTCTGGATCTTTTGCTGCGCCGCGGCGAACTGCTCGCGCTGCTCGGTCCCAACGGCGCCGGCAAGACCACGGCAATCGGCCTGCTGCTGGGCCTGCATCGAGCGGATGCGGGGCAGGTCGAGCTGTGCGGCCGCGACCCGCAGCAACTCGCCGCGCGGCGCCATATCGGCGTGATGCTGCAGAACGCGACGCTGCCGCCTACCCTGCGCGTGCGCGAGCTGTTGCGGTTGACCGCCAGCTATTACCCCTATCCGCGCGTGCTGCAGGAAAGCGCGGAGCTGGCGGGCGTCGGCGATCTGCTCGACCGCCCCTGCGGCAAGCTCTCCGGCGGCCAGCAGCGCCGCGTGCAGTTCGCGCTCGCGCTTTGCGGCCGGCCGCGCCTGCTGTTCCTCGACGAACCGACCGTGGGCATGGACATCGAGGCGCGCCAGTCACTGTGGGCGGCGATCCGCCGGCTGGTGGGCGAGGGCTGCTCCGTGCTGCTCACCACGCATTACCTGGAAGAGGCCGAGGCGCTGGCCGACCGCGTGTGCGTGATGGCGCGCGGCCGCACGATCCACGAAGGCACGGTGGACGAACTGCGCGCCCGCGTGGCGATGAAGCGCATCCGCTGCCTCAGCACGCTCGCGCCGCAGGTGGTGGGCGGCTGGCCGGAGGTGGCCGAGGCGCGCAGCGAGAACGGTCGCCTGCACCTGACCACCGCCGAGGCCGAGGTGGTGGTGCTGCGCCTGCTGCAGACCGATGCCTACCTGCGCGAGCTGGAAGTGCAGCGCGCCGGCCTGGCCGAGGCCTTCACCGAACTCACCCGCGATGCCGCCGAGGCATCCGCCGTCCAGCGCGAGGCTGCCTGACATGGACACCCTGCTTACCCTCGACGCCTCCCCCGACAGCGTTGCCATGCCGCTGGGCCGCGTGCTCGGCGCCTATCTCGCCGAGGCGCGCAGCGAATGCCTGCGCTACCTGCGCGCGCCCGGATTCATGCTGCCGATCACGCTGTTCCCGGGCATGTTCTATCTCGTCTTCGGCGTGCTGATGGCCAAGGGCGAAGGCGCCGATGCCTCGCGCTACCTGCTGGCCAGCTACGCCACCTTCGGCGTGATGAGCCCGGGCCTGTTCGGCTTCGGCGTGTCGCTGGCGATGGAGCGCGACGGCGGGCTGCTCACCCTCAAGCGGGCGCTGCCGATGCCGCCGGGCGCCTACCTGTTCGGCAAGATGCTGATGGCGATGGCGGCCGCAGGGTTCGTAGTGCTGTTGCTGCTGGCGCTCTCGCAGCTGGCGCGCGTGGCGTTGTCGCCGGGCCAGGCGTGCGCGCTGTTCGCCATCGGCGTGCTTGGCGTGCTGCCGTTCTGCGCGCTGGGCATGTTCGTCGGCACGCTGATCAAGGGGCAGGGCGCGCCGGGCATGCTCAACCTCATCTACCTGCCGATGTCCTTCCTTTCGGGCCTGTGGTTCCCGCTGCCGATGCTGCCCAAAGTGTTGCAGCAGGTCGCGCCGCTATGGCCGAGCTTCCACCTCGACCGCCTCGCGCTGGCCGCGGTCGGCATGCGGCAGGATGCCCTGCTGCCGCACGTGCTGGTGCTGCTGGGCTTCACCGTCGGTTTCCTGCTGCTCGCAGCGCGGCGGTTGCGCCGGTTCGGTTGAAGTAGCATGGGCGCGGATCCGCAGCATGGGCCTGGCCCGATGAACCGCCTGACTGCCTGGTTTTCGCCGGAGCCGGGGTCGCGCATCAGCGAGATAAAGCAGCAGGGCAAGTCGCCCTGGACGGAGTCCGTGCACCTGCTGTGGTCGGCGTGGATCTTCATCACGCCGCTGTTCGACCGCGGCTACAGCTGGCGCTGGGCGCTGCTGACGCTGGCGACCTATCCGGTGTTCGTGCTGCTGTTCGCCAAGTCCATGCTGGTGTCGCGCGGCACCTCGCCGCGCTACGGCATGGGGCTGGCGATGTTCGGCATCGCGCTGACGCCGTTCTATTCGGGCAGCGTGAGCTATTTCATCTACGGCTGCGTCTCCTGCAGCCTGAGCAGCCGCCGCCTGGCGCCGTTCCTGCTGCGCCTGTTGTGCCTGAACGCGCTGTTCGTGCTGATCGCCTGGCAGGTGGGCTATCCGTGGCAGGCGCTGGTGGCGTTCCCCTTCATGACGGTCACCATCGGCCTGGTCACCCATGTGGAGCGGATCGCGCACGAGAAGGACGCGGCCCTGAAACTGTCGCACGACGAGGTGCGCCGGCTTGCCGCCACGGCCGAGCGCGAGCGCATCGGCCGCGACCTGCACGACCTGCTCGGCCACACGCTGTCGCTGATCACGCTGAAGCTGGAACTCTCGCGCAAGCTGTTCGACCGCGACACCGAGGCGGCCCGGCGGGAAGTGGCCGAAGCGGAGAAAGTGGCCCGCCATGCGCTGGCCGAGGTGCGCTGCGCGGTCACCGGCATCCGGGCCACCGACCTGGCGGCGGAGCTGGCTTCGGCGCGGCTGCTGCTGGAATCCTCCGCGGTGCATCTGGACTACGGCCCGCCGCCGCGCATGCCGGTGGAGATCGAGCGCGGACTGGCGCTGGTGCTGCGCGAGGCCGCCACCAACATCGCGCGGCATGCCGCGGCGACGCGGGCCCAGGTGTCGTTCGAGGTGATCGACGGCGGCCTGTGCCTGACCATCGCCGACAACGGCCGCGGCGGCGTCGAGGAAGAGGGCAACGGTCTGACCGGCATGCGCGAGCGCGTGCGTGCGCTGGACGGCCGGCTGCAGATCCACTCCAGGCGCGGGCAGGGCACGCGCCTGCGCGTGGCGGTGCCGCTGCCGGCAGTGGCGGCAGTGGTGGAGCTGGCAGCGCCCGCCGCGCCGCCGGCAGGGCCGGTGGAGGCGGCGCCATGGGCCGCGAACGCACGCCCATGATGCGCTTGCTCACGCCGCGCCCGGACTCGCTGCTGGGGCAATTGCGCGCGCCGTTGTATATGCGCTGGCAGGCCGGCGTGTCGCTGTTCGCGCTGGTGGCGCTGTTCCAGGCGCCGCTGGCGACCGCCCATTTCAGCTGGCACTGGATGGCGCCGACCCTGCTGGCCGTGCCCGTCTACGTCTATCTCTACTCGCGCATCTACCTGGGGCCGTTGCCGCAGCTGGAGCGGCACGCCGCAGGCATCGCGGCGGTGGGCCTGGTGCTGTGGTGCTACAACCCGGTGGGTTTCATCCTGATGATGATGGCCGGCATCCTGCTGGCCTATTCGCCATCGTGGCGGCACTGGCTGCTCGGCGTCGCCGGCATCACGGTGCTCGCCCTGGGCAAGGCCGTGTTGTTCGGCGACAAGTTGTCGCTCGCCGCGGGCGTGGGCCTGGCCGGCCTGTTCGGCGGCGTCAGCAACGTGCTGTACATGCGCACGCTGCGGCAGGACGCAGAGCTGCGCCTGTCGCAATCGGAGGTGCGCCGGCTGGCCACGCTGGCCGAGCGCGAGCGCATCGGCCGCGACCTGCACGACCTGCTCGGCCACACGCTCTCGCTGGTGGCGCTCAAGTCGGAACTGGCCCGGCGCCTGGCGCTGGCCGAGCCGGCGCGGGCACAGCGCGAGATGGCCGAGGTCGAGCGCGTCGCGCGCCATGCGCTGACCGAGGTTCGCGCCGCGGTGACCGGCATGCGCCGCAGCGACCTCGCCGCCGAACTGGTTTCCGCGCGGCTGATGCTGGAGGCCAGCGGCGTGGCGCTCGAGGGCGGGTTGCCCGAGGGCGTGCAGTTGCCCGAGCGCATC
>NZ_JABFWW010000049.1 GCF_013362045.1 Frateuria sp. | reverse complement strand
ACCGCGCCGCCCGCTGCGCCGGCGGCCCCCGTGGCCCATGCGGCGGCCGCGGACGACAACCTCAACGCCGTGGCATGGACGCAGACGGCGGTCGAGCACGACCTGATCTACCTGCAAACCTACCGCGACGCCCAGGCCCGCCTGCTTGCCGCATTGGCCGACCCGCGCTGGGATGCGTTGCCCAAGGCCGACCGCGTGGTGCCGGCCAGGGGCCTCAAGCCGGCGGTGCTGCTGGACATCGACGAGACCGTGCTGGACAACTCGCCCTACCAGGCCCGCCTGGTGCGCAGCGGCGGCGAATTCAACGAGGCGGATTGGGCGGCCTGGTGCAAGGAAGCCAAGGCGCGCGCGCTGCCCGGGGTGGTCGCCTTCACCCGCTTTGCCGTGCAGCATGGGGTGGCGGTGTTCTACCTGTCCAACCGCGCCAAGGACCTGGACGAGGCGACCCTTGCCAACCTGCGCGCCGCGGGCCTGCCGGTGGCGGGCCCGCAGTCGTTCCTGGGGCTGGGAACCTTCGTCGAGGGCTGCGAGCAGGCCGGCTCGGAAAAGGGTTGCCGGCGCCAGCTGGTCGCCCGCCAGTATCGCGTGCTGATGCAGTTCGGCGACCAGCTCGGCGATTTCGTCGACGTGCTCCCCAATACCCCGGCCGGCCGTCGCCAGGTGGTCGCGCCCTATCTGGACTGGATCGGCGAGCGCTGGTTCGTGCTGCCCAATCCGAGCTACGGCAGCTGGGAGCCGGCCTTGTTCGACAACGACTGGCAAGCGCCGCGGGAGGCGCGCCGCGAGGCCAAGCTCAAGGCTTTACGAGTTGATTGAAATCAATAGCTTGAGCTAATAAACATCAAGTATTGCCTTAAGGCGTGCGAAGCCACTAAGCTGTGCCCGCCGAAACCTGCTGACCTCCAAACTGCGGGCAAGGCCATTTCCCTTCCGGCCCAGCCGGATTTCCCCCGCGCGGCTCCAGGCCCGCGGGGTTTTTCTTGTCTGGGGCACGACCGCGCGCCGGGGGCGACGCCAGGGAACTGGCCATCCGGCCGCTTGCCGCCGGCTCGACGGGCCACGTACGCTGCCCGTTCCGTCCTGGCGCCATGCCCGCGCACCGCCGAGAAGTCCATGCGCCTGACGCCGCTACGCCACCTGCTGCTGTCGCTCGGCCTGCTCGCCCTGGCGGCCTGCCATTCGCGCGATGCGGCCACGGCCTCCGGCGGCGAGTCGCCCGAGGCGGCGGTGCGCGAATCGATTGCACTTGTCCGCGCGGACGACTTCGCCGGCTTCTGGCGGCATGCGCTGCCGCCGCACGACTACGCCCTGTTGCGTGCGGATTGGGCCAAGGCGCGCGCCGGCGAAGCCCCCATGACCGCCGCCGAGCGGCAACGCATCGACACCACTTTGCGCCAGCTCCTCGCGCCGGATGCCGAGGCCACGATCGACGCCCGGCTGCAGCCCTGGCTGGCCGACGCCAGGGCCCGCTACGGCGACCAGCTGCCGCTGCTGGTCGGCATCGGCCGCGCGCTCGCCGGCAAGGCGATCACCGCGAACCCGCACCTGGGCGAGGCCCAGAAGCGCGATGCCACGGCGCTGGTCGACGCCCTCGGCCCATGGGCACAGCAGGCGCCATGGTTCGACCCGGGCAGGGCGCGCCATGCGGTCGGCCTGGTCGTCGCCGCCGCGCGCAAGCTCGACCTGCGCGATGCGCAGAGCCTGCGCACGATGGGTTTCGACCAAGCCATGCACAGCTACGCCATCGCCTTCGGAGGCATCAAGCAGGTGCTCGCGCTGTACGGCCTGCCGCTGGACGAGGCGCTGGACTCGGCACGCGTGGTGCCGCTGGAGTACCACCCGCCCTATGCGCGCGTGCGCATCGAGTACCGGCTGCTGGGCAAGCCGCTGGCGCTGGAATCGACGCTGGTGCTGCAGGACGGCCGCTGGTACGACCAGGACCTGCTGCAGGGCGTGCGCCAGGCCCACCAGCGCCTCGCCGCGCCGGCGCGTGCCGCCAGCGCGGCGTCTGCCACGGCCACGGCGCCGCGCTGAGCGCCCGGGCGTCCTTTACAGCCCA
>NZ_JABFWW010000041.1 GCF_013362045.1 Frateuria sp. | reverse complement strand
CCGAAGGGGGAAGCAAGGCACCGTCGCGCACCCGCCCCTTCCCCTCCGCGTATCATTCAAGGAAGAAACCAACCAGGCTCCCGTCCTCATGCCACGACTCCTGCTGGCCCTCCTGCTTTCCCTGCCCCTGGGCATCGCCGCCCAGGCCGCGCCGCCGGCGAGCGCCGGCCAAACGCCGCCGGCACCGGGGCCGAAGGTGCTGCTGCACACCAGCGCGGGCGACGTCACGCTGGAGCTGTATCCGGACAGGGCGCCCAAGAGCGTGGCCAATTTCCTGCAATACGTGCACGAGGGCTTCTACGACGGCACGGTGTTCCATCGCGCGATTCCCGGCTACCTCGTGCAGGGCGGCCTGTACACGCGCGACCTGCAGCCGCGGCGCACGCATCCGGCGATCGCCAGCGAGGCCGACAACGGCTTGTCCAACCTGCGCGGCACCGTGGCGGTGGCACGCGGCGCCGACCCCAACTCCGGCACCGCGCAGTTCTTCATCAACCTGGTCGACAACCGCCGGCTCGACTATGCCGGCAACCAGAGCGGGCTGACCTGGGGCTATGCCGTGTTCGGCAAGGTGGTCCAGGGCATGGACGTGATCGACAAGATCGCCGCGCTGCCCACCCGCGGGCAAGGGCCGTTCGCCGCCGACGTACCCAATCCGCTGCCGGTGATCGAGAGCGTGCGCGTGATCGGCGAGCAGGCGCCCGCCCCCGCAGCCAGCACCAGAGAGCCCGCCGCTACGCCCAAGCCGGCCCAGCGCAGATCCAAGGCCAGGGGCGCCTGATGGCCAGCCTGTTCATCGCCGACCTGCACCTGGACGACAGCCGCCCGCACATCACCGATCTGTTCGAGCGCTACCTCGCCGGCGACGAAGTGCGCCAGGCCGATGCGCTCTACATCCTCGGCGACCTGGTGGAGGCCTGGATCGGCGATGACGACGACGCCGAACTGCCCGCGCGCATCTGCCGCTCCACCCGCGCCGTGCGCGGGTCCGGCGTGCCGGTCTACTTCATGCCCGGCAACCGCGACTTCCTGCTCGGCCAGGACTACGCCGAGCGCGCGGGCCTGACCTTGCTCGAAGATGGCGTGGTGCACGACCTCTACGGCGGCCCTACCCTGCTGATGCACGGCGACACGCTGTGCACCGACGATGTCGCCTACCAGGCCGTGCGCCGCCAGGTGCGCACGTCCGAATGGAAGGCGAACATCCTGGCGATGCCGCTGCAAGCGCGCCGCGCTTTCGCTGCCAAGGCCCGCGCCGACAGCCGCGCGCACACCGGCAGCGCCATGGAATCGATCATGGACGTCAGTGCCGACGCCGTCGCCCAGGCGATGCGCGGGGCCGGCGTCCAACGGCTGGTCCACGGCCATACGCACCGCCCAGCGATCCACGACTTCACCCTCGATGGCCGGCCTGCGCAACGCATCGTGCTCGGCGACTGGTACGAGCAGGGCTCGGTGCTGCGGGTGATGCCGGAGGGAGTCGAGCTGCGCGGCCTGTCGCTCTGATCCACCCGCGGGTGCGCGGCCGGTCCGGCACGAACGCGGCAGCCGCAACAGGATCGATCTGATCTGGGAGGAATAGCGCATGCGCATACGCCGATGGCTGTTGCCGCTGTTCGCATCGGCCCTGCTGGCCGGCTGCGTGACCACGCCGCGGCAGATGGCGCCGCCCACGCTGATCGATGCGGCGATACCGGATGGCTTCTCCACCAACGTGCGGCTGCTCAGCATCGACCGCCAGGGATTCCTGCAGCAGTCGCCGGCGTTGTTGAAGGGCATCCGCCACGCCGCGGACGGCAGCCTGGACATCCTGGCGCTGTCCGGCGGCGGCGCGGGCGGCGCCTTCGGCGCCGGCGCGCTGGTGGGCCTGAGCCGCGCCCACGCCCGGCCCAGCTTCGAGCTGGTCACCGGCGTGAGCGCCGGCGCGCTGATCGCGCCGTTCGCCTTCCTCGGCCCGGACTGGGACACGCAACTGGCCGAGGCCTTCACCGGCCAGGCCAGCGCCAGCCTGCAGCGCTCGCCGCTGATGAGCGTGGCCAGCCGTCTGTTGTTCCCGCAGGGCT
>NZ_JABFWW010000125.1 GCF_013362045.1 Frateuria sp. | reverse complement strand
GGCCAGTGGCCCGCCGACGGCGCCGCACAGCCCCGCCAGCAAGGGCCGCGCGTGCAGATAGCCGAACAGCGGCACCACGGTGAGCGCGAACGCCACCCACAGCGCCATCAGCCAGGCCGGCGCCAGCGGCAACGGCCAGGGCGCGGCGTAGCGCAGCAGGCCGCTGCACACCCACAGGCTTTCCAGCACCAGCCCGACGGCCAGCGACGCCGCGATCACCCGCCATTCCACCGCGCGTCGCGGCGACACCGCGAGCCGGCCCGTCGCGAACAGCGCCACCGCGGCCACGCCCGGCCAAACCAGGCCGTGGCCCGCGCCCGCCACCGCGATGAACCAGGCCAGCTGGTAGGCGGCCAGGGTGAGCCAGAAGTTCACGCGGCGCCCTCGCCCATGCCCTGCACGCGCCGCCACTGCGGCCGCGCCAGCAGCAGGTGCGATACGCCGATGGAGCGCTCACGGAAACCCCCCTCGCAGTAGGCGAGGTAGAACTCCCACAGGCGGGTGAAACGCTCGTCGAAGCCTTGCGCGCGCACCTCGTCCAGCCGGGCCATGAAGCGCTGGCGCCAGGCCTGCAGCGTGCGCGCGTAGGAATCGCCGAAGTCCTCCTGCGCGACCAGGCCCAGGTCGCTCGCACGCGCGTTCGCCGCCAGCATCGCGCCGATCGAGGGGATGAAGCTGCCGGGAAAGACGTGGCGCTTGATGAAGTCCACCGATTTCAGCGCCTGCGGGTAGCGGTGGTCCTCGATGGTGATCGCCTGCAGCAGCGCCAGCCCGTGCGGTTCGAGCAGGCGGCCGAGCTGGCGGAAATAGACCGGCAGGTAGTCGGCGCCGATCGCCTCGATCATCTCGATGGAGACCAGCTTGTCGTAGCGCCCGTCCAGGTCGCGGTAGTCGCGCAGCAGCACCTGGACGCGCTCGCCGACTCCCGCCGCCGCCACGCGCTCGCTCGCCAGCGCATGCTGCTCCCGCGAGATGGTGGCCGTGGTGACGTGGCAGCCGTAGTGCAGCGCGGCGTGCACGGCGAAGCCGCCCCAGCCGGTGCCGATCTCCAGCACGCGGTCGCCGGGGCGCAAGTCCAGCTTGCGGCAGATCAGGTCAAGCTTGCGGGTGGACGCCTGCTCCAGCGTGTCCTCGCCATCGGCCCAGTACGCCGAGGAGTACATCAGGTCCGCCGACAGGAACAGCTCGAAGAAACCGTTGCCCAGATCGTAGTGGGCGGCGATGTTGCGCCGGCTGCCGCTGCGGGTGTTGCGGTTTAGCGCATGCCAGCCGCGCAGCACGAGGCCCTGCAGCCGCGCCAGCCCGCGCTCCATGCCGTCGAGCAGATCGCGGTTGCGCACCAGCAGGCGCACCAGCGCGACCAGGTCGTCGCAGCGCCACTGCCCATCCATGTACGCCTCGCCCGCACCCACGCTGCCGCTGGCCGCCACCGCACGGTAGAACGCCGGGTCGAGCACCTCCACGTGCACCGTGAGGTCGGTGGCCTGGTGCGCGGGCGTGCCGAGTTCCTGCGTGCCCAATGCGTCGTGCAGCGTCAGCCGGCCATGACTCACCCCGCGCAGGCGCTCGACCAGGCGCCGGCGCAGGAAGCGGTCGATGGCGCCCATGCCGCGCATGGCGTGGGGGTGGGGTTCGGCGATCGCGTTCACGGGGACCTCGCGGGATGCGTGTAGAAGGGGTTGCGCTTGAGCCACAGGCGCAGCGCGTGCCAGTAGATCGCGCCCACCACCTGCGTGCTCATCAGCGGATAGCGCCACAGCACGCGCGCCAGCGCGGCGCCGCTGAGCGGGCGGCGGTGGAGGCGCAGGTGCGCGTCGAATTCGTGCCGGCCCTCGCGCAGCACGCCCATGCGCACGATCAGTTCCTGGCCGGGCACGCCGAAGCGCCAGTCGTAGCGGCGCTGCATGGGCATGAATGGCGAGACGTGGAAGCGCTTGTCGAAGTCCCAGCGCAACAGCTCGCCGTCGCTGCCCGCGGCGTCGCACGGCAACACGTAGGCGTAGCGTTCGTGCCAGGGCGTGTTGGTGATCTCGGCGAGGATGCACTGCAGCGTGTCGCCGTCCTCGCCGTAGCAGTAGTAGAAGCTCACCGGGTTGAACACGACGCCGCCGTAGCGCAGGTGCGCCAGCAGGCGGATCGGGCCGCGCACGCAGTGGCCGGTGGCCTGTTCCACGCGCAGGCGCACCGCATCGGCCAACGGCAGTGCGGTCGGGCCCAGGAAATCGGCGCGGCGGAATTCGGCGAGGTTGCGCCCGGTGCTGGACCACAGCCAGCGACCCGCGAAGACACGGTCGATCTCGTCGAGATCCAGGTAGAGCTGCGCAATGCGGTAGGAAAACGCGTGCGGATGCGGCGCGCGCCGCCGGTGCCACACCGTGCCCTCGTACACGGCGCTGCGCAGCGGAACTTCGACGCTCATGCCGCCTCCTCCTGCGCGGCGGCGCGCACCGGCGCATCCCAGTGCACGCCCAGCGCCGCGGCCACCTCCACCGCAGTGCGCATGCCGTCCTCGTGGAAGCCGAAACCCCAGTACGCGCCGGCGAACCAGGTGCGCTGCACGCCCTGGATCTGCGCCTTGCACCGCTGCGCCGCCACCGCGTTGTGGGTGTAGACCGGGTGGTGGTAGCGCAGGCGGCGCAGCACGCGCGCGGGGTCGATGGCGTGGCTGCGATTGAGCGTGACCACGAGCGGCTCGGGCGCGTCCAGGCCCTGCAGCAGGTTCATGCAGTAGCTGACCGTGCACGGTTCCCGCGGATCGCGCGGCACGTTGGCGTTCCATGCGGCCCAGGCCTTGCGCCGGCGCGGCAGCAGCGTGGCATCCGTGTGCAGCACCACCTCGTTGCTCTGGTAGGCGATGGCGCCGAGGACCGCGTGTTCGCGCGCGCTGGCGTCGGCGAGCAGCGCCAGCGCCTGGTCGCTGTGGCAGGCCAGCACCACCTGGTCGTAGCGCTCGCATCCGGCAGCGCTGTCCAGCCGCACCGCTCCGGGCTCGCGGTGGATCGCGGTCACCGGGCAATCCAGCCGCTCCCGCACCGGCCAGTTCCGGCGCAGCGCGCGCACGTAGCTGGCCGAGCCGCCGCAGACCACCCGCCATGGCGGGCGGCCGACGACCTGCAGCATCTGGTGGTTGGCCATGAAACTCACGAGATAGCGCGCCGGAAAATCCAGGATCCGTCGTGGCGGCGAAGACCACAGCGCCGAGGCCATCGGCACCAGGTGTTCGTCGCGGAATGCGGCGCCATAGCCGCGTTCGGCCAGGTATTCGCCCAGCGCGGGGCCCGGCGCGTCCCCGTCGAGCAGCGCCGGCGCCTCGCGGTAGAAGCGCAGCAGGTCGCGCACCACGCCCAGGACGCGCGGCGACAGCAGGTTGCGGCGCTGGCAGAACAGGCCATCGAGCGAAGTGGCGTTGTATTCCAGCCCGCTGGCCTCGTTGCGCACCGAGAAGCTCATGGTGGTCGGCTGCGAGGCGACGCCGAGCTCGTCGAACAGCCGCGTCAGCAGCGGGTAGTGCGCCCGGTTGTGCACGATGAACCCGGTATCGACGGTATAGCGCCTGCCGCCTAGTTCGATGTCATGGGTGTGCGTATGGCCGCCCAGGTAATCCTCGGCCTCGAACAGGGTCACGTCATGCCGCCGCGAGAGCAGCCACGCGCTGGCAAGGCCCGCGATGCCCGAGCCGACCACGGCGATGCGCATGCTCAGCGCTCCGCCCTGTGCAGCACCCAGGCGGGCACCGGCTTGAGGTCGCTTACCAGGCCGAGCATGGCCATGAACTCGAGGCCGTACCAGGTCAGGTCGACCTCCCACCAGCGGAAGCCCTGCCGTGCGCTGCCCGGGAAGAAGTGGTGGTTGTTGTGCCAGCCCTCGCCGAAGGTGAGCAGCGCGAGCCAGGCATTGTTGCGGCTGTCGTCATGGGTGGCGAAGCGGCGCGAGCCGTAGCGGTGCGCCAGCGAGTTGATCGTCACCGTGGCGTGGAACAGCACCACGGTGGAGACGAAGAAGCCCCACACCAGCATCTGCGCGCCGCTGGTATGCAGATGCGGCGCCGCGTGCTGCAGCAGCGCACCGAGGCCGTAGAGCAGCACGGCGAGCAGCACCGGCACGGCGATATCGTAGCGGTCCAGCCAGCGCAGTTCCGGATAGCGCGCCAGGTCCGGCACGCGTTCGAGCTCGGTGCGGAAGGCCCCGGGGGTGAGGAACCAGCCCATGTGGCTCCACAGGAAGCCATGCTGGGTGGGCGAGTGCGGGTCGGCCGGCGTGTCGGCGCGGCGGTGGTGGTTGCGGTGGTGGGCCGCCCACCACAGCGGGCCGCGCTGTACGCAAGCGGCGCCGATGCAGGCGAAGGTGAACTGCACCGCACGCGAGGTGCGGAAGGTGCGAGGGGAGAAGTAGCGGTGGTAGAAGCCGGTGAGCGCGAACATGCGCAGCGCGTACAGCGCAACTGCCAGCGCCAGCGCCACCGGCGAGACGCCGGTCCACAGCACGCCCAGGCAGGCCAGGTGCAGCAGCGCAAACGGGATCGTGCGCACGAGGTCGATGCGGTCGCTGCGCTTTCCCTCGATCGCCGCCTGGCCCTCGCCGGAATCGAACCATTGGCGCAGGCTCCGGCGGAAACCTGCGGTGCGGGCGCGGGTGGCGGGAGCATCAGTGGATTGCATGGGGGCGTCCGGTGTCTGGATGCCCTAGATACGTAGCGGATGCGTGAATGGATGCAGCGAAGGAGCGCTCTTCCGATGGTTGCGCGAAGGCGCGGCCCGACGTGCGTCAGGCCGGATCCATCCGGATCGCCGTTGCGCGGGAACACGCCAAGGGAGGATCAGGCGCCGAGGGGCGAGGCGAAGCCCCTTACGGATTCCCCGGCGCCCTGATGTCCACTCGACGCATGCCCGCTCCTTCCGGGGAGCGGGTTCGGCTGAGGAATGGGCTTGCGGGAATACCCCGGATACAGGCGCACTGCCCTCTTCCCGGCAAGACCGGGGAAGAGGGAGCGTGCGCGGACCGGATCAGGCCTGCCCGCGCACGGTGGGGTTCACCCGCAGCAACGCCACCGGCTTGCCGCCGGACTCCGGCGAGGCGCCGATGGCGCCCTTGGCGATCACCGGCCCCGTGGGCTGGCCGGTGGGCGAGCCGCCCGGCGGTTCCAGCGACACCGCCAGCGCGGCGTCGGGCCCGAGGCGGGCCAGCAGGGCGCGGTCGAGCGCCAGGGTGGTGGGCGCATCGCTCGCGATCATGCCGACCGCGATCGGCTTGCCGCCGGGCGGAAGCAGCCACAGTTCGGGCGCCCTTCCGGCGGCGATCGCCTGCGGCCTGGCCGGCACCACGACCATGCGGCCCTGGGCGAGGTCCATGGTGGCGGTCCAGCCGACCTGGCCATTGTCCTGGGTGATGGCCGAAGCCATGTACGCCGGCGGCGGCGCAACGGGGCCGCGGCGGGCGGGCACCAGCAACAGCACCAGGCAGGCCGCAGCCACGGCGCTGGCGCCCAGGCCCAGCCAATGCCAGAAGCGCAGGCTCTCCCACAACCCGGGTCGCGCGACGGGCGGTGGCATGCGCGTCGGCGCCCTCAGGCCCAGGCCGTCGCGGATGCGCTCCCAGACGTAGGGCGGCGGCTCGGTCGGCACGATCTCGTCGGCCAGCGGCAGCAGCCGGCGCTGCCACAGCGCCACCGCGATGGCG
The DNA here is from genome assembly GCF_013362045.1 of Frateuria sp. Classification (GTDB taxonomy): domain Bacteria; phylum Pseudomonadota; class Gammaproteobacteria; order Xanthomonadales; family Rhodanobacteraceae; genus Frateuria_A. Next base: position 2,171 of record NZ_JABFWW010000125.1, on the reverse strand, counting down.
GCGGCATCGCTGGTCGCCATCTCGCGTTCGACTTCCGCGCGCGCGTCGGCGTCCAGCACCCCAAGCACGTATTCGGCGTAGCGCAGATGGGAAGGAGCTTCGTCGATGGGCGTGTTCATGCGTCCAGGCACGTGCGAAGTTGCAACAGGCTGCGGCGGATCCAGCTTTTCATGGTTCCGAGCGGCACCTGGCAGCGCACCGCCAGCTCGTTATACGTAGCTCCCGAGAAAAAGGCTTCACGCACCGAGCGGCGCTGGCGTGGCTCGAGCTGGTCCAGGCAGTCGCGCAGGCGCCGGTAGTCCTGGCTGTGCTGGGCGTCGGCGGCCGGGGTGGGCTCCTCGTCGACGAGCAGATCGAGCATGGCCGGATCGTCCAGCGGCTGTTCGCGGCGTTGGCGCAGGCGATCGATCGCCTTGTTGCGGGCCAATGTGCTGAGCCAGGTCATGGCGCTCGCCTTGCCGGCATCGAAGCTCGTCGCCCGGCGCCAGGCGCTGGTCCAGGCATCCTGCAATGCCTCCTCCGCCTCGCCGCGGTCGCGCAGCATGCGCAGGCAGACACCGAACAACCGCGCCGAGGTGCGCCGGTACAGTTCTTCGAACGCGCGCTCGTCGCCCTTGGCCACTTGCGTCAGCAACCGTGCCAGCGCTTCGCCGTCCGGTGTGGGTGTACTCATCCGTAGTCCTTGCAGCGGGGTGGATCACCGGTAGGGCCTGCGAGCCCGCGAAGGTAACACCGATGCCGTAGTGGAGCACAAGCGGCGGCGGACTGGCGGTCAGTTCTGGAACAGCGCGCCGAAGCCGGGAACGGCGAGGTCGAAGGCGCGTTGTACCAGCCACAGCGTTGCGACAGTGCAGATCAGCATCGAACCCACGCGCAGCACGCCGATGCGGTAGAAGCGCGTGCGGCGAAGCAGGTAGGCCAGCGGCAGGAAGGCGAGCACGATCGACTCCTGCCCGATCTCCACGCCCACGTTGAAGCCGCCCAGCGAGGCGGCCATCGCAGCGGGCGGCAGTTGCAGGCCGGTCAGCGCACTGGCGAAGCCCAGGCCATGGATGAAGCCGAACGCGAAAGCGATCAGCCACGCACGCTGGCGCACGATCGGGTACAGGTTGTTGGACGCCGCCACCAAAACCGACAGGGCGATACCCGATTCCACCAGCCGGCTGGGCAGCGAAACGATGTTCAGCACCGCCAGCGACAGTGTCACCGAGTGCGACACCGTGAAGGCCGACACCACCTTGAGCACGTCCAGGAATACCGGCCACAGGCCGGAGGCGGCCTCCCAGCGGTAATGCGGCGGCTGGCCAGCCAGCGCCATGAAGGCCCCGCTGCCTTCGGCCACCATCGCGCTCCTGCGCCAGCCGCTGTCCGCGCGGCGGCGGACGAGCACGGCCGGCAGCAACAGCGAGAGCAGGAACAGGATGTGGTCCAGCCCGGTCCAGATGTGCCAGATGCCGTCGCTGACGAAGCTCGTGAACTCCTTCCAGCGGTCGGGCGTACGCAGGTTGAGCGTGGCGGTCGGACGATCCGGTCCGAGCACGGCGCCGGCCGTGCGCTCGCCGGCATGGAAGGTGACGATGCCGCGGTGGTATGGGTCCAGATCCGCCATCAGGTGGTAGGCCACGCCCAGCGTGCTGGGGATGTTCTTGTCGCACGACGCGTCGAAGCGCAGCACGGCATAGGCGCCGTCGGTATGCTCGTCGACCAGCTGCGCGGTGGGCGTGAGCTGGCAGGTCAGGCCGTCGCCGGTGATCGCCAGGCGCTGCAGGGCGTAGCTCTCGATCGCGGTGCGCTTCGCCTGCACCTCGCCCCAGGTGATGGCGCCGTCGTGGTTGCCGTCCAGGCCGATGGCGTAGTCCAGGTCGCGCAGGGCGATGTCCCACTGGCCGTGCAGCACGTGGTCGTTGGCCGGGTCGGTGCGCAGGGTCAGGTAGGCGTCGCTTTCCTTGTGCGCACCGGCCGTCAGCGGCAGCAACCCGAGCACGGCAGCGAAGAGCAGGCGCAGGCAGGAGGCCTTCATGGCGAATCCCTCCGCCCCGACCCGGCCTGCGCCACGGCTGCGACGGCGCGCACCTGCGCCGCCAACGGATCGATGGCCGGATCGCGCAGCTGCGTGCGGCCGATGAAATCGAGCACGGGCTGGGCCGCGGCCGGCCGGTGGGCGGCCAGCG
>NZ_JABFWW010000157.1 GCF_013362045.1 Frateuria sp. | reverse complement strand
TGGCGTTGCTTGAAGGGGTCTGGTTGTTGCGGTCGTTGTTCGCCATGGTGTTTCTCCGGTTCGTTCAGGGGCGCCTTTCGGCGGGTAGGCATGCGTTGCCGCAGGCGGGTGCGGCAGACGCCGCGCGCCTGGACCTCAGTCGCCCTCGCTCTGCTTGCCCTTGTTGATCAGGTCGCGCACGCGATGGCCGCCCTTGGTTCCCAGCTCCGCGTAGCCCTCGGGGCCCAGCTCTTCCTTGCGCGCTTCGCCGCCCTTCCTGCCGATGGCCGAATAGCCTTCGGGTCCGAGCTGTTCCTTGCGGATCTCGCCGCCTTTCTGGCCGGCTTCGCGCACGGTCATGTCGCCCTTGTCGCTGCCTTGGTTCTTCATGTCTTTCTCCTGTTCTCGTGGAAAGGAAAACCCCGGTCGAGCCGGGATGGGGATGCGTCAATGCCTGCGCCCGCCATGGCCCTCGGCCTCGTGGCCTTTCCCGACCAGTTCGCGCTCGCGCTGGCCACCCTTGTGGCCGCCCATCTGTCCGGCTTCGCGGACGGTCATGTCGCCCTTGTCGCTGGCGTGGGCCTGCTTGGGGTTCTGGTTGCGATCGTTCGACTGCTTCTGCTTCATGTCATGGCTCCTTGGATGGATCGTGGCGGCCCTCGCCGGATCAGTGCCCGCGGGCCTCGCTATGCGCCCCGCCGCCTTCGCTGGCCGGGCCGCGCATGCGCTGACCACGGCCCTAGGTGCCGGACACCCAAGGGGACTGCAACAGCGGTGCCAGCGAGGAAATCGGCATAGCCATGCGGGATTCGCTGCTCAGCGCAAAGCGCATGCTGAAAAATTGCATGGGCCGGGGAAAGAACTACAGGAGCGGCCTGGTGCGTGGCTGTGCCCAGGCACGCCCTTTCCGGTGTGGATGCGCCCGCGCGCCAGGGTCTGCGCCTGGCAGGCCGGCTCAGCGCTCCAGGCGGTAGTTCAGGCTGGCGCGGCTGAACTCGGTGGCGTTCTGCATTTCCAGGTTCCAGCGCTGGCTGAGCCGGTAGCGCAGGGTGATCACCTGGCCGGGCTGGAACAGCCCCACGCCATAGCTCAGGTACAGCCGTGGAGAGAGGTACTTGCCGACGGTGAAGGCCGACTCGCCGCCCAGCGCCTCGTTGCTGGACACGCCGATCTCGTCGACGCCCAGCTTGTGGCCGATGCTCTTGGCGAGCAGATCGCCGGCCGCCGAGCCCAGCGCCTGCGCGGCGGCGCCCACCATGTTGCCTTCGCCGCCGCTGACCTGCGACAGCGGCTTGCCGGTGATCAGGTAGGACAGCGCATCGGACTGCTCCATCGGCGGGTTGGAGAACACCGTGAGGACCGGCCGCTGCGCCGTGCCGCTGACCAGCAGGCCCACCTCCTGGCCTTCATCGATGGTGGCGTTGGGGTTGAGCTTGCGCACCGCGCGGAGGTCCAGGCCGGGGTTGTCGATCGGCGTGCTGGCGAACAGCAGTTTGCCGGATTCGATGTGCAGGTCTTGGCCGTAGGCGCTGTAGGTGCCGCTCACCCCGATCTGGCCCTGGCCGCGGGTGGCCTGCCCCGGCTGTTCGATCACGGTGAGCGTGCCGGTGAGGCCGCCGTCCAGGCCCTTGCCCTTGAGGTGCGTGCGCGAACCCAGGTCGACCTTGACGTTGGCGTTGATCGGCGTCCGCGCGGCGGCCTGTTCCTGCGTGCGTTCGTCGACCACGACCACGTCCGGCGAAGCCTTGGTCGCGCCGGCGCCGGGCAGGCGGTCGAGGTTCACGTCGGCGCTGTCCAGCGCCACCGCGCCGGTGACCTGCACGCCCTGCGCATCGCGCACCAGCTTGAGGTCGGGCGAGAGCACCACCTTCGCCGCGGGAATGTCCGCCGCCGTCACCGCCTGGCCGGTGAGCGCGATCGCGGCGGGAACCTGCGCGGCAAGGCCATAGCTGCCGGCCACGGTGAGCGTGCCCTTGCCCGAGCGCACGTGGCCGTCGATCCGCAGGTGCTGTGCATCGGCGGCGCGCAACGCCAGCGCGCCGTCGGCGAGCTTGAGCCCCAGCGCCGGCAGCTCCGCGGCGAAGCCGTCCACGCTGGCCTGGCCGGTCAGCGCCGGCTGCGCCAGGGTGCCGGCGAAGCCGAAGCGGCCATCGAGGCGGCCCTGCACGTTCGCCAGCTGGCTGGTGAGCAGCTCGAGCGGGGCGAGGCTGTCCAGCCGCAGCGCCAGCTCGCCGCCGAGCGCCTGCTGTGGGCCGTCGACGGTCAAACGGCCATCCAGACGTCCGTTTCCATTGAGCCCGGCGTGGGCCTCGACCTGCTGGTGGCCGGGCGCCAGGCGTGCGTCGATGGCCAGGCCGTGCCAGGCCAGCAACGGATCCTGCGCCTGCCGGGTATAGGTGACCGAGCCCTGGTCCGAGGCGAGCGTGGCCTGGCCGCTCAAGGCGCCGCTCGCGCCACGCCTGATCGTGCCCTCGCCGTGCAGGTTGCCGTCCGCGCGCAGCGGCAGGTCGGCGTAGCCGGCGGCATTGAGCAGCAGCGCCAGCGGCAGGGCGCGCAGGCGGTAGCCGGCATCGAGGGTGCCGGCCTTGTCCTGCCGCCCCTGCACGCACAGCAGCGGCTCGCCGGCGGTCAGGCAGAGCTCGGACAGCGCCAGCGCGCCGGCGTCGTAGTCGAGCGTGGTGGGCGCCTGCAGCCGCCAGCGCGGCAGGCCCTGCGGCGTCAGGTCGAGCGTGTCGAGCGTGCCCTTCCAGCGGCCCTGGCGCAGGTTGCCGCGCAGCGCCAGGTCGGCCGAGAGCTGGCGGCCGCGCGCATCGAGGGTGAGCCTATGCGCCGCCTCGGTGCCGTCGGCGTGCAGCGCGAGCGTGTCGAAGGCCAGCCCGCCCAGCAGCGCCTGGCGGGCGTCCAGAGTCACATGGCCGCTGGGCCGGCTGATGTCCGGCACATGAGCCTGCAGGTCGAGGCTGCCCACGTGCTGACCGCCGTAGGCAAGGGCGCTGCCCTGCGCTCGTCCGTCGACGCCGAGCGCGGAGGGCAGGCCGGTGACGTGCGCATGTGCCTCGAGCTGGCCGCCGGCGTCGGGCAGCCAGTCGGCAAGCGTGGCGATGGCCAGCCGCACGTCCACGTCGTTGCGTGCGCCGGGCCTGGCCTGCACGGTCGCGCTGCTGCGGCCGGAGGCGAGCGAGAGCGTGCCGTCGACCACCTGGTTGGGCGCCAGGTGCAGCCTGCCCTGGCCCTGCACCGGCCGGCCGCGCAGGCGGCCGTCGAGGCGGGCGAGGTCCAGCGTGGCGTCGGGACGGCCGGAAGGCAGCGTGCCGCGGGTCTTGAGTTGCGCGTCGAGCGCGCCGCTCCAGCCGGCGAACAGCTGGCCGGGGTCGAAGCGGGTCGCTTCGGCGCTCAGCTCCCAGCCGAACGCCGGCTTGAGCGTGAGGCTGCCCTGGGCATGCAGGTGCCCTTGCGGCTGGGTGAGCTGCAGCGTGTGCAGGATCAGCTGTTGCGGCGTGCCGTCCAGGTCGAGCGCCAACTGTGCGAGCTTGCCGGGCGGACCGACCGCCAGGTCACCCTCGGCGTGGAACTGTGCCGCGCTGCCGCGCGCGCTCAGGTTGCCGTGACTGGCGAGCGGCTGGCCGGCCAGTTCGGCGGGCAGCTCCACGTCCTGCCAGGCGAGCTGCAGCGTGCCGCCGACGGGTTGGGCATCCAGCCGCAGTTGCCCATGCGCCTGCAGCTGGCCCTTGATCCGCGGCGAGCTGAGGTCGAGCGTCTCAAGCGTGAGCAGCGAGCGGTCGTCGCTCAGCCGCGCGCGCAGCGGCGCCAGCTGCAGGCGCCAGCCATCGGGATCGACGGTGCCGGTCAGCGTGCCGCCATGGCGGTCGCCATTGCCCTTGAGGTCCAGTGCGAGGCTTTGCAGCTTGCCGTCGCCGAGCAACGGCTTCGGATCGAAGCGGGGTACGTTCAGTGCGGCGGTCCATGGCCAGCTGCCGCCCTGTTCGAAGGCGAGCTGCAGGCGCGCGGCCATCGGCTGGATGAGGGCGAGGTCCAGGTGCGCACGCGCACCGTCGCTGCGCGCGTCGAGGCGGCCGGCGTAGGTGGCCTGGCCCATCGTCCACGCGAAGCTGGCCTGGCTCTCGCCCTGCTTTGCCCTGCCGATCGCCAGGGTGCCGCGCAGGTCGGCACGGCCCTGCGGCGAGCGCAGGCGCAGCGTGCGCACGGTAATGTCCTGCGCAGTCCACCGACCGGCGAGATCGATGCTGTCGGCCTTGAACAGGGGTCGGCCCTGCTGACTGACCGTGACGTCACCCACGCGCGCCTGATCGAGCTGGATCGCCAGCGGCGGGTTGAGCGAAAGCGGGCCGGGGGCGGACTTTTCCGGCGAAGGCGGAGGCAGCGCGACCGCCACGCCGCGCACGTCCAGCCTGTCGACGTGCAGGCGCCGGGAAAGCAGCGGCCACAGGTGGGCGTCCAGCCGCAGGTCGGCCACGCGCACGTCCAGGCCGTGGCCGTCCGCATAGTGCAGTCCCTGCAGTTGCAGCGGGCCGGCCAGGCGTCCCGATGCCTGCCGCACGCTGAGCGCGCCACCGGTCAATCCGCTGGCGCGGGCCAGCGCGAAGCGCAGGCCGGCCTCGCTGCCGAGCAGCCACCACAGGCCCAGCATCAGCAGCAGGAGCAGCGCGAGCAGGGCGATGGCGAGGCGCTTGAGCCACTTCATGGGTGGGCTCCCACAAAGGCGAAAGGGAGGCTCTTAGGCATCACAGGTCCGGCCCTATCACCACGTGCAACTGCACGCCGTGCGCGTGGGCGTCGTGGATCGGCACGCCCACGTCCACGCGGATCATGCCCACCGGCGAAAGCCAGCGCACGCCCAGGCCGGTGCCCAGGCGCGGGCGGTAGTCGAAGCCGTCGAATGCGTTGCCGGCATCGACGAAGGCGGCCATGCCCCAGTGGCGCGTGAAGTAGTGCTCCACCTCGGTGCTGGCGACCAGCAGGTTGTGGCCGCCGATCACGCGGTCGTAGCTGTTGCGCGGGCCGATCGCCTGATAGCCGTAGCCGCGCACCGAACGGTCGCCGCCGGCGAAGAAGCGCAACTGCGGCGGCAGCGCGCTGAAGTCCCCGGTGGAGGTGATGCCCGCGCTGCCGCGCAGGATCAGCCGGTTGCGCCCGGCGAAGGCGCGGATCCACTTGGCGTCGGCGCCGACCTGGCTGAAGCGCGTGTCCGACAGCAGTGTGCCGGCCGTGCTTCGCGCATACATGCTGAGCGACCAGCCGCGGCGCACGAAGGTCGGGTTGTCGCCGCGCTTCTTCGACAGCGACGCCTCGGCGAACACCAGCTGGCTGCGGCCGCGTTCGATGCCCGGCGTGCTGTCCGGCTCGTTGCCGTGCTTGCCCACGGTGAAGGTGCCGATCAGCGCGTGCGCGCCGAGGGTGCGCGTCCAGCCGTGCCACAGCTCGGTCTCATTGCCGACCAGTTCCAGCGTGCGCGACTGCGAGGTGACCGTGTCGGCGTCGCGGAAGTTGACGCCGAAGTTGAGGCTGCGCTGGTTGCCGCCCGGCAACGGGACCGTATACAGCGAGGACAGCGTCTTGAGCCGCTGCGCCAGCACCAGCTCGTTCTTCCACTTGTGGCCCCGGCCGTTGACCCAGCGCCGCTCCAGCCCGGCGCGCACGCCCAGGCCGGTATCGGTGCCGAAGAACGGGCCCCCGGTGTAGACGCTGCGCCTGGCCGGCTGCAGCTGCACGGCGACATCGACCGTGCGTTCGGCGTCGTGCACGTCCGGGAGCACGTTGACTACCGCGAAATAATCCGCGCCATTCAGCGCCTCCTGCAGGCGCAGCAGGTCGGACTGGTCGAAATAGTCGCCGCGCCCGAACGGCACGTAGCGATCGAGGAAACCCGGCTCGAACTGCGAGCCCTGGAAGTGGACCTTGCCGAACCGGTAGCGCGGCCCGGCCTGCCAGGCCAGCTCCACCACGGCGCTGCGGTCGGCGCGCGTGACCGCGACCTTGTGCGTGACCAGCCGGGCACCGAGGAAGCCGTTGGCGGTGAGCGCGGCGCTGACATCGTCGCGCGCCTTCTCGTAGGCGCCGTGGTCTAGCACCTGTCCCTTGAGCCTTTCCACCGCGCGCTCGGCGCGCCGGATCGCAGCCACCTTCAGCGCCGCGGCGTCGAGCTTCACGTCGACCGCGCCAATGCGCACCGGCTCGCCCGGCATGACCTTCAGCACCACCTTCCAGTCGCCCGCGCCGGTGCGGGCAAGGCTGGCCTGCACGCTGGCGTCGTAGTAGCCGTAGGGCTCCAGCGCTGCGCGCACCTGGTCGGGGGCTTCCTCGTAGAGGCGGCGGATCTGCGCCTCGCTGACCGGCCGCCTGGCATATTGCGTCAGATCCACGCCATCGCGCACCGCCGACTTCAGCGGATCGCCCACGCCCTGCACGTCCAGCTTCACTTCCGCGTGGGCGAGCATGGAAAACATCAGCAAGGCAAGGCAAAGGCAGCGGCGGAGGAGGGCACGCATGGGAAGGGGAATCCAGCCTCCTGAAGCGCGCGTGCCCGCGGGCATGCGGTCGGGGAACTCGGCCGCAGCGTAGCGAGCGCCATGTTGGCTCCGCATCAAAGGCCGGCTACCGGGTGGCGCGGAACACCAGGGGGACGCCGAGCCGCGGTGCAGGCCCGCAGGGATCGGCTGCCGTCAGCCCCTCATCGGGAGCGTGGCATAGGCCGAACTGCAGGCGCGCGAAGCCGGCGGCCCGGACCCGGTCCGGAAAATCCCAACCAAGGCTGTGGAAGGTATAGATGCCCTGCCGCCGCACGCCGTCGCCGTGGTACTCGGGAGCCTCGATGTGCTCGATGCTGCCATCGGCGCGTGGCCTGCCGCGCAGCAACGATGTGCTGCGGTCGAGAAAGAACGGTACCGTGAACAGCATGACGCCACCGTCGCGGAGCACCCGCGCGCCTTCGCGCAGTGCCAGGTCGAGCTCGTACACGTGCTCCAGCACGTCGCTGTGGACGAGCAGATCGAGCGAACCGGCCGGGTAGGACAGCCGGGTAATCGACTCGTGCCGGAGCCGGCGCCAGCGCAACCCCCGGGCCGACCACCAGTAGTGGCGTCCGCTGATGCGGCGTTCGCCCAGGTATTCCGATCCGGTCAGCCAAGGCCAGCGCGCGTGGGCGTGCCGGTACAGCAGTGTGGTCTGCTCGAGCAGCGCGCCGCGCCGAACCGGGGACGCGTCGATGTGCTGTTCCATGGCGAGAAACACCAACCGTTGGCGGGCCGTGAGCCGGCAGTGTGCGCAGCGCAGGCCCTCCCGCAGGTTGGGCCAGGGGCCAAACATGGCGCCCGTGCCGACCGCGAAGGATGTGGGCCGCCGGCAAACCGGACAGTGGCCCTCCACGGCTGGGCATCGGGCAATGGCCTCATCGCGGGCGGCAATCGCCCCGGTGAATCCCTGCGCCAGCGCCAGCACGGCCTGTCGGTCCGAATGCCATTGAAACTGCACCACGCTGCCTCCTTGAAGCGGGCGGTACCCGCTCAGCCGGCCTTGTCTCCCGCCTTGTGCGCGATCCAGGCGCCGACGATGGCCGAGAAGTAGGGGATCGCCTGCGCCGCCAGGATGAACATCCATAGCGTGCCCTCGACATAGCGCGTGCCGAAGGACAGCGCCATGCCGATCACGCAAAGCAGCAATGCGCAGGCCATCAGCAGTTCCTCGCGCACGGGCGCGAAGGCCGCGAAGTTGGAGCCGCCCAGGCGCCGGCTCTTGGCGGTGACCACGAACGAGGTCTTCTCCTGCGTGAGGCCATGCAGGATGCCGCGCGCGATCGCATGGGACAGGCCCATGCTGGCCAGCGACGCCATCAGCGTGTCGTACCAGCCGCAGGGCACCCGCGCGCGATAGAGCACGACACCGAAGATCGCCTTGGCGAAGAAGAAGCCGATCACCGGAATCAGGAACAGCTGCATCGGCAGGCTGAACAGGTGCGGGAAGGCGACCATGCCGGCGGTCCAGTAGATCGCCATCAGGGTAAACACCAGATGCAGCGCGTCGGCGAACCAGCTGAACCAGCCGGTGAGGAAATGGAAGCGCTGGCCCAGCGAGAGCGGCCCCTTCTTCGTCATCCAGTCCCAGCGCCCCTTCAGGATCTGCATGGCGCCGAACGCCCAGCGGTAGCGCTGGCTCTTGTAGGCCTTGAAGTCGGCCGGGGTGAGGCCCTTGCCCATCAGCTCGTCGACATAGACCAGCTCGTAGCCGGCGTGCATCAGGCGCAGGCCGAGCTCGGCGTCCTCGCAGATGGTCCACTCCGACCAGCCGCCGGTGCCTTCCAGCGCACTGCGGCGGACCATGGTCATGGTGCCGTGCTGGATGATCGCGTTGCGCTCGTTCCTGTGGTGCATGCCGATGCGGAAGAAGCCGTCGTACTCCCACGCGGTCATGCGGCGGAAGCGGTTGTGCTCGAACTCGCGGTGCGCCTGCGGGCACTGCACCACGGCCACCTTCGGGTCGTGGAAGTAGCCGGTGAGGGTGGCCAGCCAGTCGCCGCGCACCTCGTAGTCGGCGTCGATCACCGCCACGATCTCCGCGCGCGGGTCGGTTTCCTTCAGGCCGAAGTTGAGCGCGCCGGCCTTGAAGCCGGGCCATGGTTCCAGGTGGAAGAAGCGGAAGCGCTTGCCCAGCTGCTCGCAGTAGGCCTCGACCGGCTTCCACACCTCCGGGTTCTTGGTGTTGTTGTCGATCACCAGCACTTCGAAATTGTCGTAGTCCAGCGCAGCGAGCGAGTCGAGCGTGACGATGACCATCTCCGGCGGCTCGTTGTAGCAGGCCAGGTGGATGGAGACGAACGGCTGCCGGTCCGGGGGGTCGGGCCTGAGCATGCCGGCATGGCGCTGCCACTGCCGCCGCCACAGCACCTCGGTGAACTCGAAGCCGTTGATCAGCAGGATCGCCAGGATCGCGATCTGCGCCGGGAACAAAAGGACCAGCATGGTCCAGTCGACCCAGCTCAGGTAGAAATTGAAGGGCAGGGTGGCCGACCACACGATCAGGCCACAGGCGAGCTGGATCAGCAGACAGAAGAACAGCCGCCCCATCAGCTTGAAGCGGGCGAACCTGCGCGCGAACCAGATCATCGGGAGCAGCGCCAGCAGGCTCGCTGCGAGCGCCTTGCCCGGCCAGGCGGTGTCCTCGGTGACCGGGCCGGTGAACGGGAACTTCAACTGGCGGTCGGCATTGAAGGTGCCCCAGTAGGCGCCGGTGCGGCCCTCGCCCAGGTTCTCCTTCCATGGCTGGTCGAACGCTTCCAGCAGGTAGTAGTCGATGTTCTCGGCCTTCGCCGCGTTGAGCCAGTCGCGGATGAAGATCGCCTCGTTGGAGACCGACGGGTCGGCATACTCGTGGCGGTCGCCGTTGGACGGCCAGCCGACCTCGCCCACTACCACCGGCTTGTACGGGTACAGCTGGCGGATGTTGTGGTACGCGCCCAGCGCCGCATCCACCGCGTCCTTGCGCGGGACGCCGTTCCAGAACGGGAACAGGTGGATGGTGATGAAGTCGACGTGCTGCACCAGCTCTGGGTACTTGATCCAGATGAAGTCCGGCTCGGCAATGGACACCGGCTGGCGGATCGCCGCCCGGGCACGGTCCAGGTAGTCCTCCATCTGCTGCACGGTCAGGTTGCCGCGCAACAGCACCTCGTTGCCCACGAGCACCCGATGGATGGTCTGCGGGTACCGGCGCGCCAGCGCGATCAGCGCGTCCAGTTCCTTTTCGTTGTTGATCAGCCGTGTGTCGATGTTGGCGCCAGCCATCACCTTGAGGCCTTCCTTCTCGGCCAGGCGGTAGACCTGGGGATTCTCCAGCGTCGAGTAGGTGCGGATGCGCGGGGTGTAGCGGCGCAGGAGCTTCAGATCCGCATCGATCTCCTCGTCGGAAGGGAAATCCTGCTTGAGCGGGTTCTGGTAGCGCTGGAACACCGACACCGAATAGCCGCTGATCGGTCCGTGCCAGTCCTCCGGGCCGTGCGGAAGATTGCCCCACCACCACAGTCCGATATTGAGCGCCGCCACCACCAGCGCGAGCAGGATGGCCGCAAGCAGCGGATGCCGGCCGTCGTGGGTAGGTGCTGTGGCGCTCAAAAACGTTCCCCGTCGGACGCCTCCATTTCGAGGCCAAGTTAGCCCGTGGAGCTTAACGATCAGGCGGGAATGGCTCAATAAAGGCTCCAGGCCGTGGTCAGCGCGAGGTCAGGGGAAGCCTCCGCGCAGGCGCCGCTCGGTCGCCGTGAGGCGTTCGACAACCTGTTTTGCTCCAATGCCCCATCGAGCGCCCATGAGCAGGCGGACGCGGCCGTCCCCGTGTCACGGCGAGGAGATGCCCCTGCGCGTATGCCTGTCCCGTCCGGGCCGCGGATGGGACATGCGGTCGGCACACGGTGCAGGTGCAGCTCGAACCTGTCGGCTTTCGCGAACGCGAAGGAACCGGATCGTGTGGCGCAGTTCATCCTTATTCCTGCTCGACAGCATTCGTCACAAGATCATCACAACATCGTTGTTGACGATCGAGCCGGCCGGTAATAAAACGACCTTGGAGCTGCTGTTCGCGCAAGCGAACGGACCTGGCGGCAGGCACATGCGCTGTGGGAATCAAGGGAATGAACGACGCACTATTCCGCAGGGAAGTGATCGATGCGAAGCGAGGCAATTGGCTCGGGTCAATAACTCTCGCGACTCCGGTTTCCCGATGGTTGATCGTCCTCTTCGCGCTCGTCGTAACGACAGCGTTGCTCGCCCTTGTTTGCCTGGCCTCCTACACTCGTCGGGAAACGGTGAGTGGGCAACTGGTTCCCAGCGCCGGTCTTTTGAACGTCAATTCTCCCGGTGCGGGAGTGGTCGTCAGGCTGCTCGTTCACGAAAACCAGCTTGTCCGTAAAAACCAGCCGCTACTGGAATTGGGAAGCGAGCAATACAGCGTTTCCCTCGGCGATATGCATGGCCGCATCGGCGAACAGTTGGCAGCGCAGCAGCGCGGATTGGAAAAGGACCTGGAGAATCATCATAAGCTGGTTGCCAGGCAAGCGAGTGCCCTGAAGGAAAAAATCGACCTGCTCGCCGCTCAGATTAGTGAGATGGCAGGACAGATGGCATTGGAAAGCCAACAGGTGAAGAGCAACGAAGCATTGCTTGAGCGGATATTGCCGCTCGCCAAGAAAAGCTATGTTTCGGCGGTCCAGATACAGCAGCAGCGCACCGCCGTTCTGGACGCCCAAAGCCAATACAAGAACCTCGCCCGCCAGCAACTGGACATCAGGCAGCAACTCGAGGCGGCTCGGCAGCAACTGGAGCAACTGCCCTGGGAGGCGGCATCCCGGCGAAACGAAATCGAGCGGCAGCTCGCGTCCGTAGCAAAGTCCATTGCAGAGAACGAAGCCGCGCGAGCGATCGTGCTCCGGGCGCCAAGGGACGGCGTCGTTTCCGCATTGCTGGCGAAAGAGGGGCAGACGGCGATGGCCGGACAGCCGCTTCTTTCCCTGATCCCCGCCGGCTCGACGCTGCAGGCGCAACTGCTGGTGCCGAGCCGTGACGTGGGATTCGTCGTTCCAGGCAGCCCGGTCGTACTGCGCTACCAGGCCTACCCATATCAGAAGTTCGGCCAACAGCACGGCCGTGTGATCAGTGACTCGCGCAGCGCATTGAGTCCCGCGGAGGTGCAGGCGCTAATGGGCCAACAGGCGAGGGAGCCGCTCTACAAGGTCGGGGTGGCATTGGACCGGAGCGAGACCTTCAGCGCCAGCATGATCAAGCCGGGTATGGCCGTGGACGCCGACATCCTGATGGAGCGTCGCAGGCTCGCCGAATGGATGTTCGACCCGCTCAATGGAATTCGCCAGCGAATTGGAGGGCAGACGCGTGGCTGACGGAGATCGGTCAAGCGAGGCGCCGCGGAGAACCGGCTCCATACTCCCTTTCCGACTGGGGTTATCGGAGCGCCTTCCGCTCCTGCTGCAAACGGAATCCGCCGAATGCGGCCTGGCATGCATTGCCATGGCGGCCGTCTATCATGGGCACGATCTGGATCTCGCGAGCCTGCGCAGGCGTTTCGCGTCCTCTCTCAAGGGAATGACGTTATCCCGCCTGATGCAGGTCGCAGGACAATTGGGATTCGCCTGCCGCCCGCTCAAGCTTGATATAGGCGAGTTGGGAAAACTGAAGACGCCTTGCCTGTTGCATTGGGATCTCAATCATTTCGTAGTGCTGAAAAATGCAGGCAGGCGCGCGGTCACGATACACGACCCGGCAGTAGGTGTGAGGAAACTCAGCCTGGTCGAAGTATCCGAGCATTTTACCGGCATCGCGCTCGAAATGACCCCCCGGCCTGAATTCGCGCCAGTACGTGAGCGCAGGAAGCTGCCTCTCGGAGCATTAACCGGAAGCATAAATGGGCTGACTCCCGCACTCGTCCAGATCCTAGTGTTGGCGTTCGCTCTGGAGATATTCGGGCTGACGACGCCTTTCTATCTGCAGTGGGTGCTCGATCAGGCCCTGGTTTCGGCCGATCGGAGCCTGCTTACTCTGCTTGGCCTGGGTTTCAGTGTCATAACGGTGCTCACCGCATTCTTGGCGGCCGCCCGGTCTTGGGTCGTGACCTGGCTCTCCGCGGCGTTGAACGTGCAATGGGCGACCAATCTGTTTTCCCACCTGGTCCGGCTTCCCTTGGGCTGGTTTGAAAAACGCCACGTCGGCGATGTGGTTTCCCGCTTCAGTTCGATCGAATCCATCCAGAAAACCCTCAGCAACCAGTTCGTGGCCACGTTGCTGGACGGAGTGATGTCCCTGATCACCCTGGGGCTGATGATGCTGTACAGCCCGCGCCTGACCGCGCTGGTGTTGGCGATCTTCCTTGGATACGGCTTGGCTCGATGGCTCTGGTTTGCGCCTTTGCGGAGGGCTACCGAGGAGCAGATCGTCTTTGGCGCACGCCAGCAAAGCGAGCTGCTCGAATCCATACGCGGGGCGCTACCGGTGAAGCTCGCCAACAAGCACGACGAGCGGGCAGCGCGTTACGCAAACGCGACCGTCGCGGCGACCAACCGGGAAATCGCGATTCAGCGCCTGACCATCGCCTTTTCGGCGGCCAACCAGACCTTGTTCGGGCTGGGGCGCGTGGCGCTCATCTGGCTCGGGGCAGTACTGGTCCTGGACAAGGCGTTTACGGGAGGCATGCTGGTCGCCTTTGTCGCTTACGCGGACCAGTTCACGAGCAGGGCCGCCACATTGATCGACAAATGTGCGGACCTGGGCATGTTGCGGCTGCACGCCGAACGTGTCGCCGACATTACGCTGAGCGAGTCGGAGGCCAAGCCAGGAACCGGATGGTCCGGCGACGTCCCGAGCGCCTGTCTGGAGTTTCGCAACGTCAGCTTCCGCTATGCCGAAGGCGAGCCCTGGGTCCTTCGCAACTGCAACCTGAAAATCGCGTCGGGCGAATCGGTTGCCGTGGTCGGGCCCAGCGGTTGCGGCAAGAGCACGCTGGCGAAGATCGCGCTAGGCCTGCTGGAACCGAACGAGGGCGAAGTGCTGTTCGGCGGAATCAACATCAAGCAACTGGGTCTCGGCACATATAGGAACTGGGTCGCTGCGGTCATGCAGGACGATCAACTGTTCGCCGGTTCCATCGCAGACAACATCAGTTTCTTCGATCCGGATGCGTCGCTGGAAAGCATCCTGTCCGCCGCTACGGTCGCCGACATCCACGAGGAGATCATGAAGCTGCCCATGGGGTACGAGAATATGGTCGGCGACATGGGATCGAGCCTGTCCGGCGGGCAGAAACAGCGCGTCATATTGGCCCGTGCATTCCACCGGCAGCCGCGCCTGCTGGTGCTCGACGAAGCGACCAGCCACCTCGACGCCCGCAGCGAGGCGGCCATCAATGCATCCGTTCGGTCGCTCGGTATCACTCGGCTGATTATTGCGCACCGTCAGGAAACCATAGCGTCCGCGCACAGAGTCGTAACCCTGTCGCAACCATCGGAGCGCGCCTGATCGATTTTGCCCGATCCGTTTCGGGCAAAGAGCCGGGTTGTTCCGGCACCCCGTGCAGGGAATCTGCACAATACTAAAGGAGATTAGTATGAACGCTATTTCGCCGATCGGTTTCGAAAACGCCCGTGAGCTGACTGCCGAGGAATTGGCTCAGGTTGGCGGCGGCGTGGCCAAGAATACCTTCATCGTGAAAGGGACGACCGGCCCGCAGGGCAATGACGGCGAAGTCCAATACGACCGCGAGTGGTAATTCGCTTTCCGTAGGACCGGAGGCAGGGCCATCACCCTGCCTCCCCGGATGAAGGGACACCATGAACCACACTCATCTCATCGTGGGAAATTCTCGGGATTACCACGCGGCCGCCGTCCGATGGGCGCTTCGTCGCTTGGGACAGGACGCAATCATCTGGGACGGAATTTCCGCCGATGCCGACGGTCGGCTTACGGTCGACTTCCATGGCCTGGGGCGGTTGCGCTTGGGCGACCGCGAGCTGGGCTGGTTTCGTTCCGTCTGGTTCCGCCGGCAGATCCCGTTCAAGGAAGTCGACGGCGCCCATCCTGATGCGCGCGAGTTCATCCACCAGGAGCTGGCTGATGCCCACTTGTCCTTTTGTGCGTCGGTCGAGGCGATGTCGGATTTCGTGGTTGGCGGCGAACGTACCCGGCGCGCCGCTTCCAAGGCGCACCAGTTGCGGGTGGCCACGGAGGTAGGTTTCAGGATTCCGCGCACGCTGATATCGAACCATTACCCGGATGTCATGCGTTTCGCGGCGGATACCGATCGCCTCCTCGTGAAGCACTTTGCGCCCCATTATTTCATCAGTAGATCATCCGGCGCGATTCGGGCGGTGGGGCCCAGCATCGTATCCCCGGATGATCTTTCGCCCGAGAAGGTGGAGGTCTGTCCTTGCATCTATCAGCAATACATCGAGAAGAAATACGAGCTGCGGGTCACAGTCATCGGCAATCGGGTGTACGCGGCCAAGCTGTCTTCTAAGGCCGGCGACGAGCTTCTCGACTGGCGCCCCGCCTATGGTTCGGGACGACTGGACGTAGAGCCATTCACGCTGGATGAGGCCACCACGGCGCGGATATCGGCATTGATGGCGCAGCTCGGCCTGCATTATGGCTGCATCGATCTGGCGATGGATGGATCGGGCGAGATGGTCTTTTTCGAGATCAACCCGGGAGGACAGTTTCTCTTCATCGAGGAGAAGCTAAGGCAGTTCCCGCTGCTCTACGCATTTGCGTCCATGTTGTCCGCGCAGGGGCCGTCGTTCCGCATGGACGAAAACGTGGGCGCTTCGATAAACATGGACGAATTCGAGGCCAGCCGCGAGTTCGACGAATGGAGATCCGTTTATGATTCGAATGCCAGCAGGAATCCGAAGTTCGTTACCTTTGTTCAGTAGCCTTTGCCTTGCCTGGGGCGTTTGTTTCGCACAGGATGTGGATACGCAGGTCCGGGAACATTGCCCAGGGGTGGCCGCGTGGGAGCAGCGACATCTGGAGGCGCAGGTGACCGAACCCGATCCGCACCCAACCTTGCCTCAGGTGCGCTTGCGATTGCTCGACCTGGAAAAGAAGGACCAGGAGATCCGTCGTCGCTTCGTCGAGGCACGCGAGGCGCCTGCCGTCATGCGCGAAATGATCGAGGTCGACGCGGCCAATCTGGAGCAACTGCGGGCGATACTCGCTCGCCACGGCGTGCCGGGCACCGCCCAGATCGGCAACGATGGTGTCGACGCGTTCTGGTTGCTGACCCAGCACGCCAGCGCCGACTTGGCGCTTCAAAAGCTCGTTCTGGCCAAGCTCGCCGGAGGCGACAACGGAATCGACCCGAGCGAGATCGCCATGCTCACGGACCGGATTCGCGTGAGTGAAGGAAAACCGCAGCTATATGGCACCCAGTTTCATCAGGTACAGGGCAAGCTGGAGCCCTATCCCATAGAAGATGCTCAGGGCGTCGATGTCCGCAGGGCGCAGAAGGGGCTGATGCCCCTGGCCGACTACAAGTGTGCACTCAACGCGTCGGCGAACCCGCGCGGGTGATGCCGGATCAGGATCGTGATCCGCGCGGGCCGACCCGGGTCGGCCCGGTCAAGCACAAAGCTGTGAGCAACCTTTTCCGTGCCAGTGAGGTGATGGCTCGTGCCTGGAGAAGGGGTCGCGGATCCTCCAGCGACCCTTCGCTAGTCGGTCGGTAACTACCTGAGCAGCGAGCGCAGCATCCAGGCGGTCTTCTCGTGTTCCTTCAGCCGTCCGGTGAGCATGTCGGCGGTGCCTTCGTCGCCGCCGTCCTGGGCCACCTTGATGGCGCCGCGGGCGGTGTGGGCGGCGATTTCGTGGCCCTCGACCAGCTGGGCGACCATGTCCTTCCAGTCGGGCACGCCGGCTTCCTCCTTGATCGAGGTGAGCCTGGCGAACTGGCCGTAGGAGCCGGGGGCGAACACGTCCAGGGTGCGGATGCGCTCGGCGATCTCGTCGGCGGCCAGCCACAGCTCGTTGTACTGGGTCTCGAACATGGCGTGCAGGCTGTTGAACTGCGGCCCGGTCACGTTCCAGTGGAAGCTGTGGGTCTTCAGGTAGAGCGAGTAGGTGTCGGCGAGCAGCTTGGACAGCTGGTTGGCGATGGTCTCGCGTGCCTGCGGGGCAATACCGATATGGGTCATGGCGATCCCTCCTTTGTGGGTACGCATGCCAAGGTAGCGGTCGGCGCGGCCGAGGTGAAATGAATCGTTCCGATGGCGCCCATAGCCTGCGGCTATCATGTGCGGCCCCATGAACGACAAGCCTCCCGCCACGCCCCCCGACCCCCGCCTGCGCCCCCTGCGTGAGGCGCTTGCGACGGTTTCCAGTCGCGACTTCGGACGCCTGCTGGGACGCTGGCGAAGCCTCTCCAGGCAGCCGGATACGCGCAAGCTCGACGCGCTGGCCGCCGACATCGCCGCCTCGGCCGCGCGGCGCCAGGCGCGCGCCGCGGCCAAGCCGGCGATCCGCCTGGACGAATCGCTGCCGATCAGCGCGCGCGCCGAAGAGATCGTCGAGTTGATCCGCAAGCACCAGGTCGTGGTGATCGCCGGCGAGACCGGTTCGGGCAAGACCACGCAGCTGCCGAAACTCTGCCTGGCCGCCGGCCGCGGCGAGGCGGGCATGATCGGCTGCACCCAGCCGCGCCGGCTGGCCGCGCGCTCGGTGGCGCGGCGCGTGGCGGAGGAATTGGGCACGGCGTTGGGCGAGCAGGTCGGCTTCCAGGTGCGCTTCACCGACCAGGTGTCCGAGCGCACGCTCATCAAGTTCATGACCGACGGCATCCTGCTGGCCGAGACGCAGGGCGATCCGTGGCTGTCGAGCTACGACACGATCATCATCGACGAGGCACACGAGCGCAGCCTCAACATCGACTTCTTGCTGGGTTATCTCAAACGTCTGGCATCGAAACGGCCGGAACTGAAGATCATCGTCACATCGGCAACGATCGACACCGCCCGTTTCGCCGAGCACTTCAACGATGCGCCGGTAGTGTCGGTCGAAGGCCGCGCCTATCCGGTCGAGGTGCGTTGGCGGCCTGCGGGCGCCGCGCCACAGGGCGATCGCCTGCAGCAGGGCAGCGCCGAGCACATCGGCTTGGCGCTCGACGAGATCATGGCCGATCGCAGCCTCGGCGGCGGACCGGGCGACGTGCTGGTGTTCCTGCCCGGCGAGCGCGAGATCCGCGACGCGCACCTGCTGCTTTCTCGCCGCCAGTACCGCGAGACCGAGGTGCTGCCGCTCTACGCGCGGCTCTCCGCGGCCGACCAGGACCGCGTGTTCAAGCCCGGCCCGAAGCGGCGCATCGTGCTCGCCACCAACGTGGCGGAGACCTCGCTGACCGTGCCGCGCATCCGCTACGTGGTCGATACCGGCAGTGCGCGCATGATGCGCTACAGCCAGCGCAGCCAGCTCGAGCGCCTGCACGTGGAGCCGGTTTCGCAGGCCGCCGCCGATCAGCGCAAAGGCCGTTGCGGGCGCATTGGCCCGGGCGTCTGCTACCGCCTCTACGACGAAGCGGATTTCGAAAGCCGCGCGCGCTACACCGATCCGGAGCTACTGCGCTCCTCGCTGGCCAACGTGATCCTGCGCATGCTCTCGCTCAAGCTGGGCGAGGTGGAGGACTTCCCGTTCCTGGAGGCGCCCGATCCACGCATGGTGGCCGACGGCTACCGCCGCCTGGCCGAAATCTCCGCCATCGACGAGCGCCGCCAGCTCACTGCCATCGGGCGTCAGCTCGCGCGGTTGCCGATCGACGTGCAGCTGGCGCGCATGCTGGTGGAAGCGCACGAGCGCCATGCCCTGCGCGAACTGCTGGTGATCGTGGCCTTCCTGTCCATCCAGGATCCGCGCGAGCGTCCGGCCGATGCGCGCCAGCAGGCCGACGCGGCGCATGCGGCGTTTGCCGACCCCAAGTCGGATTTCGTCGGTGTGCTCAACCTCTGGCGCGAGTACACGAAGGCGCACGAGGAGCTCACGCAATCGAGGCTGCGCGACTGGTGCGGGCGGCATTTCCTCTCGTTCCTGCGCATGCGCGAATGGCGGGAACTGCATCGGCAGTTGTTGCTGGTGGTGGCGGAACTGGGGTGGAAGCTCGACCCGCATGGGGGGGGTTGGGTGGGGGGTGGGGCCCCACCCTCGCGGCAATCTTCGGGCGAAGCGACCAAGACCCCCTCTCCCCCGGCATCGCCGGGGGAGAGGGCAGGGGAGAGGGTGAGGCCTTTGCGCAGCGAAGCGCGAACCTCTCGTCGCACCAGGAAGGTTCAAGGCGAGCCCCGACCCCTCACCCCAGCCCTCTCCCCGGAGGGGAGAGGGAGCCACAGCGCCGCGCCAGGTGGGGCCGAGGCGAGTCCCGAGCTGTACGAAGCCGTCCATCGCTCGCTGCTCGCCGGCCTGCCTACCCAGGTCGGCCACAAGGACGAGAAGGGCGTCTACCGCTCCACCCGCGAGCGCCGCTTCCAGGTATTCCCTGGTTCGGCGCTGGCGAAGGCACCGCCGGCCTGGATCTTCGCCGCGCAGATCCTCGACGTCGGCGGGCGCGTGTGGGGCATGGGCTGCGCGCGCGTCGAGCCGGCGTGGATCGAACAGCAGGCCGCGCACCTGGTGAAGGCGAGCTGCCGCGACGCGCACTGGTCGCGCAAGCGCGGCACCGTGGTGGCCTACGAGCAGGTCGGGCTGTTCGGCCTCGTTCTGGTCGAGCGCCGGCCGGTCACCTTCCAGCAGCAGGATCCGCCGCTCGCCCACGCGATCTTCCTGCGCGAGGCGCTGGCGCGTGGCGACCTCGACGCGCGTGCCGACTTCGTGCGTGCCAACCAGCGCGTGCTGGCGCAGGCGCACGAGGTCGAAGCCAAGCAGCGGCGCGAGGGCCTGGTGCGCGGCGAAGAGGAACTGGCCGCGTTCTTCGAGGACAAGCTGCCCGGGGACATTGCGAGCACGCGCGCGCTCGATGCCTGGTACGGCCGTGCGCGTCCCGCCGAGCAGGCTGCGTTGCGCTGGTCGCTCGACGGGGTGATGGTCGGCGCCGGCGGGCTGGATCCCAAGGCCTTTCCCGCCACGCTCGACATCCCTCCGCAACGCTACAAGCTGGAGTACCGCTTCGTCCCCGGAGACGAGGCCGATGGCGTCACCCTGCAACTGCCGCTGGCGATGCTCAATGCCCTGCCGGCGGCGCGCTGCGAATGGCTGGTGCCGGGCCTGCTGCCGGAGAAGGCGGCCGAGCTGATCCGCGGGCTGCCCAAGGCGCTGCGCCGCAATTTCGTGCCGGCGCCGGACTTCGCGCGCGCCTTCGCCGAGGCCGAGGCACCGCGCGACCTGCCGCTGGCCGAGGCGCTCGCCGCCTTCCTCAGGCGTACCACCGGCGCCGAAGCGCCAGCGGCCGAGTTCGCGGCGGTGGAGCTGCCCGCGCACCTGAAGATGCGCTTTCGCCTGCACGACGAGCGCGGCCGCACGCTCGCCGCCGGCCGCGACCTGGCGGCGCTGCGCGCCGGCTGGGAAGGCCAGGCCCGCGAAGCCTTCTCGCGCAAGACCGATGTGGAGCTCACCCGCGAGGACGTCACCCGCTGGGACTTCGAGGAGATTCCCGCGCAGGTGCGATCCGAGGGCGGCCTCACCGCCTTCCCGGCGCTGGTCGATCTGGGCGAGGCGGTGGCGCTGCGCGTGTTCGAGCGCGGCGACGAGGCGCGCGCCGCACACCTGAAAGGCGTCGAACGGCTGCTGCGCAATGCGCTGGCCAGCGACTTGAAGCAGGCGCGCAGGCGCCTGCCGATCGCCAATGCGCTCTCGCTCAAGTACGCGCCGCTGGGCAGCGTCGAGGGCTTGCGCGAGGATCTCGCCGAAGGCGGCTTCGCCGACCTGCTGGCCACGCACGACCTCGACGCGCGCACCGCAGGCGCTTTCGAGGCCCTGCGCGCCACGTTGGCGCGGGAGCTGTTCGCCGCCGCGGTCGGGCGCCTCAAGCTCGCCGAGCCGATCATCGAGGCGCAGGCCGAGCTCAAGCCCTGGCTGGAGCCGCCGCTGATCGGCTTCGCCCGCGCCAGCTACGACGACCTGCGCGAGCAGCTTGCCGTGCTGCTCGCACCCGGTTTTCTGCGCGAATTGCCCACCGCCCGCCTCGCCCATTACCCGCGCTACCTCAAGGCCATGCGCCTGCGCGCCGAACGCCTGCGCCAGGACCCGGCCCGCGACCAGCAGCGCATGCTGCAGGTGTTGCCGTACTGGCGCGAGTACCTCAAGCACCAGTCCGCAGGGCACGAAGCGCTGGACGAACTGCGCTGGCTGATCGAGGAATGGCGCGTCTCGCTGTTCGCGCAGGAACTGAAGACCGCCGAGCCGGTGTCGGCCAAGCGGCTGGCGCGCGCGCTGGAAGCGATCGGCTGAGTGGTGGTCGGGATGCCCGCCGACCGGGCCGGCGGGATGGCAGGCCAGTTCGCCGGGGCGACCCGCGCCCGCGTGTTGTAGCCCTCGACCTTGAGGTTCCAGCCGCCCATCAGGCCAGGGCGCACCGTCACGGCCGGGTGTTCCAGCGCCTGCGGCATGGTGAGCCCGCTGTCGTCGACCACCCGCCATTGCTGGCCGTTCTCCAGCGTCAGCACGCTGCCCGCGTGCCAGCCGTCGAACCGCCCGGCGATGCGGCTGTCCACCACGTCACGCCCGCTGCGTGCGGTTGGCGTCGCCGGCTGGCGCGCGGCGGCCTTGGCCGAATGCGCCTCGGAAGCGGGCAGGGCGGCGGCCAGTTCCGGCGCGTGCGATGCGACCCAGCGTTCCAGGTGGGCGAGTTCCTGCGGGCTGAGCTTCTGCAGGCCGGCTGCGTCGAAATCCTGCGTGCCCATCCGTGCGCGCAGCGTGGCGCCGTCCTGTGCGGAGGCGGCGCAACAGGCGAGGGCGAGGAGGGCGAAGATCGGCAGGCGCATGGGCGTGTTTCCGGGGATAGGGAACGACGATTCTGCGCGGCGGAGGCCCCGCGGACCAGATGGACGCGCCCGGCTACGGTCGATGCCGCGGCGGACCTTCACGGAAAGGGTCCCCGCGCAGGGCGCTGCGTGACCGCCGGCGCGGCCGGACCGCCGCCGCGAGGGCCAGGGTCTATTTGACGCGCTCGACGTGGGCGCTGCCGTTGCAGCCATCCACGTGCAGCAGCCAGTTGCCGAACAGGCTGGGGCGCACCTTGACCGCCGGGTTGGCGCTCGTGTTGCACATCACCTCGTCCGAACCGGTCTGCTTCCATTGCTGGCCGTTGTCGAGCGACAGCACGTTGTGCCCGTTCCACCCGCTGAACTGGCCTACCAGGTGCGCCTCGATCAGGCGGCGCCGGTCCGGTTCCGGATAGAACACCGGCTTGCCGCTGGTATCGACCACGCGGGTGGTCGGCTTGTCGTGCGTGCGCAGCCAGTCATCCAGTGCCTGCAGTTGCGCGGGCGTCAGGCGATCCAGCCCGGCCGCCTTGAACTGGGCCTCGGACATGCGCCTGGCCAATGGCTCGTATTGCTGCGCCTGCGCGGCGGCGGCTACGGAGAAGGCAACGACCAGCAGGGACAGGCGGAACGGGCGCATGGTTGATCCTCAACGGGTACACCGCCCCAGCATATGGCGGCGCCCGGCGGGTTCCAACCATCCCGCCTCGGGAAGCCTGCCGGGCCGCGGCTACAATGGGCCCTTACCGGACAACCCAGATGGTTCAGACCGACATCTCTCCTGCCCCGAGCGCCGCGGCCTGGCGATCGCGCATCGCCTCGACGCCGCTGCTTGCCGAGGCGGCGGCTGCGTGCGATGCGCATGGAGTCGACTCGAGCGAGCGGCAGGACGTGCTCGACCTGCTCGCGATGCTCGGCTGCGACGCGCAGACCCAGGCTGCGGCGGTGTGGTTCGAGCTGGCGCAGCGCGAGCCGCAGGCATGGGATGCGCGCGCCAGAAGCTTGCCGGCGGAACTGCAGCGCCTGGTCGAGGGCCAGCTCGCCGCGCAGAAGGTATGGGCGCTGCACGCGCAGCGCGAGACCGGCACCTCCGAGGGCCTGCGCCGGTTGCTGCTTGCGATCATCCGCGACCTGCGCGTGGTGTTCGTGCTGCTGGCGCGCCAGCTGGCGAAGATGCGCGGGGCGATGGCGCTGGGCGAGGCCGAGCGCAGCGCCTTGGCCAGGCTCACCCGCGACATCCACGCGCCGCTGGCCAACCGCCTCGGCATCTGGCAATTGAAGTGGGAGCTGGAGGACCTCGCCTTCCGCTACCTGGAGCCGGACACCTACAAGCGCATCGCGCGCCTGCTGGACGAGCGCCGTGCCGACCGCGAGGCCTTCATCGCACAGGTGCTGGCCGATCTGGGCGCGGCGCTCAAGGCCGCCGGCATCGAGGCCGACCTAGCCGGGCGCCCGAAGCACATCTATTCCATCTGGAAGAAGATGCAGCGCAAGGAGCTGGACTTCGCCGACCTGTACGACATTCGCGCCGTGCGCATCCTGGTGGACAGCGTGGCCGACTGCTACGCCGCCCTCGGCGTGGTGCACGCGCAATGGCAGCACCTGCCGCGCGAGTTCGACGACTACCTGGCGCGGCCCAAGGGCAACGGCTACCGCTCGCTGCACACCGCGGTGATCGGGCCGCGGGGCAAGACGCTGGAGGTGCAGATCCGCACCCATGCCATGCATCGCGACAACGAGCTGGGCGTCGCCGCGCACTGGCGCTACAAGGAGGGTGGCGGCGCCGATGCGGAGTTCGAGGCCAAGATCGCCTGGATGCGCAAGCTGCTCGAACCGCGCGCGGACGATGACCTGGCCACGGAGTTGCGCACCGAGCTGCTGGAGGACCGCGTCTACCTGCTCACGCCCAAGGGCGAGGTGTTCGACCTGCCGCACGGCGCCACCGTGCTCGACTTCGCCTATTACGTGCATACCGAGGTCGGCCACCGCTGCCGCGGCGCGAAGGTCAACGGGCGCATCGTGCCGCTGACCCACCAGCCGCGCAGCGGCGACCGCGTAGAGATCATCACCGCCAAGAACGCCGAGCCCAGCCGCGACTGGCTCTCGCCCCACCATGGCTACCTGAACACCGCCCGGGCCCGCGAGAAGGCGCGCGGCTGGTTCCGCCGCATCGCCCACGACGCCAATCTCGCCGCCGGCCGCGCGCTGCTCGAGCGCGAGTTGAAGCGCCTGGCGCTACCGGCGGCGGACCTGTCGAAGCTGCCCGCGCATTTCCACCTGAAGACCCACGACGAGTTGCTGGTCGCGCTCGCGCTGGGCGAGGTCAGCGCCGGCCAGATCGCCCGCCTGCTGCAGGAAGCTGCGCATCCGGTCGAGCCCG
>NZ_JABFWW010000270.1 GCF_013362045.1 Frateuria sp. | reverse complement strand
AGGAAGCCGCCCGGCGTTTCGCCTCGGCGCGCGCCGCCGGCACGCGCCGGCGGCGCGATGCCGCCGCGATCGACGCCCAGGCCGCGGCGGTGATCCTGGAACGCTGGCTCGCCGCTGCATCCGATTCCGCCTGATCCAGGTCACTGCATGTTCACTCCTTCCCGCTCCTTCGAACCGCCCGCCATGAGCTCCCGCCTGCGCCACCTGACCACGCTGGAACACCTGCCGCGCGCCTGCATCGAGCGCCTGCTCGACCGCGCCCTGTCCATGCGCGACGCCTGCGCGCACGGCACCCGCAAGCTGGACCTGCTCGCCGGGCGCACGGTGCTCAACCTGTTCTTCGAGCCCTCCACGCGCACGCGCACCTCGTTCGAACTGGCTGCACGCCGCCTGGGCGCGGACGTGATCAACTTCGACATCGGTTTCTCGTCCACAGCCAAGGGCGAGGAGCTGTTCGACACCCTGCACACGCTCGAAGCCATGCACCTGGACGCCATCGTGGTGCGCCACAAGGTGTCGGGCACACCGGAGGAACTGGTGCGCCACGCCATGAGCGGCGTTTCGGTGATCAATGCCGGCGACGGCAACCGCGCCCATCCCACCCAGGGCCTGCTCGACGCGATGACCATCCGCGAGCACCGCCCGGACTTCGAGAACCTGGCGGTGGTGATCTGCGGCGACATCAAGCACTCGCGCGTGGCCCGCTCGGACGTGCATGCGCTCACCGCCATGGGCGTGCGCGAGATCCGCCTGTGCGGCCCGGCACCGCTGATGCCCGCGCAGGAAGAATTTCCACGCTGCGTCTTCATGGAAGACTTCGACCAGGCGATCGAGGGCGCCGACGTGGCGATCATGCTGCGCCTGCAGAAGGAACGCATGAGCGCCACCGAACTCCCCGACGAGGCCGCCTACTTCGCCCGCTACGGCCTGGACACCCGCCGCCTGGCGCGTGCCGCCAGGGGCTGCCTGGTGATGCACCCCGGGCCGATCAACCGCGGCGTGGAGATCGCTCCGGACGTCGCCGACGGAGCGCAGTCGAAGATCCTCGAGCAGGTCGGCAACGGCGTGTTCGTGCGCATGGCGGTGCTGGGCGAGCTGCTCGGCCGCTGAGGCCTCCTGCAGGTTTCCCGCGTCCCCGCAACGCCTCCTGCCGACCTGCCCGCCTCGACCGGCGAAGGAAGATGCCGGAATGGAGGAGGCAGCCCGCCGCTCCCGGCTCCGGGCATAATGCGTGCGCCACTCTTTCATTTCAGGGAACCGAATCATGCGATCGACGACGCGCACTCTCGCGCTGGCCCTTGCCGGCGTGTTGCTGGCGGCTTGCGGGCACAAGGACAAGGACGCACCGCTCGCCTTCGCCCCCGCCGACACCCCCTATGCAGTGGCCAACCTGGATGTGCTGGACGAGGGTACCCGCAGCGCCCTGCTCACCCAGGCCGATGCGCAGCTGCCGGCCGAACTGGCCCAATTGCGCGCCACTGCCGACGGGATGGCCGCCAAGGACCCGGACACCGCCAACCTGATCCGCGCCTTCGCCAAGGAGCTCGACGGCAAGACCATCGAGGGCTTCGCGCAGAACGCCGGCCTGGACCTGAAGGGCTATTCGGCCCTCTATGGGCTGGGCCTGGCGCCGGTGCTGCGCTTCCAGCTCAGCGACACTGGCGCCTTCGAGGCCTTCGTCGGCCGACTGGAAGCCGCCTACGGCAAGAAACTGGACGTTGCCAGCAGCGACGGGCAGAGCTATCGCCGCCATCTCTCGCCCGCGACTGGAACGCAGCTGATCCTGGCCGTGGTCGGCAAGCAGGCGGTCGCCGCGATCCTGCCGGTCGATGCTGCCCAGCCGCTGCTGCGCCAGGCGCTGGGCCAGGACCGCCCGGCCAGGAACCTGCAGGACGATGGCCGGCTGGAGAAGCTCGCCAAGGCCAGGGGCTACGAGAAGTGGGCCGTCGGCGAGCTCGACCTCAATCGTGCCCTGCCGCTCGCCGCCAGCGGCAAGGACCCGCTGTTCGCCGCCCTGTTCAAGGCGCGCGCCCAGGCCGAATCGGCCAAGACCGGCGAGCCGGTGGCCAATCAGCTGCAGATCCCGCCCGGCTGCCAGGCCGATGCCACGCGCATAGCCAGCCGCGTGCCCGAGCTGAGCTTCGGCTATACCCGGCTGGAACCCAAGCACCAGGACATGCGCTGGAACGTATCGCTGGCCAGCGATATCGCGCAGGCGTTTCAGGGCCTGAAGGTCGACCTGCCGGGACTCGGTGCCAGCCAGCCCAGCTCGCCGTTCGAGTTTTTCCTGGGCCTGCCGGTGGCGCAGCTGCGCGCGTTCTGGACCGCACAGGCCGATGCCGTGACGGCCAAGCCTTTCACCTGCCCGGCGCTGGCCGACCTCAACGATAGCTTTGCCAAGCTCGGCCCGAGCATGCAGAAGGCGGCGATCCCGCCCTTCGGCGACCTGCTCGGCGTGGGCCTTTCGCTGGACAGCTTCAAGCCGGGCGCGGGCAATGCCATGCCCCAGTTCACCGGCCGGCTGACGCTCGGCACCAGCAACCCCGCAGGCCTTCTGGCCATGGGCCAGATGATGACCCCGGCACTGGCGCAGCTGAAGCTCGCCGATGACGGCAAGCCGGTGGCGCTGCCGCCCACCCTGAGCGGCATGTTCAACCAGCCGGCCTGGATGGCGATGGGCACCAAGAGCCTGGGGCTGGGCATCGGCGCGGGCGAGGACGCCAGGCTGGCCGACGCGCTCAAGGCGCCGGCCGGCAACGCCGGCCAGATGCTGCGCATGCACGTGAGCGGGCAGATGTACCTGGACTGGGTCACCCTGATGCAGCAGAAAGGCGACAGCCTGGGGGCCGCTGCCGCAGCGCTCGGCAAGGATGAGGCTGGCGCTGCGGCAGACCAGGCCGACAAGGCGGCCAGCGACGCGCGCACCAAGGCCCAGTTCGACGCCATGCGTGCGCAGGCCGAACGCATCGAATCCATCGACGCAGAAATCCACATCGACGGCCAGGGCCTGGTGGTCAACAGCCAGACGACCCTGAAGTAGCCAGCACCTCTTCGCCCCTTGAAAAAAAGGGCGTCCTGACGGGCGCCTTTTTTCGCCTGCACCACGCCCCGCTCACCCGCCTTTCGCGGCTGCCCAACCTTCCTTTAAGCCAGCCGTTCGCAACGGTAATTGCCACTGAACACCGTGCTGCCAACGCACACCGTGTTCACGGGCGCCCTGTTGCCATGGTTCGGCCGGTGCGGCACGCATCGGCTGTCCGCGACCGCCACCCTAGGAGAGTGCCATGCGTATCCATTCCGCGTTCCATCGAGCCCTCGTTGCCGCAGGCCTGACCGCTGCGCTGGCCGCCGTACCGCTCGCACAGGCCGTCGCACAGGACGCCAGCGCCCAATCCAACGGCAGCATGCAATCGAGCAACCAGACCGTGCCGGGCAAGGTCGATGACGCCTGGATCACGACCAAGGTGAAATCCGAATTCGCCACCACCAAACATGTCCATGCCACGGACATCTCGGTCGACACCACGGATGGCATGGTGCGCTTGACCGGCACCGTGGGCAGCAGCAAGGAGAAGAGCCGCGCGGTCCACCTGGCGCGCAAGGTCAAGGGCGTCAAGAGCGTGGACGCCACCGGCCTGACCGTATCGCCCAGCAGCACCAAGAGCACCACGAGCGAGCCTGCCTCCAGTTCGACCTCGGGCATGTAGCGCGCGGGCCGGCCGGAACGCAAAAAGGAGCCCACGGGCTCCTTTTTGTCGGGGACTGCCCGCGGCGGCCTCGTTCAGCGCCTGCCCGGCCAGGCTTCAGCGGCGCAGCATTCCGCCGCCGAACTGGTTGTTGTCGCGGGTCTCTTCCAGTTCCACGCCTTCCAGGCCTTGCGACAGCGTATGCGCGTCGCCTCCCTGGGCGAGCTTGATGCGCAGGCGCACCTCGTTGGAACTGTCGGCGTGGCGCAGCGCATCCTCGTAGCTGATCTCGCCCGCGTGGTAGAGCTCGACCAGGCTCTGGTCGAAGGTGCGCATGCCCAGGTTGGTCGATTCCTTCATCACTTCCTTGATCTTGTGGATCTCGCCCTGGCGGATGTAGTCCTGCACCAGCGGCGTTCCCAGCAACACCTCCACCGCCACGCGGCGCGCCTTGCCATCGGGCGTGGGGATCAGCTGCTGCGCCACGATGCCCTTGAGGTTCAGCGACAGGTCCATGAACAGCTGCTGGCGCCGGTCTTCCGGGAAGAAGTGCAGGATGCGGTCGATCGCCTGGTTGGCGTTGTTGGCGTGCAGCGTGCACAGGCACAGGTGGCCGGTCTCGGAGAAGTTGATCGCGTACTCCATCGTCTCGCGGGTACGCACCTCGCCGATCAGGATCACGTCGGGCGCCTGGCGCAAGGTGTTCTTCAGCGCGTTGTCCCAGTTGTCGGTATCGATGCCGATCTCGCGCTGGGTGATGATGCAGCCCTCGTGCTTGTGCACGTACTCGATCGGGTCCTCGATGGTGATGATGTGGCCGGTCGAGTTCTGGTTGCGGTAGCCGACCATGGCCGCCAGCGAGGTCGACTTGCCCGAACCGGTGGCGCCCACGAAAATGATGATGCCGCGCTTGGTCATCGACAGCGACTTGAGCACCGGCGGCAGGGTGAGCTCCTCGAAGGTGGGGATCTTCGACTCGATCCGGCGCAGCACCATGCCCACGCAGTTGCGCTGGTAGAAACACGACACGCGGAAGCGGCCCACGCCTTGCGCGGAGATGGCGAACTGGCACTCGTGGGTCTTCTCGAACTCCTCGCGCTGCGAGGGCGTCATCACGTTGAGCACCATGTCACGCGCCTGCTGCACCGACAGCGGGCTCTGCGTGATCGGCACGACGCGACCCTGCAGCTTCATCGACGGCGCCACGCCGGCGGTGATGAACAGGTCCGATGCCTTCTTGTGCACCATCAGCTTGAGGAAGGAGGTGAAATCGAAATCGCTCATGGTGGTCTCCTCCGGGAGACGAGAAAGATGACGCAACGGAAGGCGCGAGGGCGTTCCTTACTTGAAGGTGTCCTTGTTCTTGGCGTAGCCGATCGCCTCCTGCCGCGTGACCACGCCACGCTTGACCAGGTCCTGCAGGTTCTGGTCGAGCGTCTGCATGCCGAACTGCTGGCCGGTCTGGATCGAGGAGTACATCTGCGCGACCTTGTCCTCGCGGATCAGGTTGCGGATGGCCGGTATGCCGACCATGATTTCGTGCGCCGCGATGCGTCCGCCGCCGACCTTCTTCAGCAGCGACTGCGAAATCACCGCGCGCAGCGATTCGGACAGCATCGAGCGCACCATCGGCTTCTCGCCGGCCGGGAACACATCGATGATGCGGTCGATGGTCTTGGCCGCCGAACTCGTATGCAGGGTGCCGAACACCAGGTGGCCGGTTTCCGCGGCGGTCAGCGCCAGGCGGATGGTCTCCAGGTCGCGCAGCTCGCCGACCAGGATGTAGTCGGGATCCT
This sequence comes from Frateuria sp., assembly GCF_013362045.1. GTDB lineage: Bacteria > Pseudomonadota > Gammaproteobacteria > Xanthomonadales > Rhodanobacteraceae > Frateuria_A. The sequence continues at coordinate 18,480 of NZ_JABFWW010000270.1, read as the reverse complement.
CGCGCAGCGCCGAGCGCAGCGCCTCGTTGAAGCCGTGCGTGTCGCGGTGCACTTCGCGCTGGTTGACCAGGCACTTCTGCGAGGTGTGCACGAACTCGATCGGATCCTCGACCGTGAGCATGTGCCCGTATTCGTTCTTGTTGATGTGGTCGACCATCGCCGCCAGCGTGGTCGATTTGCCCGAGCCGGTCGGGCCGGTGACCAGGATCAGGCCCTGCGGCTGCTCGATCAGCTCCTTGAAGATGCGCGGTGCGCCCAGGTCCTCCAGTGTCAGCACTTCGGAGGGAATCGTGCGGAAAACCGCGCCGGCGCCGCGGTTCTGGTTGAACGCGTTGACGCGGAAGCGCGCCAGGCCGGGGATCTCGAACGAGAAGTCGGTCTCGAAGAACTCCTCGTAGTCACGCCGCTGCTTGTCCGACATGATGTCGTAGATCAGCGAGTGGACCTGCTTGTGCTCCAGCGCCGGGATGTTGATGCGGCGCACGTCGCCGTCCACACGGATCATCGGCGGCAGGCCGGCGGAAAGGTGCAGGTCCGAGGCCTTGTTCTTCACCGAGAAGGCCAGCAGTTCGGCGATATCCATCGGGTTCCCCTTGAAACGTTCATCTGGATGAAAAGCGGTACTGCGCAGGGGACCGCCCGGTTGCGCGCCTGCGCGCACCCACCGTCGCCTTCGTGCCGGCCATCCGATGTCCCCCTGCAGCGAGCCGATACTACTCGCGCGAATGGCTGCGGGGCCAGTAGGTTGCAGCGCCTTCCTGCGGAAACTGCGACCCTCTGCCGGTTGGCCCATCCACCTGCCCGACCGGCCCTCGTCGCCTGCGGAAGGCCCGGGCGCGTCATCCGCCGGGCAGGCGCTTCGGGTTAAGGTATCGGCCCCGGGCAAAACCCATAAGGACAGGCATGACACGACTTGCCTTCATCGGCGGCGGCAACATGGCGCGCAGCCTGATCGGCGGCCTGCTCAGGACCGGCGCCGCGGCCTCGTCCATCCGCGTGGCCGAACCGCAGGCGCAGGCGCGCGAAGCGCTGGCGCGCGAGTTCGGCGTGGCCACGTTTGCCGAGAACCGCCTGGCTGCGGCCGACGCCGAGGTCCTGCTGCTGGCGGTCAAGCCGCAGGTGATGCCTGCGCTCAAGGCCGAGCTGCGCGACGTGCTGCAGCGCCAGCGCCCGCTGCTCGTTTCCATCGCCGCCGGCGTACGGCTGGACCAGTTGGAACGCTGGTTCGGCGCGTTGCCCATCGTGCGCTGCATGCCCAACACGCCTGCGCTCATAGGTGCGGGCGCCACCGGCCTTTGCGCCAACGCGCGGGTCAGTCCGCCGCAGAAGGCGCAGGCCCAGCACATCCTCGATGCCGTGGGCCTGACTCGTTGGCTCGACGAGGAAGCATCGATGGACACGGTCACTGCCCTGTCCGGCTCGGGGCCGGCCTATTTCTTTGCGCTGGTGGAGGCCATGGAAGATGCCGCCGTGGCCCAGGGCATGCCACGCGCGACCGCGCGCGCACTGGCCGCGCAAACCTGCCTGGGCGCCGGCCGCATGCTGGCCGAGGGCGGCGAGGCGCCGGGCGAACTGCGCCGCCGCGTGACCTCGCCCAATGGCACCACCCAGGCCGCGCTGGAAAGCTTCGCCGCCGACGGCCTGCCGCGTGTCGTCGCGCACGCCATCGCCGCGGCCACCCGCCGCGGTGCCGAACTGGCCGCCGAACTGGACGCCAAGGAGTCCCGCCCGTGATCTACCTGCTGAACGCGCTTTCCCTGTTGCTGGAGATCGCCTTCGACGCGCTGGCCACGCTGTTCGTGCTGCGCCTGCTGGCCGAGGCCGGACGCGCCGACTTCCGCAACCCGGTGAGCCAGTTCGTCTACCGCTATACCAATCCGTTGCTCGCGCCGATCCGGCGCGTGCTGCCCAATTGGCGCCGGATCAACCTGGCCGCGCTGCTGGTCTGCTATCTGGTGATGCTGGTCAAGCGCGTGGTGCTGTTCGCGCTGGTCGGCACCCTGCCGCATGTCGCGGGCCTGCTGGTGCTCGCCCTGGCCGACCTGCTCGACTTCGTGCTGCTGTTCTATCTGGTGCTGGTGTTCGGCTGGTCGCTGCTGAGCATGTTCGGGGCGGATGGCTATCACCCCGTGCTGCGCCTGGTCGAGGCCATCGTCGATCCGCTGCTGCGGCCGCTGCGCGGCAAGCTGGTGGTGGGCATGCTCGACTTCGCGCCGGCCGTGGTGATGGTCGGCCTGCTGCTCGCGCGCATCCTGGTCGCGGCGCCGCTGTTCGACTGGGGCACGCAGTTGGCGCGCGGGTTCTAGCCTTCTTCGGCCTGGATCAGTTGCGCCCGGCCCAGGCAGCGATGATGCGGTGCAGTTCGGCCAGGCCGTCGAACAGCGCAGCCGGTCCCGGCTGCAGGATGATCGGCGACTTGACCTCGTGCAGCTCGCCGTCGCGCACCGCCGGGATCGCGTCCCAGCCCGGCCTTGCCGCCACCTTCTCCGGCCGGAAGCGCTTGCCGCACCACGAGCCCAGGATGATGTCGGGCGCGCGGCGCACGACCTCGCCGCCATCGGCCAGGATGCGCTGCTTCGCCAGCGGCTCGCGCGCCAGCTCGGGGAACGCATCCTCGCCGCCGGCGATGCCGATCAGCTCGGCCACCCAGCGGATGCCGGTGATGATCGGCTCGTCCCATTCCTCGAAGTAGACCTTCGGCCGCCGCGGCAGCCTGGCGGCCGCGGCGCGGATCGCGGCGATGTGCGCCGCGGCGCGTTGCGCGTAGGCATCCGCCTTGTCCTGCGCACCGACCATCGCGCCCAGCCGGCGGATGTAGGCGAGGATGCCTTCCACGCTGCGGTGGTTGCTGATCCACACCTCCACGCCCGCCTTGATCAGCTCGCGCGCGATGTCCGCCTGGATGTCCGAGAAGCCGATCGCCAGGTCCGGCCCGAGCTTGAGGATCTCGTCGATCTTCGCGCTGGTGAACGCCGAAACCTTGGGCTTCTCCTTGCGCGCCCGGGCCGGGCGCACGGTGAAACCGGAGATGCCGACGATGCGCTGCTCCTCGCCCAGGGCGTAGAGCACTTCGGTCGGTTCCTCGGTGAGGCAGACGATGCGCTGGGGATACCCGTCCATCAATGCCCCAGCACGGTCACCGTCACCCTGCGCTGGTGCGGGTCGTGGCGGTGTTCCCACAGGTAGATGCCCTGCCAGGTGCCCAGCTGCGGCTTGCCGCCGTGCACCGGCACCGTGAGGCTCACGCCGGCGAGGATCGAGCGCACATGCGCGGGCATGTCGTCCGGGCCTTCGGCGTCGTGCCGGAAGAGCGGGTCGCCATCGGGCACGGCGCGGGCGAACCAGCGCTCCAGGTCCGCCTGCACGGTCGGGTCGGCGTTCTCGCCGATCAGCAGAGAGCAGCTGGTGTGCGCGGTGAAGACGTGCGCGATGCCGGTCTGCACGTGGCTGGCGGCGACCGCCTCGGCCACTTTCGTGGTGATCTCGCTGAAGCCGCGCCCGCGCGTATGCACGACGAAACCGCCCTGCGCGACGTGCGGCGCGGGCTGCGCATGGCTCACGGGTAAAGCAGCCGGCTGGTCCAGGTCTGGCCATGGCGGCTCCAGCGCGCGCGCTCGTGCAGGCGGAACTGCGCGCCGTACCAGAACTCCACCATGTCCGGCTCGACCACGAAGCCGCCCCAATGCGGCGGGCGCGGCACCTCGCGGCCTTCGTATTCCTTCTCGCAGCGCGCCACGCGTTGTTCGAACGCCTCCCGGTCGGGCAGCGTCTGCGACTGCAGCGACGCCCACGCACCGATCTGGCTGCCGCGCGGGCGGCTGGCAAAGTACGCGTCCGACTCCTCCGCCAGCAGCTTGCGGGCCACGCCCTCCACGCGCACCTGCACGCCCTCGCGCAGCTGCTTCCAGTGGAAGCACAGCGCGACCTGCGGATGTGCCTCCAGCTGGACGCCCTTGTCGCTTTCGTAGTTGGTGTAGAAGCGGAAGCCGCGCTCGTCGACGCCCTTGAGCAGCACGATGCGCGAACTGACCCGGCCGGCCGCGTCGGCGGAGGCCAGGTTCATGGCCGTGGGTTCGGGATCGCCGCCGGTGATGGCCTCGTCCAGCAGGACCAGGAAGGTGTCGAGTATCTCGCGTTTGAGCATGACTCTTGCATCGTGGCGGCGCCGCGCCATCATGCGCGGATGACCAACGATGCTAGCACGCAGAACGTCGCCCTCGCCGGCCACCTGCTCGACCATTACGCCGGACGCATCGCGCGTTCACGCCGCCCCTACATCCTCGGTCTGTCGGGCCTGCAGGGCAGCGGCAAGAGCACGCTCGCACGTGTGATGAAGACCGCTGCCGAGGCGCGCGGCTGGCCCACCGACGTGCTCGCGCTGGACGATTTCTACTACCCGCGCAGCGAGCGCGAGGCGCTGGCGCGCGAGGTGCATCCGCTGCTGCGTACGCGCGGCGTGCCTGGCACGCACGAGATCGAGCTGCTGCTCTCGGTGCTCGCCGCGCTGCCGCAGGCGTCGGAGAAGCTTCCGGTGACCTGGCCGCGCTTCGACAAGGGCCGCGACACCCGCATCCCGCCTTCGCGCTGGCCCAAGGCCACGCGCGCGCCGAAGCTGGTGATCCTCGAAGGCTGGGCACTCGGCCTGCGCCCGCAGCTGCAGGTTGCGCTGGAGTCGCCGGTGAATGCGCTCGAACGCGAGGAGGATCCGGACTGCCGCTGGCGCCATTGGGTCAACAAGCAGCTGCGCGCCTACCAGCCGTTGTGGCGCAAGCTCGACGCACTGATCGTGCTGCAGGCGCCGAACTGGGACGTGGTGCGCCGCTGGCGCGGCCAGCAGGAAGAGGAACTGCTGGCCCGCCACGCCCCGCTGGCGATGGACGCGAAGGCGATGGTGCGCTTCCTCGCCCACTTCGAGCGCCTCAGCCGCCACGCCCTGGCGACGTTGCCCGCGCTGGCCGACACCGTGGTCGAGTACGACCGCGATCGTCACGTGACCGGACTCGCCCACGCGTAAACGAGCCGACTCCCTCTTTCACGGGAAGGTGAGGGGAAGAACGCCGCGTCAAGCGCCCTCCAGCAACGAGGCATATCCGCCGCGCGCGTCGGACCATTGCGGTACCCAGCCGCTCTCCCGCAATCGCGCGTTGCGAAGCCGCTTGCTGCCCACGCCCGTCGGCGGCGCACCCTGCGGCGGTGGCGGCACACCGGCGAGCGACGCGAGGTGGTCGTAAAGCACCTGCAGCGGCAGTGGCGTGTCGTCCACGCCCAGGTAGAGCGGCCGTGCATCCGGCAGGAACAACAGGTGCGCGATCGCCGCGGCGGCGTCCTCGACGTGGATGCGGTTGGCCCAGTGCACCCGGTCGCGCGGCACCGCCACCCCGCCTGTGCGTAGGCGATCGAGCAGTTGCAGCCGGCCCGGCCCGTACAGGCCGGCAAGCCGCAATACCGTGCAAGGCCGCGCCTGCGCGGCGAGCCAGCATTCCGCTTCGAGCAGCACGGCGCCGTTGAAGCCCGGCGGATCGGGAGGCGTGTCTTCATCCACCCAGCCGCCCGCGTGGTCGCCATAGACTGCGCTGGAGGAGACGAACAGCACGCGCGCCAGCGCCGCGCAATCCAGCCGTTCCAGCAGGCCCCGCAGGCCATCAAGGAACACGGCCCGATACATCGCCGAATCGCGCAGATCGGGTGCCGGCAGGTAGACCACCCGCGTGATGCGTTCGGGCAGGCCGGCCAGCGTCGCGGCGTCGACGAGGTCGCCGGCCAGCCAGTGGATGCCGGACTCGTCGGCCGATGCCGGCGGACGTCGCCGCAACCCGAACACCGTATGCCCCTGCGCGCGCAGCAGGCGCGCCACGCGCAGCCCCACGTCGCCGCAACCGGCCAGCAAGACGCGTTCGCCCGTGGTTGCTAGCATGCGCGCATGAACCCCTCGTGCAACCTGTTCCTGATCGGCCCGACCGGTGCCGGCAAGACGTCGATCGGCCGACGCCTCGCCGCGCATTATGGCCTGCCGTTCATCGATCTCGACCAGGAAATCGAACGCCACTGCGGCGTGGACGTGCGCTGCGTGTTCGAGATCGAGGGCGAGGCGGGCTTTCGCCAGCGCGAGAGCGCGCTGCTCGATGCGCTGAGCTCGCGCACCGGCGTGCTGCTGGCCACCGGCGCCGGCGCGGTGCTCGACCTGGCCAACCGCCGCCACCTTGCCGAGCGCGGTTTCGTGTTGTGGCTGGACACCACGGTGGAGCAGCAGCTCGAACGCCTGGCGCGGGACACCAAGCGTCCGCTGCTGGCCGGCGAGGACCGCCGCGGCAAGCTCGAGGCGATGGCGCAGGCCCGCGGCCCGCTCTACCGCGAGCTGGCCGACCTGCGCATGCCAGGCGAGCACGAAGGCGTCGCGGCGGCGAGCGAGCGCTGTCTCGCCCTGCTCGACCAGCACTGGCAACGGCAGCAGGCGGCATGAGCGAAATGGACGTCCAGACGATCGAAGTGGCGCTCGGCGAGCGTCGTTATCCGGTATGGATCGGCGGCGGGCTGATCCGCGATGCCGCCCGCTGGCGCGCTCGGCTGCGCGGCCGCCACGCGCTGGTGGTCAGCAACACCACCGTGGCGCCGCTGTATCTGGATCGCCTGGCGCAAGGCCTCGATGGCCTGCACTGGTCGAGCTTCCTGCTGGAGGACGGCGAGGCGCACAAGAGCTTCGCCAACGTCGGCCGCGTCCTGGAGGCGCTGGCGGCACTCGGCGCCACCCGCGACGCCTGCGTGATCGCGCTGGGCGGCGGCGTGATCGGTGACCTGGCCGGCTTCGCGGCCGCCTGCTGGATGCGCGGCATCGACTTCATCCAGGTACCGACCACGCTGCTGGCAATGGTCGATTCCTCGGTCGGCGGCAAGACCGGCGTCAACCTGCCCGCAGGCAAGAACCTGGCCGGCGCCTTCCACCAGCCGCGCGCGGTGGTGGCCGACATCGACGCCCTCGCCACCCTGCCCGACCGCGAATACCGCGCGGGCCTGGCCGAGGTGGTCAAGGGCGCGGCGATCGGCGATGCGGATTTCTTCGCCTGGCTCGAAGCCAACGCCGATGCGCTCGCAGCGCGCGAGGGCGCCGTCCTGGTCGAGGCGATCGCGCGCAAGGTCCGCTACAAGGCCGGCGTGGTCGCCCGCGACGAGACCGAACACGGCGAGCGCGCATTGCTCAACCTTGGCCACACCTTCGGCCATGCGCTGGAGACGGCCGGCCGCTACACCGTGTTGCTGCACGGGGAAGCGGTCGCCATCGGCATGCTGCTGGCCGCACGGCTGTCCGAGCGGCTGGGCATGGCCGCGGCTGCCGATACCGCCCGCCTGCATCGGCTGCTCGAACGCATGGGCCTGCCCACCGCGGTGCCTGCCGTGGCCGGGCCGGAGCAGTTGCTCGCGCTGATGCGCCTGGACAAGAAGAACACCGCCGGCACGCTGCGGCTGATCCTTTGGCGGGGTATCGGCCAGGCCGAAATCGTCGGGGATGCCGACGAGGCAGCCGTGCTTTCGACACTGGCCGAAGCCCTGGCCCCCAACGGGCGATAACCGGCAGTACGGCGGCCCCGTAGAGTGGGCTTCAGCCCACCACGCTTCCCGCAAGTTCCGGCGGTGGACTGAAGCCCGCCCTATGCGCGAGGGCGATCGCCGGCGACGCATTGCCGCTGCGCCTCGCCAGCATCGCGGCGGCCCCCTAGAATGTGTGCCCTGCGGCGCCCCTGCCGCACCAACACGGACATCATGCGCCTCTACCTGCAAACCATGCCCGCCTCGGCCGAGGCGCCGCGCTATGTACAGATCGTGCTCGAGCAGGACCTGCTCGGCGGCTGGACGCTGTACCGCGAGAGCGGCACGCAGGGCGGCAAGGCCACGCTCAAGCGCGAACAGTTCCTCGAACGCGACGCGGCCATCGGCGCGTTCGAGAAGGCGCGCGATGCGCAATTGAAGCGCGGCTACCGCGTGATGTTCGCCCAAGGCCTGGACGGCCCGCACGGACGCTAGAAATGACCGCATCCCTCAAGAACGACCGCTTCCTGCGCGCGCTGCGCCGCGAGCCCACCGACACCACGCCCATCTGGGTGATGCGCCAGGCCGGCCGCTACCTGCCCGAGTACCGCGCCACCCGCGAGCGCGCCGGCAGTTTCATGGGATTGGCGCAGAACCCCGAGTTCGCCTGCGAGGTGACGCTGCAGCCGCTGGAGCGTTTCGAACTGGACGCGGCGATCCTGTTCTCCGACATCCTCACCATTCCCGACGCGATGGGCCTGGGCCTGTCCTTCGCCCATGGCGAGGGACCGCAGTTCGCACGCCCCGTGCGCACGGCCGCCGACATCGAGCGGCTGGCCGTGCCGGACATGGACGGGGAGCTGCGCTACGTGATGGACGCCGTGAGGCTGATCCGCCGCGAGCTGGACGGCCGCGTGCCCCTGATCGGCTTTTCCGGCAGCCCGTGGACGCTGGCCTGCTACATGGTCGAGGGCCGGGGTTCGCGCGATTTCGCGACGCCCAAGGCGATGTGCTGGAACGAACCGAAGCTCGCCCACCGGCTGCTCGACACGCTGGCCCGTTCGGTCGCCGGCTACCTCGCCGCCCAGGCCGCCGCCGGCGCGCAGGCGTTGATGGTGTTCGATACTTGGGGTGGCCTGCTCGGACCGGCACCCTTCCGCGAGTTCTCGCTGCGCTACATGCAGCAGGTGGTCGCAACGCTGAAGTCCGATATCCATGCCCGCGAGTTGCCGGTGATCCTGTTCTCCAAGGGCGCGAACCTGCACCTGGCCGAGATGGCCGAATCCGGCTGCGATGGGCTCGGCGTGGACTGGACCATCGATCTTGCCGACGCCCGCCGCGCGGTGTCCGGCAAGGTCGCGTTGCAAGGCAACCTCGATCCTGCGGTGCTGCGCTCCAACCCCGAGGTGATCCGCCGCGAGGCGCGCGCCGTCATGGACAGCTACGGCAACCATCCCGGCCATGTCTTCAACCTGGGCCACGGCATCACGCCCGAGGTCGACCCGGACCACGTCAAGGTGCTGGTCGACGAGGTGCATGCCTACGGCCGCAGCCTGCGCGGGAGCTAGCGATGGCCTGGCTGGTCACCAAGTACCTGATCACTGCTGCCGTGGTGGTGCTGGTATCCGAGGCGGCAAAGCGCAGCGATCGGCTGGGCGGCCTGCTCGGCGCGCTGCCGATGGTGACGATCCTGGCGCTGGTCTGGCTGTACGTGGAACACCAGCCGCAGCAGAAGATCGCCAACCACGCCTGGTACACCTTCTGGTACGTGCTGCCGACACTGCCGATGTTCCTGGTCTTCCCGGCCCTGCTGCCACGGCTGGGCTTCTGGCTCACCCTGCTCGCCTGCGCCGCCCTTACCGTGGCATGTTTCGGCCTGTTCGCCCTGGCGGTTCGGCGGTTCGGCATCCAACTGCTTTAACGGACTGATCACCGGCTTAGCACACGCCGCTTGCCCCGTCCATAGCACCGGCGCATGATGAAGCCGCCGGCAACCGGCCGGCCCGACAGAGGCAGGGGGAGCCGTTATGTCGCGAGTCCATCCTTTCAGCGCGCCGGCGCCGGCCACGCGCGATGCCGCACCGCCTCACGTCTTTCGCCCACCGGCCGCCCTGGGCAACGGCGTCCGCGGCGTGATGGCGGCCTTCGTTCTTCTCACGCTGGCAGTCATCGGAGTCATGCTCCACGGACTGCAATTGCTCCAGCAGGGCATCGAGGGCGGGATCAGCGCCAGCCTGCAGGAAAGCCTGGTCAGCGCCGGCAGGCTGCAGCTCAACCTGTTCCGCCTGCAATTGGTTCTGATGCTGGCGTGCTACGTCTGGGCCGCCTTCTGGACCCATCGGGTCGCCTGCAACGTGCGGGCGCTGGGAGCCAAGGGGCTGGACGATTCGCCCGGCTGGGCCGTGGGCTGGTATGCCGTGCCGGTCATGAACCTGGTGCGGCCGCTGCGCTCCATGGCGCAGATCTGGCTGGGGTCCGCCGCGCCGGCCCGCTGGCAGAAGCTGGCCACGCCGCGGCTGCTTGTCGCGTGGTGGTGCTTCTGGATCGCCGGCAACCTGTCCTACTGGTTCGTCACGCAGTACCTGCAGCCCGAGCACACGTTCCAGGGCCTGCACACCCAGCAGATGCTGCTGCTTAGCGGACAGGCACTGAACCTTGCGTCGGCTGCCTTGTTCCTGCTCGTCGTGCAGCGGCTGACCCGCATGCAGATGGAGGAGCACGCGCGCCAGCAGGCGACGGAGCCCGCACCTGCGCGTACGCTGGCCGACGCCTTCGTTGCCTAGCCGCCCGCAGGAATGATTGCGCTGCCCCGGTTCGCATGAGCCGGGGCTCGCCTTCCCATCAGGAGCGGCGTCGGCGTATCGCCGGAGCCGCCGGAGTGGCGGGATCGCTGCGATAGCGGCCCGGACGAAGCTTTGCCCGCAGCGCCCCTGACCATTCCGGGCTTGGGGCGCAAGCGCCACCCCCTTACAATCGGCGGCTTACCCATTGCAACGCGCGCCCACGGTGCGCCATCGCGAGCCTCCGATGGACAAGAGTTTCGAGCCCGGCCAGATCGAATCGAAGTGGTACGCCCGCTGGGAAGGCCACGGCGCGTTCAAGCCGTCCGGCCAGGGCGAGCCCTACTGCATCCTGCTGCCGCCGCCGAACGTGACCGGCACGCTGCACATGGGCCATGCGTTCCAGCAGACCGTGATGGACATGCTGATCCGCTACCAGCGCATGCGCGGCATGAACACGCTGTGGCAGGTCGGCACCGACCACGCCGGCATCGCCACCCAGAAGATCGTGGAGAACCAGCTCGCCGCCGAAGGCAAGAGCCGCCACGACCTGGGCCGCGAGCCGTTCGTCGAGCGCGTGTGGCAGTGGAAAGAGGAATCGGGCTCCACCATCACCCACCAGATGCGCCGCCTGGGCGTGGCCGCCGACTGGTCGCGCGAGCGCTTCACCATGGACGAGGGCCTCTCGGCCGCGGTGCGCAAGGTGTTCGTGCAGTGGTACCGCGACGGCCTGATCTACCGCGGCAACCGGTTGGTGAACTGGGATCCGGCGCTGGGCACCGCGGTGTCGGATCTGGAGGTCAACAACGTCGAGCGCGACGGATCGATGTGGTCGATCCGCTACATGACCGCCGATGGCGCCGGCTCGGTGGTGGTCGCCACCACGCGCCCGGAGACCATGCTGGGCGACGTGGCGGTGGCGGTGCATCCGGAGGACGAGCGCTACGCGCACCTGGTCGGTACCAAGCTGCACCTGCCGCTGACCGGCCGCGAGATCCCCGTGATCGCCGACGACTACGTCGACCGCGAGTTCGGCACCGGCTGCGTGAAGATCACCCCGGCGCACGACTTCAACGACTACGCCATCGGCCAGCGCCACAGGCTGGAACCGATCAACATCTTCACGCTCGACGCCAAGGTCAACGACAACGCGCCGACGAAGTACCGAGGGCTGGACCGCTACGAGGCACGCAAGGCGGTGCTCGCCGACCTGGAAGCCGCCGGCCTGCTGGTGGAGACGAAGCCGCACAAGCTGCAGGTGCCGGTGAGCCAGCGCTCGGATGCGGTGATCGAGCCGATGCTGACCGACCAGTGGTTCGTCGACCTCACCTCCGAGGTGCTGGCCGACGGACGTCCAGGCGGCCGTACGGCGATCACCGAGCCGGCGCTGGAAGCGGTGCGCTCGGGCGCGATCCGCTTCGTACCGGAGAACTGGACCACGACCTACACGCAGTGGCTGGACAACATCCAGGACTGGTGCATCAGCCGCCAGCTCTGGTGGGGCCACCGCATCCCCGCGTGGTACGACGAGGCGGGCAACATCTTCGTCGGTGAGGACGAGCAGGACGCGCGCCGTCATGGCACGACCAAACCGGTGGGCGAACTTCGCCAGGACGAGGACGTGCTCGACACCTGGTTCTCCTCCGCGCTGTGGCCCTTCTCCACGCTGGGCTGGCCGATGCAGGGGCTAGTGAAGAACGAGCGTGGCGAAGTGGTCGCAGACTGGAGCCGAGACAAGCTGTTCCTGCCCAGCGCGGTGCTGGTCACCGGCTTCGACATCATCTTCTTCTGGGTCGCGCGCATGGTGATGGCGACGCTGTACTTCACCCGGCAGGTGCCCTTCCGCGAGGTCTACATCAACGCCATCGTGCGCGACGCCGAGGGCCAGAAGATGTCCAAGTCCAAGGGCAACACGCTGGATCCGCTGGACCTCATCGACGGCATCGCGCTCGAACCGCTGGTGGAGAAATCCACCCGCTCGCTGCTGATCCCGCAGGTGCGCGAGAAGGTCGAGAAGCGCATCCGCAAGGACTACCCGAGCGGCATTCCCGCGATCGGCACCGACGCTTTGCGCTTCACCTTCGCCGCGCTGGCCAGCTACAGCCGCACCATCAACTTCGACATCAAGCGCGCCGAGGGCTACAAGGCCTTCTGCAACAAGCTGTGGAATGCGGCGCGCTTCGTGATGATGAACCTGCCCGAAGGCGAGGTGCCCGCTCCGGGCGGTCTGCCGGCGACCGAGGCGGAACGCTGGATCCTCACGCGCCTCAAGCAGACGCTCACCGAGGTCGAGGAGCACTTCGCCACCTACCGCTTCGACCTGCTGGCGCAGGCGCTCTACGAGTTCGTCTGGAACGAGTACTGCGACTGGTTCCTGGAGCTGTCCAAGCCGGCCCTGAGCCAGGTCGAAGGGCCGGCGCCCAACGGTAGCGACACCGCCGCCGCGGCCTCGACCCGGCACACATTGCTCGTGGTGCTGGAGACCGTGCTGCGTGCGCTGCACCCGGTCGTCCCGTTCATCACCGAGGAGATCTGGCAGGCGGTGGCGCCGCGGCTGGGCATCGAAGCGTCGAGCATCATGGAGAGGCCGTGGCCGAAGGCCGCCGAGCTGCCGGCCGACGAGGCCGCCAGCGCCGAGATCGAGTGGGTCAAGGCGGTCCTCTCGGGCATCCGGCGCATACGCTCGGAAATGAACATCGCCCCGGGCAAGACCATCCCGCTGCTGCTGGCCGGCGGCGAGGCGGCCGACCGCGTGCGCGTGGCCAAGTTCGCCGCACAGATCGCCTTCCTCGCCCGCACCGAAGCACCGCAGTGGATCGAGCCGGGGGTCGATGAACCGGCGAGCGCCGCGGCGGTCGTGGGCAGCCTGCGCGTGCTGATCCCGCTCGCCGGGCTGATCGATCTCACCGCCGAGAAGGCCCGCCTGGCCAAGGAAATCGCGCGCATCGAAGGCGAGATCAAGAAGTGCGAGGGCAAGCTCGGCAACGCCAATTTCGTCGCCAACGCACCGGCCGAAGTGGTGGCGCAGGAGCGCCAGCGCATCGTGGACTGGGGCACGCAGCTGGAGGCGTTGCGGGAGCAGGCCGGGAAGCTCGGCTGAGCGCACCGCCTTCGCCCCGGGGTGCCTCCGCCAGAGATGGAGGCGCCAGGCGTGGCTAATCCAGCGCCATCACGATCGCATCCTCGCGCCCGTCCTTGGCCGGATAGTAGCGTGGCCGCCGGCCGATCTCCTTGAACCCGACCGAGGCGTAGAGCTGTTGCGCCACCGGGTTGGAAGGGCGCACCTCGAGGAACACCCGCTCGGCGCCGCTCCAGCGCGCCACGTCCAGCAGGCGCCCCAGCAGGTGCCGGCCCAGGCCCTGGCCGCGCCGATCGGGGCCGATGCACAGGTTGAGCACGTGCGCCTCGCCGGCAGCCACCGACAGAATGCCGTAGCCGGCGACTTCGCCGTCGCTGCACAGCACCCAGCACGGATGCCCGGCCTTCAGGCAGTCGTTGAAGATGCCGGCCGACCAGGGGAAATCATAGGAGGCGCTCTCCAGCGCGCTGACCGCGGGCAGGTCCTCGCGGCGCATGGCGCGGACCTCCACCCGCGGGCGCGCCACCGCGACCATCACACGCCCCCTGGCACCGCCAGCGCGCGCCGCAGCTGGCGCAGCACGGTCCACAGCCGGCGCTTGCCCTCGCCGCTGGCGAGCACCTGCTGCGGCTCGTCGGCCAGCACGATCTGGGCCTGGTTCATCACCGCGGCGGGCAGTTCGCGGCCCAGCGCCTGCGCCTGCGCCTGGCCGAACACCAGGTAGGCGCGCACCGGCGGCACGGCAGCATGGGGGCGACCTTCCTTCACCACGATGCGGCCAGCCCGGGCCAATTCAGGACCATAGGCGGCGAGCGCGCGGCCGAGCAGGTCCAGTTCGCGCGACGCGCAGCCCTCGGGCAGCAACACCACGCAGGAAGCCGGTGCCACCGTCGCGGCCACTGACGGCGAAACGGCAGGTTCGGCCACGGCGGCGGCGCGGCGAGCCCAGGGAGTGATGCCCAGCGCGCGCAGCACCCGCGCGCGGCGCGCTTCGGCCACATCGCTGGCCGACAGGGCGCTCACGGCTTCGCGCGGCGGATCCGCCGGCGATGCGCGGAGCGTCCCCACAGGGTCACCACCGGGCCGGACAGCAGATACAGCGTGAACACCACGAACAGCACGCGCGGCGGGTCGATCAGGAACGGCACCAGCACCAGCACGCCGACCAGCACCCAGAAGAACGGCACGCGGTCCCGCTCGCCCATCGGCAGCGACTTGAAGCTGAAGTAGCGGAAACGGCTGACCATCAGCAGGCCCACCACCACCGCCATCACCAGGGTGACGAAACAGAGCTCCGGGCCGGTGATGGACCACCGCTCGGAATGGAATTTTTCAACGCTCCACACGAAGGACATGCACACGGCGGCCGCCGCCGGACTGGCCAGGCCCTGGAAGTAGCGCTTGTCGATCACCCCGACCTGGGTGTTGAAGCGCGCCAGGCGCAGCGCCGCGCAGGCGGCGTAGAGGAAGGCCGCGGCCCAGCCGATCTTGCCCCACACCGGCCCGAAGTCCTTCAGCGAGGACAGCGACCAGTTGTACATCACCAGCGAGGGCGCCAGGCCGAAGCTGACCAGGTCGGAGAGGGAGTCGTACTGCACGCCGAATTCGCTCTGCGTGCCGGTCAGCCGCGCCACGCGCCCGTCCATGCCGTCGAGCACCGCCGCCACGAACACCGCGATCGCCGCCTCGGTGAAGCGTCCGCCGATGCTCGCCACCACGGCGTAGTAGCCGGCGAACATCGCCGCCGTGGTGAACAGGTTCGGCAGCAGGTAGATGCCCCGGTGGCGGGGCGTGCGGACTGGCGCGTTCTCGCTCATGCAACGATCCGTGACGGAATGCGCGAGAGTGTAAACCATCGTCCGTCAACAGCTCCGGCATGCTTGAGTCCGGCGTTCCGGAGTGTTAACTAGTGCCGGGGCCCCACGCCCCGACGGAGAAACCCATGCGCCGCCTGCTCCTCATCCTCGCGTTGCTGCTGCTTGCGCCCGCGGTCGCCGCGCAGGCCTACAAGTGGACCGACGCGCAAGGCACCGTGCATTACTCCGAGATGCCGCCGCCGCAAGGCACTCCCTTCAAGCGCATCACCACCACCGGCTCGGTGCAGGCGCCGCCGGCAAGCAGGTCGGCGGGGAGCACGCCCAACGAAAAGCCGCAGCCCGAACGGCAGCCCGCCGTTGCCGACACCCCCGAGAACCGCGCCAAGCTGTGCAGTTCGCTCAAGGCCAACCTCGACATGCTCAGGGGCAGTGGCCCGGTGGTGATGGAGCAGCAAGGCAAGCCCGTCGCGCTCGATGACGAACAGCGCAATCAGCAGACCGCCCTAGCCGAAAAGCAGTACGTGCAGTTCTGTTCGCAGTAGGCCGGCTTGCGAGGCGGGGGCCGTATAATCAACCCCTTTACCGATCCGGATCGCCCGCCATGCGTCTCAGCCAATTCCACCTGGCCACCGTCAAGGAAGTCCCCGCCGACGCCGAAATCGCCAGCCATCGGCTGATGCTGCGTGCCGGCATGATCCGCAGGCTCGCCTCCGGCCTGTATACCTGGACGCCGCTGGGCCTGCGCGTATTGCGCAAGGTGGAGCAGGTGGTGCGCGAGGAAATGAATCGCGCCGGCGCCATCGAATTGCTGATGCCCGCGGTGCAGCCGAAGGAACTCTGGGAAGAATCCGGGCGCTGGGACAAATTCGGCGACCAGCTGTTGAAGATCCGCGACCGCAAGGACCAGGAATTCTGCTTTGGCCCGACGCATGAGGAAGTCATTACCGACTTCGCCCGCAACGAACTCAAGAGCTACAAGCAGCTCCCGGTCAACTTCTACCAGATCCAGACCAAGTTCCGCGATGAAATCCGCCCGCGCTTCGGCGTGATGCGCGCGCGCGAATTCCTCATGAAGGACGCTTATTCCTTCCATCTCTCGTCCGAATCGCTGGCCGACACTTATGGCGCGATGTACCAGGCCTATTCGCGCATTTTCAACCGGCTCGGGCTGACCTTCCGCGCCGTGCAGGCCGACACCGGCGCGATCGGCGGCAACGCCAGCCACGAATTCCAGGTATTGGCCGATTCGGGGGAGGACGCCATCGCGTTTTCGGATGGCTCCGATTACGCGGCCAACATCGAAAAGGCCGAGGCGCTCGCATCCTCCGCCGCGCGCCCTGCTCCGCATGCCGAGCTCAAGCGCGTGGACACGCCCACGCAGAAGACCATCGCGCAAGTCAGCGCATTCCTCGGGGTATCCCCGCGGCAGTGCATCAAGACGCTGCTGGTCCGCGGGCGGGACGGGCTGGTCGCGTTGTGCCTGCGCGGCGACCATGAGATCAACGAGGTCAAGGTGAGCAAGTTGCCCGAGCTGTCTGGCGAACCGGTGCTCGCTTCGGAAGAGGAGATCCTGGCCGCCACCAACACGCGTCCCGGTTTCATCGGTCCGGTGGGCTTGCCCGCGGACATCCCCGTGATCGTCGATCGCGACGCTGCGGCGCTGGCCGATTTCGTCTGCGGCGGCAATGCCGACGGCACCCATTACACCGGCGCCAACTGGGAACGCGACGCGCGCGTCAGCCGCGTCGAGGACATCCGCCAGGTGGTCGAGGGCGATCGCTCGCCTGACGGCCACGGCAGCCTGCACATCGCCCGCGGCATCGAGGTCGGCCACATATTCCAGCTCGGCCCGAAATATGCCCAGGCGCTGGACGCCACGGTGCTCGACGATCAGGGCAAGAGCCAGGTGATGATGATGGGTTGCTACGGCATCGGCGTCAGCCGCATCGTGGCGGCGGCAATCGAGCAATCGCATGACGAAGCCGGGATTATCTGGCCCGAGGCCATGGCGCCCTGGCGCGTGGCCGTCTGCATCATCAATCCGAAGCATTCGCCCGAAGTGCGCGATGCGGCCGAGGCGCTTTATCGCAAACTCGAACAGCACGGCATCGAAACCGTCCTGGACGACCGCGGCCTGCGTCCCGGCCAGATGTTCGCGGACCTTGAACTGATCGGCATTCCCCACCGCGTGGTGGTGAGCGAACGCGGAATGGCCGCCGGCACGCTGGAATACCGCAACCGTGGCGAATCGGACAACCGCGCCATTACCGAGGACGAATTGTTCACGCTGCTGGCCTGAAAGTAGGCCGCCCATTCGGCCCATTAACCGGCCGTCTCGTGCGCAAGACCGCTTAATGTCGCGTCCCGATAATCGGCCCCTTTTGCAATCACCCCGCTATTGGGCGAGAATGGATCCGGAACAGGACGACGCATCGCTCTCATGACGAGAAGCCACCTACATAATCAAAAACCTTTTCGGGAGCCTACGCATGGCAGTCGATATCAAGAACCTCAATCACAACCAGCTCAATGAGCTGATCAGCAAGGCACAGGTGCGTCAGACCGAACTGCGCAAGGAAAAGGTCGCCAAGCTGCGCGAGAAGATCCATGCCATGGTCAAGGCCGAAGGTTTCGCCTTCGAGGACGTTTTCGGTGGCGCCCGCAAGGCCCGTCGCAGCACCGGCACGGTGGCTCCGAAATACCGCAACCCGGGCAACCCGGAGCAGACCTGGTCCGGCCGCGGCAAGCGTCCGCGCTGGTTCAACGACGCGCTGAAGGCGGGCAAGAAGGAAAAGGACTTGGCGATCTGATTCGCCGCCTGCCATGAATTGGAAAACACCGGCCTCGCGCCGGTGTTTTTTTTGCCCCGATTTTTGGCCCCTCTCCCGTCGGGAGGGAGTTGGGGAGAGGGTTCGGTATCGGCCTCAGCTCGGCTCCGCCCGAACCCTCACCCGCCTGCCGGCACCCTTTCCCGAGGGGCGAGGGATTGGCGCGTGGAGGCGACCGTTCGAATCACCGCTTCGCTTCACAAAGGAGCGCTCAGGCGGCCGTGCCGCCGACGGTCATGCCATCGATCTTGAGCGTAGGCTGGCCGACGCCCACTGGGACGCTCTGGCCATCCTTGCCGCAGACGCCGATGCCTTCGTCCAGTTGCATGTCGTTGCCGATCATCGAGACGCGGGTGAGCACGTCCGGACCGGAGCCGATCAGCGTGGCGCCCTTGACCGGCGCGGTGACCTTGCCGTCCTCGATGAGATAGGCCTCGCTCGCGGAGAACACGAAC
>NZ_JABFWW010000147.1 GCF_013362045.1 Frateuria sp. | reverse complement strand
GAGAGCGGATGAAAGACCCGATCGCGCACCCGCGCCTAGGCCTAGCGCTCGGACTGGAACAGCGGCGTCAGCCAGCGGCTCCACAGGTGGTAGATGCCCACGTGCGTGCGCCGCGGCGCAGGGCTCGCGCAAGACATGTGCATACGCCCTTACGCCGTCGCCGCGTCGTCGCGCACCGCATCCCGCTTCAGCCAGAACACTACCGCCACGGCCACCATCACCAGCGGCACCACGAAGCCGAACTCGTCGATGGCGTAGGGCGTGATGTTGCCGCGCGGCTCGGTGATCGGGGTGAAGAAGGCCTGGATGAACAGGTTGTGGCTGGCATGCATCACCGCGCAGGGCCACAGGCTGCCCGAACGCAGACGCAGCCAGGTCAACAGCACGCTGCTGGACAGCACCAGCACCACGAAGCACGGCATCGCGAACCACCACGGCGTGCCGGCGTTGTAGTCGGCGAACAGCAGGATCGGCAGGTGCCAGGCCGCCCAGATAGCGCCGGTGACCAGCGCGCCGCCGGTGAAGCCCAGCCGCGCCACCAGCGCCGGCGCAAGGAAGCCGCGCCAGCCGATCTCCTCGCCCAGCGCGGTGGACAGGCTGCGCACCATGCCCACGCTGCCGAGCAGCACGAAGTACACCGCCGTGTTCAGCCACGCCGGCGCGCCACCGAAGCCGAGCGCGTGGCCGATCTTGCCGAGGAACTGCGGATTGCCGAAGCCGCCCAATCCGGCGCCCCAGACGATCGCATAGGCCACCGCGGCGTAGCCGAGCGGCACCAGATAGGCCAGCCACGGCCAGCGCCACGCGCCCCAGCGCCAGCCGAGCCGGCCCGGCCCTTCGCCGCGCAACCGGCAGGTCAGCAGGGCGGCGATGCCGGGGCACCACATCAGCCCGGTCACGTACATGCCCATCGCCCCGCCGAGGTGGCCGGTGGCGATGACCAGCGCATAGAACACGCAGCTCAATGCGAACGTGAGCAGCAGGAACAGGCCGATGCCCGAGGACGATCCGGTGCGCGCCATGGCTCGCTTCCCCTTGATGGAGCGCCATGCATAAGCCAGCCGCACACGCTGGCGCAAGTGCGGCTGGTCAGCACCCGCCGGAGGAACGGACGCCTAGCCGTCCAGCTCCACCACCCGCGGCATCACCTCGCGCCCGTCGATCAGCAGCTCGCCCACGCCGATCGGCAGCTTGAACCGGCGCCGCCCGGCGCTGCCGGGGTTGACGTAGAGCACGCCCTCGCGCTCATCCACCAGCGGCCGGTGCGAGTGCCCGGAAATCACGATGTCCACGCCGGCCGCCCGCGGGTCGATCGCCAGTTGCTTGAGGTCATGGAGTACGTACAGGCGCATCTGGCCGATCTGCAGTTCGGCGGTTTCCGGCAAGCCGGCCAACTCCACGCCAAGGTCGTTGTTGCCGCGCACGGCAACCACCGGAGCCAGTTCGCGCAGGTGCTCCAGCAACGCCGCGCTGCCGATGTCGCCGGCATGGATGATCCGCTCGCAGCCGCGCAGGAAATCGACGGCGGCCGGCCGCAACAGGCCGTGGGTATCGGCGATCAGGCCAACACGGATCATCGGCAAGGCATCTCCATGGCAGGGCAAAGGCGGGACGCAGGCAGGCTAGCGCGCGGTATGCGACCGCGCCGTCATGGCGCTTGAATCCACGCGTCATCGCGCAGCCATCCATACGGGGGAAAATTCGCGGCGTCGGCACCGCGAGCCGAACCTGCGCGATTGTTCCGTCCGCACCTGTCCGGACGGACGCGCACCGTCCGCGGACAGCATCGGCACGGCAGGCAGGGCCAAAGGAAATGGCGCAACCATGCGGCTTGGCGGGCGTTCAAACCTTTGGCACGCATCGTGCCATCCAACACGCAAAGACCCTTCCACCCAACGGAGAACCGCCATGAAATTCGAAACCCTGATGCTGAACTGCCTGTTCGCTGCCTGCCTGGTGCTCTGCCTGGGCGTGATGAGCTCGATGCTGATCCTGCCGGCGCCGACGGCCCTCGCGGGCGCCCACACGTCCGCAGTGGCGGTGCATGCCGTTGGCTGAGCTGGCTGTGTCCGCCGGCGACACGCTTCCAGCAACGGATCGGCTCCCGGCTACTTCGCGTGCCACTTGTCGTCCTTGCCCTTCTCGTACTCGTTCTTCACTGCCGACCAGGCGACCTTGAACGACACTTCCTCGCGCGATTCGTCGCCGCGGCGCTTGTCGGGTGAGGCGTATTCGTCCCAGGCGCTGTTGAATGCTTCCTTGAAGATCTGCTGCGCGTGCTCGGGCAGGTTGTCGCGCACGGAGCCGGGCAGGTCGCGGGTGGATTTGTAGGGCATGGCGGGGCCTCCTGGAGATCCACCGCACCGTCCACCCCGCCGCATCAAGCTCGCGTCAAACCCCTTGCAGGCGAACGCGGCCAGCTAGCGCGACACGTGCCGGTCGCCCGCCACGAACCATCGCCAGGGTTCCGCAGCCGCGCGGGTGATGCCGATGCGCGGGGAGAGGCCAGGCTTGGCCGGCGGCGGCATGCCATCGTCCACCAGGGTGTAGCCAGCCATACCCTCGACCAGGTCGATGCCGTCCTGCGCACCGGCGATGCCCATCGCCTGGCACAGCCGCGCGGGGCCGCGGCACAGGTCGCGGTCGTGGCGACAGGCCGGCCGCGCCGCGCGCATGGCGGACAGGCCGGTCAGCGGCGCCAGCGCGCGCAGCAGCACGGCCACGCCCTCGCCCTCCTCGCCGCACACCGGGTTGCAGCACCAGTGCATGCCGTAGGTGAAATAGACATACAGCAGCCCCGGCGGACCGAACATGGTCGCGTTGCGCGCGGTACGCCCGCGCCAGGAATGCGCGGCCGGGTCGATCGCGCCGACGTAGGCTTCGGTCTCGACGATGCGCCCGCTGCGCCCGTCGGCACCGAGCAGCACCTTGTTGAGCAGCGTCGGCGCCACCTCGCGCGGATCGCGGCGATAGAAGTCCCGCGGCAGCACGACGGCGGAATGGCCCAGCAACGAGGCGATGAAGTCGGGCGTCATCCGCACAGCATGCCGCGCCGCCGAGCCGGCATCCGTCAAAGCTCGAAGCGATAGGCGAGCTTGACCAGCAGCTGCTCGCTGTCACGCAGGTCGAAGGCACGGCCGAACTGGCTGCCGGCCTCCTCGAAGCGCGGGTCGAGCGCGTAGCCGCCGCGGCCGTACACCACGTACAGGTCGGACAGCGGCGCCAGCTCGTAGCGGTAGCGGATCTGGAAGCCCAGCTGGCGCACGCTGAAGTCGGACACCGGATCGCCCACGGGCATCGCGCGCATGTCGCCAGTGACCCGGTAGGCCTGCAGCAGGCGCGCATCCAGCCCCAGCGCCTGCAGCCTCACGCGCAGCTCCTGGCGGTTGCCGATGTTCCAGTTGACGCCCGCATCGAGCAGCACCGAATGGCCATCGAAGCTGCCGACCAGGTTGTCGTGCTGCCAGATCAGCCAGTCGGGGCTGAACTGGTAGTCCACGCCGCTGAACACGCTGAAGGCGTCGTTGATGAAGTAGGTCGGCTGGAACATCGCCTCGTAGCCGATGCGGTGCAGGCCCACGCGGTCGCTGCCCTTGAGCGTCACCTCCGACTTCCACGCCCAGTCGCCCTTGCGCGGGCTCTTGCGCAGCCAGTCCAGCAGGGCGCTCGGCCGCGTGCGCAGCGCGCCGTGGCCGCGGGTGAGCAGGTCGTCGTGCGCGGCGGCGTCCAGGTTGAGCTGCCAGTCCTCCTCGCCGCCGTCGCGCAACTGGCTTTCGCGGATCACGCGGAACTGCCGCTCCAGCGGCAGGCCGTGGTCGTTGTCGATGCCGATGATGCGCCAGCGCCACAGGTGCGAGGCGTAGCGCGACTGGGCCGGCAGTTCGGCGAAACGGCGGCGCAGCTCCCAGTGCGCGTAGTTGAGGCTGTTGCGCGGCAGGTAGCCGAAGTCGTTGAGGTCGAGCTTGTCGTCGAAATGCATGCCCAGCCACTGCTGGCTCCAGCGCTCGTTCATCTCGTACTCGACCACCGAGGTGGCGCCGATGCCGCGCACGGCGCGGCCGTGCTGGTCGATGACGCTGCCGACCGCGTTGCTGGTGACGGTGAGCTGCGCGTTGGGCTGCCAGCGATGATCGATGCCCAGCACGTCGGCGTCGCGGTCGAGCCACGGGCGCTCGACGCGGGTGGCGAGCATGCCCAGCGTCTGCGTGCCGAAATCATGGATGAGCCGCAGCGCCGAGAAGCTGCGGCCGGCATCGCCGCTTTCCTGCGCCGCCAGCACGCCGTAGCGCGTGGCGCCCACGCTGCCGTTGAGCTTGAGCGCCCCGGTCACGTCGCCGGCGCCGTTGCCGTCGTCCGCCGCTCCGCCCACGCGGCGGGTGTAAATCAGCTGGCTGTGGTCGATCAGCAGGCCAAAGTCGAAGATGCCCTGGTTCTCGGTGAAGAACGGCCGCTTGTCGGTGAAGAAGGTTTCCTCGGCGCCGAAGTTCACCACCAGGTCGTCGCTCTCGACCTGGCCGAAATCGGGGTTGACGGTGGCGGTCAGTTGAGTCTGGCCGTTGGGCTTCCAGAGGATGTCGGCACCGCCCTTGAAGCGGTTGTCGCCGTGCACCTGGTCGTGCAGGCCGACCACGTACGGCGTCACCGCGAACAGCGACTGCGTATAGGCCGGCAGCGTCACCGGGCGGAAGTCGGAGAGGAAGCGCGGCTTGTTGAAGCTCGCCACCGGCCAGGCATCGCGCTCGCCGGTCGAGCCGATCACGCGGTCCAGGTACAGGCCGATGGTGCGCTGCCCGTCGACGGCGCCGCGCATCGGCGCGATGTACCAGGGGATCAGCATCTCCACGCTCCAGCCTTGCGCATCCTCGCTGACGGCGTGCTTCCAGTTGCCGTCCCAGTCGGTGTTGAACTCCTTCTGCTGGGTCAGCACCGCATCGTTGATGTCGTTGCTGAGGGTGACCATGAAGTTGTAGCCGGTGCGCCCGTCGCCGTCGAAATCCACCATCAGGTTCACGCGGTCGACCTGCGCCTGCTCGTCGCGGCGGATGCGCTGGTGCGTGCGCGGCACGCCCGGCGGCTGGATGCAGCGGAAGGCGATCGCCAGGCCCTCGGGCGTGGACAGCACCCAGGCCTCGGTCGGCAGGCTGCCCGGCTCGCCGTTGAGCGGCTGGGTCTTGCGGAAATCGGTGATGTGCATGGCGCCCTGCCACTCCAGCGGATCGATGTGGCCATCCACGTCGACCGCCATCGCCGGCAGGGCCAGCAGGGCGAGCGATGCGGCCAGGGCGCGCACGGCGCGATGGCCACGGGGCAGGAGGGGGCGACGGGCGGGAAAAGACATCGGTGGCGTGGAAGGCGGGGGACGGATGGCAGCATAGGCGGCTCCCCAGCTGCGGCCGACTGGCGAAAGTCACGCCAGCGGGCGTGTCCGCGGACAGCCTGGCGCTTCAGTTCACCGCGGCTCGGCGATCTGCGCCTGCAAGGCCGTGTCCCGCGGCGGCGGCTGGCGCGGATGCCGGGTCGAGCGGTGATAGTCCAGCCACGCCACCAGCCCAACCAGCGTCAGCACGCTGGCGCCCAGCGCCAGATGCAGCATGTCCACCGACAGCAGCGGCGAGAGCACGCCCGCCACCACGCTGCTCAACATCAGGCTGGTGAACGCCTGCACCGACGCAACGCCACCGCGATGGCGCGGAAAGCGGTCCAGCAGCAGCAGGGTCAGCGTGGGGAAGGCCAGCTGCACGCCCACGCCATGCAGCACCAGCGGCAGGATCGACCAGGGCAGCCGCGGCTGCGGCAGGGCCAGCGCCAGCACCAGGTGCAACGCGCAGGCCAGCAGCAGCGCCGCATAGCCCAGGTTCACCGTGAACACCACGCCGCGCCGCCCGGCCAGTCGGCCGGACAGCCACGAGCCGCCCACCAGCCCCGCCACCACCGGCACGAACAGCCACGGAAAACCTTGCGCCGACAGATGCAACAGTCCGCGCACGATGTGGGGAGCCGATGCGATGTACAGGAACAGTCCGGCGAAATTGACCGAGAGCGACACCAGCAGCGGCCACAGCGGCCGGTCACGGGCGAAAGTCAGGTAACTGCCCAGCAGCGGCTTGAGCGCGAAGCGGCTGCGCCGCTCGGCCGGGTGGGTCTCCTCCAGCAGCACTACCAGCAGCGCCGCGAGCAACGCGGTGAAGCCCGTCAGCACCCAGAAGATCCCGTGCCAGCCGTCCAGCCCGAGCAGTTGCGCGCCCACCATCGGCGCGATCACCGGCGCTACCGAGAAGATCATCATCACGCGCGACATCAGCCGCTGCGCCGCCTCCCCTTCCAGGCTGTCGCGGATGATCGCGCGCCCCACCACCAGGCCCGCGCCGGCGCAGGCGCCCTGCACGCCGCGGCATACCAGCAGCATGGCGAAGGACACCGACAGCGCTGCGCCCACCGACGCCAGCGCATAGCCCAGCATGCCCGCCACGATCACCGGCTTGCGCCCGACCGCATCGGAGATCGCGCCATGGAACAGGCTCATCGCCGCGTACGTCACCAGGTACACGCTGAGCAGTTGCTGCAACGCCACCGTATCCACGCCGAAGGCCAGGCCGACCAGCGGAAAGGCGGGAAACACCGCATCGATCGAGAACGGACCGATCATCGACAGCCCGGCGAGCAACCACGGCAGGCTGCGCCGGATGGGGGGATGCATCGTGGTCATGGAGAGGGTGTCGGGCAGCGGCGGCGAGGATGCCACGGGTGCGGGAGGCACCCGCGTGCCACGGCATTCCGCGCCGATGCCCAGGGCCGGCAGGCAGGCTCCCCGCACGACTGCGTGCCACGGCGCCACCGGTTGGCTGTCCCCTGCCCATCCGCTAGCATCCCTCCCGGGAGATGGCATGCCTCCCGTTCCCGACGGAACGAACCACCCCGACCGATGGCAATGGCGACGGGGTTGATGATGCCTGCACACCGGACCGTTCCGGGTGCGGGCGTGTGCCCGTAGCGCGGACGTCCGACCACTTGGTCTTTGAGGAGCGCTCTCGTGGGCTACACCGGATTTCT
Source organism: Frateuria sp. (assembly GCF_013362045.1). Taxonomy (GTDB): domain Bacteria; phylum Pseudomonadota; class Gammaproteobacteria; order Xanthomonadales; family Rhodanobacteraceae; genus Frateuria_A. The sequence continues at coordinate 16,964 of NZ_JABFWW010000147.1, read as the reverse complement.
TGCGATCGGTTTTGGCGGTGCCATCGGCTGCTGGCTGCGCTGGCTGCTGGGCAACCTGCTCAACCATCTCTTTCCCACCCTGCCTCCGGGCACGCTCGCGGCCAACCTGATCGGCGGCCTGCTGATGGGCTGCGCGATGGGCGTGTGGGACCACTTCCAGGCGCTGCCGCCGGAACTGCGCCTGTTCGTGTTCACCGGGTTCCTCGGCGGCCTCACCACGTTCTCCACCTTTTCGGCCGAGTCCTCCACCCTGCTGCTGCGCGAGCAGTACCTGTGGTTCGGTGGGCACCTGCTGGTGCACCTGGCCGGATCGGTCAGCCTGACCCTGCTGGGCATCGCGCTCACGCGCGGCCTGCTGCGCCCCTGACGAGGAGCACCCATGAGCGAAACGACGATCGACGGCGTGCAGCTTTGCTTCTACGCCCACCTGCGTGCGCGCCACGACGGCAAGCTGCTGTCCGAATGGCTGCTGGACCAGGCCCGGCGCCTGGGATTCGGCGGCGGCTCGGTGTTCCGCGCCACGGCAGGCTTCGGCCGCCACGGCGTACTGCATGAGGAGGCGTTCTTCGAACTGGCGGACAACCTGCCGGTGAAAGTGGAATTCCTGCTCCGGCCCGAGCAGGCCAATGCCTTCATCGCCCACGTGCGCGGCGAAGGTGTCGACGTGGTCTATGCAACCTCGGCCATACGCTTTGGAGTTCTCGGCGCGAAGTGAAGCGCGCCGCCGCCTGACAGGAGCGCTGGAATGCCGATGCGTCAGCAGCAGTCCCTGAAGCGCCGTGCCGCCGACCTGCTTGCGCTGGCCGGCATCCGCCTCGGCGACGGGCCGCCCTGCGATCTGTGCGTGCACGACGAGCGCCTGTACGCACGCGTGTTCGCGCACGGTTCGCTGGGCCTGGGCGAGGCCTATATGGACGGCTGGTGGGACAGCGACGACCTGCCCGGCCTGTTCACCCGCCTGCTGCGCGCGCAGATCGACGAGGAGCTGCGCACCCTCGACACGCTGATCGCACACCTGAAGGCCCGCTTCATCAACCTGCAGCGCGGCGAGCATGCCTACGAGATCGGCCGGGCGCACTACGACCTGGGCAACGACCTGTTCCAGGCCATGCTCGGCGAGCGGCTGGTGTATTCCTGCGGCTATTGGGCCGGCGCTGAAAACCTCGACGACGCCCAGGTCGCCAAGCTCGACCTGATCTGCCGCAAGCTGCGCCTGCGACCCGGCCAGCGCGTGCTCGACATCGGCTGCGGCTGGGGCGAGGCGCTCAAGTACGCGGCGCAGAACTACGGCGTGGAAGGCGTCGGCATCACGGTCTCGCAGGAACAGGCCGCCTACGCGCAGGCACTGTGCGCAGGGCTGCCGGTGCAGATCCGCCTGCAGGACTACCACGAGCTGGACGAACCCTTCGACGCGATCATGTCGATCGGCATGTTCGAGCACGTCGGCGCGCTCAACTACCGGAGCTATTTCGAGACGGCGCGCCGCTGCCTGCGCGATGACGGGCCCGATGGCGGCGGACTCTTTCTGTTGCATTGCATCGGCAGCAACGGCGCACCCTCGCGGCCGGATCCGTGGATCGAGAGGTACATCTTCCCCAACTCGATGATCCCGGCGATGAGCCAGACCGCCGCGGCACTGGAAGGCCTGTTCGTGGTGGAGGACTGGCACAACTTCGGCGCCGACTACGACCGCACGCTGACCGCCTGGCGCGCCAACTTCGACGCCGCCTGGCCCGCGCTTGCGCACCACTACGACGAGCGCTTCCGCCGCATGTGGCACTACTACCTGTCGGTCTCCGCCGCGGTCTTCCGCAGCCGCCGCGACCAGCTCTGGCAGCTCACCCTGAGTCCGCGCGGCGTGCCCGGCGGCTGCCGCGTGCCGCGGTAGGAACACCGCTCCTGGCGCCGTCCGCCGCGGCTTCCGTCTCGGCCTGCGCCATGCGCCTGGCGCAGCGGGCTCATCCGTGCCGTGCGGGAACCGGCAACCCGATCGATCGGCGATGCGCGCCTTGGCGCCGGTAGCGGCAGCCCGTCTGGCCTGAATGCGGAGAGGCGCCACCCGGGGCCCACCGCCGACCTGGGACATGCTCGCCCGGACGCGCCCGACCGGAACCGCGGCCGCACTGAAAGCCACGTGACTGTGGTAAATCTCCGCCGGGGGACCGCGACAAGAAGGGATGCAGCAGCGATGTTGGGAGAGGGGCCAACCCGGGTGGCATGGCAAAGCGGCGAGTACACGATCGTACCCGCCGCCCGGCGGCTGCTGCGCGAAGGACAGCCGGTCGATCTCGAGGCCAAGGTGTTCGACCTGATCCTGCTGCTGGTCGAAAACCGCGACCGCGCCGTCGCCAAGCAGGAAGTGATCGCCACCCTGTGGGGCCATCGGCCGATCACCGACGCCGCGCTCAGCCAGCTGCTCTACAAGGCGCGGCGCGCACTCGACGACGACGGCGAGCGACAGGCCGTGATCCGCACCGTGTACGGCCGGGGGCTGCAGTGGGTGGCCGCCGTAGCGCCGGCGCCAGCAACAGCGGCCAGTTCCGAAGATTTCCCGGTCCCGGACGTCCCAGCCGCCCCGGCGGCCGCGCCGATCACCGCGCATCGGTCGCGCTGGACATATTTCGCCAGCAGCATTGCGGTGCTGCTCGCACTCGGCGCGCTTGCGTTCTGGTTCGTTCCGGTCAGCAAGGCACCGCCTGTACCGGCCCCGCCACGGCTTGCTATGTTGCCCACCATCAATGCCACCGGTGATCCGACGCTCGACTGGGTCTCCCACGGCCTGCCTGGCCTGATGACCAGCCTCCTGGGGCAGGTCCGGAGCATCAACGTTATCGATGCCCTCCAGGTGGCGCATGTTTGGGATTACACGCCACCGGCCGGCCGCGATCGCGCCCAGCATGCGCGTTTCGTCACGCACGCCGACATCGTCATCGACAGCCGCCTGCGCAAGCTTGCCGACAAGCTTTATGAGCTGGACCTGCACCTCGATCCCGGAAAACTCGCTGCCCCAAGCGACGTCGTGGTCACGGGAGAGCAGCCCGGAACGCTCGGCATCGAGGCGATCGCGCGCATTCGTCGTGCGCTGCGGCTCGACGCTACGGCGCAGGTCGAAGGCGCCCGGCCCACAGACGCCTATCTGGCCGAGACGTTCGCGCGCGGGCTGGACGAGGCGATGCGCGGCCGCTGGATGCAGGCCAAGCCCTATTTCCTCCTCTCCGCGCAGAGCGCACCGACCTTCCTGCCCGCCCGCTTCCGGCTTGGCGAAGCTCAGGTGGCTACCGGCGAGCCCGACCAGGCCGGGCGGACCCTACAGGAGGTGCTGACTGCGGCGCATGCCGATGGTGACGATCTGATGGCCGCCGGCAGCCTGGTCCAGCTGGCGCAGCTGGCCATGAACCGCCACCACTACGAAGATGCGCTGAAGCTGCTGGAACGTGCCGTCCCGCTCGCCGGACACGACGCAAACATCGGTGTCACCGTAGCGCTCAAATCGGTCAATGTGGCTGCTCGGCTGCACCGGTTGCCTCTGGCCCGTGAAAAGCTGTCCCTGGCCCGCAGCCTGATCGACAAGAATCAGCTGCTAAACCGGATCGCCGACCTTCACAACAGCGAAGCCTTTATTGGCGAGGCCGAGGGAAACGTAACGGCGACCGAGGCGGCCGACCGCGCGGCGCTTGCCGCGAGCGAGGCGATCGGCAACGAACGCGACGCACGGGCGGATGCCTACAATCTCGCATTGATGCTTGCCCGCGAGGGGAAGAACGGCGAGGCGATACGACTGTTTGCAAATAGCTACCGTCGCTCGCTGGGCGCCGACCCCTGGCTGACCTTCGCCGCCGGTGACAACCTGGCCATTGCTCTGCTCAACGCCGGCTTGAGTTCCAAGGTGGAACCCATTGCCAGCGAGTTGCTGGCAACCGCCAAACAACAGAACAATTCCGTATGGCAAGCCTTGGTATGGATGCTGCGTGCGGGAAGTGGCTGGTACGAGGGAGACCCAGCCGGATCGCTGGCGGATTGCCGCAAGGCGGCGGCATTGGTGGATCGGGCGCAGGATCCCGCGTTGTGGCTCGCAGTCCGCCTGAGCGAGGCTTCCTCGGCGCTGCTTGCCGAACCGGGCGCCCTGGCAGCGATCCAGCATGATACGGACGCCTTGATCGACGCTCAGAAACAACCCGGTGATTACGCCTACGAGCGCATGCTGATCCACGCCATGGCCGCCTCCGCCGCGGGCCGCGGCCCGCAGGCACAGAGCGCGCTAAGCGCTGCAGCCACGGGGCCTCGTCCCAACGATCCGACAGGCGACAACCTGCATTACATCGGGTTGGTCATCGCCTTGCGCGATCACAGCGCGGCTGACGCCGCGATCGCACTGGCTGGCTTTGATCCCGACACTTCCGCCAGCGCAGACGTACTGCGCCTGTACGACCGATGGATGGCGCAGCAGGGCAACGACACCAACCGCACTCGCGCCGCAGCGCGCCTGACCGCCTTGCGCACGGAAGCCCTGGCCGCGCTCGCGGCCGCTCCCTTGGAAGCCCCCCTGGCTTCGCCATGACCAGGCAGTAGCATTCCCAGCGGACAAAACCGCCGCCACGCAGAGCCCACATGAAACCCCTATCGTCGCTCACACTTGCCGTACGCTGGGTATTTCCCGGTTCCAAGCGGCCTGGGCCAATGGTCTGGCTGCGCGGACTGGTGGTGGCGCTGCTGCTCGCTTTCTTCGCCATGCCTTCAGCGGCCCATCCGGCCCTGTGGGCAGTCAGGGACGCCGACACCACGATCTACCTGTTCGGCACCGTGCACCTGCTGCCGCACGACACCGGCTGGCACTTTGCCGAACTGGACAAGGCGCTGGCGGGCAGCCAGGCGTTGTACGTGGAGATCACCGACGACGACCAGGCCAACATGACGGCGCTGGTGCTGCGCTTCGGGATGGACATGGCGCACCCGCTCGACAGCCTGCTTACGCCGTTCGATCGCGGGCGGCTCGATCGCGCGGCTCGCCTGGCCGACGTACCCGGCGGCGCGGCCGCGCTCAACGTCATGCGGCCATGGCTGGCCGCGCTCACCCTTGCCATGGCGCCGCTGGCCAAGGCCGGGCTGGATCCGACCGAGGGCGTGGACAGGCAACTGCGCGCGACGATGGCGAAGGCCGGCAAGCCGGTGCACGGGCTGGAGACCGCCGAGCAACAGATCCGCTTCCTCGCCGACATGCCGCAGGCCATGCAACTGGCCCTGCTGCGCTCCACCCTGCGCGACACCGACCGCGCCGTGGTCGATCTGCGGGCGATCATCGAGGCCTGGAAGAACGGCGACGAGGCGGCCCTCGCCCGCCTGGAAAACGACCTGATGCGCCGCGAGGAGCCGCAGCTCTACCAGCGCCTGCTGGTCGAACGCAACGAAGCGTGGGCCAAGCGCATCGCCGCCATGCTGCAACAGCCCGGCACCGTCTTCATCGCCGTCGGCGCCGCCCACCTGGCCGGGCCGGACAGCGTGCAGGCGCAGCTGGCCAAGCATGGCATCGGCTCACAACGGCTGTAGGGCTTCTTCCCGGGGGACCGTGGGGCTTGCGGGCATGCCCGCCACCCAAGTGCTTGACCGGACGGGAAAGTAAGAATCCGTAACGAGACCCTAAGAGGGGCATCAAGCATGCGCCGGCGCGATCGGCTGCGATACGGCCCTCGCCGCAATCCGCGGACGCCCTTCCAACGCAGCCAGGCCTACGGACATGCCCCACCCATACGCTCAACTTCGCATCGCCCCGCCGCGACACAGCCGCTCCATCGCCGCCGGCTTCGTCGCAGCCATCGGCCTGGTCCTGTCGCCGCCGGGCGCGGCGGGCGACGCTCCGCCATACAGCTCCAGGGGCAGCCACGCCACGCTGGTCTATACCATCGACATTGCCGGGCACACCCACAAGGGAAACGCCAAGGCCGGCACCTACTCCGATGACACCGTCCACCAGCGCCTGGACGGCACCCTGCACCTGGCCGGCACGCAGGGTACCGTGGGCCGCGTGGAAAACGCCCAGCAGCTGATCGACCAGACCGCCCCCGCCCGCCAGGTCATGGGGCCGGCGATCGAAGAGGCGGTGAATACCTGCGGCGACGACGAGGCCTGCATGACCGCGGCGATCACGAAGATGTCGGCCGACATGAAGCGCAACCATCCCGGAATGCTCGACGAAGCCAGGAAAACGAAGGCCCAGTTCAGCCGCCACGACATCGGCGGCTGGGCGTTGGACCCCCGGAAACCCCGATGTTCCCTGCATGCCGTCACACAAGGGTCTTCGCGCTACCGCACCATCGATGCGGGCGAGGGCTACAGCGACTACGTCACCGGGTCGAAGGAGCGCCACGGTGAAGGGCGCGAGGACTGTACGACCAAGGGCATGCTTGACCTGCCCGAGGCGCGTGCCAACTGGAACGGCGACACCCGGATGCTGAAGCTCATGCTGCCCGGCCTGAGCGTGGACGAGCAGACCCGGGATTCCGACGGCAAGACGGACACGGCGAAGGTCACCATCCCCGATGTGACGCTGGACGACCTGCACTGGTCCGGCAAGGGGCCGCAGAGCGGCCAGCAGACGCGCCAGGTGACGGCGGGCGGCATCCCCGCCACGATGACGATCCGCTGGACCTTCACCCCCGACCGCGCGTAAGGGAGTCCACCATCATGCAGAACGGATTCGCGCATGCGATGGCATGGCTGGCCTTCGCCTGGATCGCGCCATGGGCGCCGCAGGTCCATGCCGCCTGCGTTCCCACGGCGGCGCCCTACCGCGTGCATCGCGCCACGGACCTCACTTCCGGACCGAGCGTCCCGGCCAATCCTGCGCCCACCCACCATGGCACCTGCTCGCCGGACTTGGCCGATCGCGTGCCCGCAATCGACGCCGCGTTCGGAAAGGCCATCGCACTCGCCCAGCCCATGGTCGCGGACCGCGTCCGCGACGGCGCAGCGCTCGCCAGCATCTCCAACCGAAAGTACCCCATCGTCCAGGGATATCCATGAAATGAACGCTTACCGATTCACGCTGCCGTTGCTCGCCCCGCTTGCCCTGGCCTCCATTGCCCATGCGCAGGCGGTGCCCGCCAACTGCGCAGCCAAGGCCGTCGCGACGATCGAGGCGTTGGCCCGCCATGACCATGACGGTGCCCGGCGCAACCTGGACGCGCAGCTGGTTGCGAACTCGCGGCAGATGGAACCGATGTGGGACGCCCTGATCGAGCAGAACTGGGGCCCATACCGCTCGCACGACAGCGCCGAAACCACCGCCAACGGCGACCACACCACCACGGTGCGGCTGCCGCTCCGGTTCGACCACGGCGAAACCACCGCGACCTTTACCTGCAGCCCGAAGGAAGGCGGCGCCATCGCCGAATTCTCGCTGCTGTAGCGAACTACCTTCGCCCGCCGCAAATGACGGCGTCCGGGCTCACATGGGAAACCGGGCAACCGCCGGACGGCGCAGTCAGCCGCGGCCGGCCGATCCCACGTTGCCCTCTACTGGAGGCACTGATGTACAGACCCCTCGTCTTCGCCCTCGCCTGCCTGGCGTGCGGCGCCAGCCACGCCTCATCGCTCGGCGAAAAGTGCATCGGCCGGGCACCCGGGCTTGCCGACAGCCTCACGGCGCGCGACTACGTGAATGCCAACCGGCAACTGGGCCCCATCATGGATTCGATGTTTTCGCCCGACACGCTCAAGCTCAACTGGGAAGGGATGCTCCATGAGGACGGCGCCTATCAGTCGCATGGCGCTCCCTACATGGTCCAGGACGATGGCAAGGATGCATTCGTCCGCGTACCGCTGAAATTCGCGCGCCGGACCAACACCATGCAGATCGTGTGCAGCGAGGATTCCGGCGGCCAGATCGACAGCCTGTCTTTCTTCTAGCAGGCCGCTGGCCCGCCCGCCAAAGCAGATCCGCCCCTGCCTGCGCCGCCGAGGGACCGGCGGCTGCGCTGTCCCGCCCGGGTCCAATCTGGCACCATCGGCCGGTTACCTGCGCCAGAAAGCCCCCCGCATGAACCTGCAAGCCAATTTCGAACAGATCCCGCTCAAGGAATACGCCGAGCGGGCCTACCTCGACTATTCGATGTACGTGGTGCTGGACCGCGCGCTGCCCTTCGTGGGCGACGGCCTGAAACCCGTGCAGCGGCGCATCGTCTACGCGATGAGCGAACTGGGCCTGGCCGCGACGGCCAAGCCGAAGAAATCCGCGCGCACCATCGGCGACGTGATCGGCAAGTTCCATCCGCACGGCGACACCTCGTGCTACGAGGCGATGGTGCTGATGGCGCAGCCGTTCTCCTATCGCTACCCGCTGGTCGACGGCCAGGGCAACTTCGGCTCGCCCGACGATCCGAAGAGCTTCGCGGCGATGCGCTACACCGAGAGCAAGCTCAGCCCCATCGCCGAGGCGCTGCTGGGCGAGCTGGCGCACGGCACGGTCGACTGGGTGCCCAACTTCGACGGCACGCTGGAGGAGCCTTCCTGGCTGCCCGCGCGCGTGCCGCACGTGCTGCTCAATGGCTCGATGGGCATCGCCGTGGGCATGGCCACCGACATCCCGCCGCACAACCTGCGCGAGGTGGTGGCCGCCTGCATCCACCTGATCGACAACCCGGACGCCACCGTCGCCGACCTGGCGCAGCACGTCCCCGCGCCGGACTACCCGACCGCCGCGGAAATCATCACCCCGCGCAAGGAGCTGCTGTCGATCTACCAGACCGGCACCGGCTCGCTGCGCGCCCGTGCGGTGTACCAGGTGGAGGACGGCAACATCGTCATCACCGCGCTGCCGCACCAGGTCAGCCCGTCGAAGATCCTCGAGCAGATCGCCGCGCAGATGCGCGCCAAGAAGCTGCCGATGGTGGAGGACCTGCGCGACGAGTCCGACCACGAGAACCCGATCCGCCTGGTGGTGGTGCCGCGCTCCAACCGCGTGGACGCGGCCGAAGTGATGCAGCACCTGTTCGCCACCACGGACCTGGAAAAGAGCTTTCGCGTCAACCTCAACATGATCGGCCTGGACGGCCGGCCGCAGGTGAAGGACCTCAAGAAGATCCTCACCGAATGGCTGAGCTTCCGCACCGACACGGTCACACGCCGCCTCACCCATCGCCTGGGCAAGGTCGAACGGCGCCTGCACCTGCTCGAAGGCCTGCACATCGCCTACCTCAACCTGGACGAGGTGATCCGCATCGTGCGCTCGGAGGACGAGCCCAAGCCGGTGCTGATGAAGCGTTTCAAGCTGTCCGAAGAACAGGCCGACTACATCCTCGAGACCAAGCTGCGCCAGCTCGCGCGACTGGAGGAGATGAAGATCGAGGCCGAGCGCAACCAGCTGGAGGAGGAGCGCGCCCGCATCAACGTGCTGCTGAAATCCCCGGCCAAGCTCAAGGGCCTGATCAAGGAGGAGCTGCGCGCCGATGCGGCCAAGTACGGCGACGCGCGCCGCTCGCCGCTCATCGAGCGCGAAGTGGCGCAGGCGCTGGACGAGAGCGCGCTGGTCGCCAGCGAGCCGGTCACCGTGGTGCTGAGCCAGAAGGGCTGGATCCGCGCCGCCAAGGGCCACGACGTCGACGCCGAAGGCCTCAACTACCGCGAGGGCGACGGCCTGCTCGCGGCGGTGAAGGCGCGCACCACGCAGCAGGTCGCGGTGATCGACTCCACCGGCCGCAGCTACTCCACGCCCGCGCACACGCTGCCCTCGGCGCGCGGCAACGGCGAGCCGCTGACCGGCCGCTTCAGTCCCCCGGCGGGCGCCAGCTTCGATGCGCTCGCCGCCGGCGACAACGACGCGCGGCTGATCCTCGCCACCGACTTCGGCTACGGCTTCGTCACCCGCTTCGAGGCCCTCACCGGGCGCAACAAGGCGGGCAAGCAGATCATCAGCCTCACCGAGGGTTCCAGGATCCTCGCGCCGCAGGCCAGCGCCGATCCGGCGCGCGACCGCATCGTGGTGGTCACCACCGAAGGCCACCTGCTGATGTTCTCCGTCGCCGAACTGCCGGAACTGGACAAGGGCAAGGGCAACAAGCTGATCGAGGTGCCCAAGGCCAGGCTCGCCAGCGGCGAGGAACGCGTGGTCGGCGTCGCCGTGGTGGCCGAAGGCAAGGGCGAGGTCACGCTCTACGCCGGCCAGCGCAAGCTCACCCTGCGCTGGAACGACCTGGTCGAATACGGCGGCAACCGCGCCACCCGCGGCGGCCTGCTGCCGCGTGGCCTGCGCCGCGTCGAACGCATCGAGACCACCGGCTGACGTGCTTGCTCTCTCTCTCCGGCGGGTAGAGGAAGAAGAGCCGCACCTCCGCGACCTTTCCTCCTTCTCTCCGGCGCGGGGAGAGGAAGAAGAGCTACACCTCCGCGGGCTTTGCTCCCTCTCCGCGCCGGGGAGAGGGTCGGGTGAGGAGCCAGTCTTGCCGCGCCGCCCCTGCAAAGCGAAGCTGCTCCGATCGCTTCCGAGAACTTTCTTCCCCCTGCCCACTCCAAGCCCGGTACACGCCATCACGCGCCATGCGTTGCCAAAGCATCGCGCCACCGGATTCCCCATGCGTCCCAAGCTCGCCCCAAGCATCCTCCTCGCCAGCCTGCTGGTCCTGCCAGCCTGGGCGCAGACCTCCGGCAAGCCGCTCAACCTCAAGCTCCCGCCGAGCGACCTGCCTGCCGCAGCGTCGACCGCCCCCAAGCCCGCCAGCGCCCCCGGCGTCTATTACGGCGACACCAGCGGCCATACCGCGGCCGACGACGAGGCGGCCACGCCCGACTGCGACGACGCCACCTACAACCAGCCGCAGGTGCACGGCAGCGTGGGCATGGGCGTGATGAGCGGCAACCACGTCGATGGCAGCTACCAGCGCGGCACGGTCAACCTGAGCAAGGCTTTCGGCAGCTGCGGGCACCCCGGCGGCGGCGTCAGCCTCTCGATCGGCGCGGGCAGCGGCCACTTCCACGGCCGCGGCCACTGACGCGAGGGCCACGCTGCGCTAGCCTTCCGTTCCGGCATGCAGCGAACGGAAACCCATGCACGGTGAATACAAGATGCCGGGCGGCAAGCTGATCGTGGTCGACCTGGGCATCGAGAACGGCTGCCTGGCCAACGTCCAGGTCAGCGGCGACTTCTTCCTGGAACCAGACGATGCGCTGCACGCGATCGATGCCGCGCTGGAAGGCCACGGCGCCGGCGCCGAGGAGCACGTCCTCGCCGCGGCGGTGCGTGCCCGGCTCGCGCCGGGCGTGATGATGTACGGCATCTCGCCGGAGGCCATCGCCATCGCGGTCCGCCGCGCGATCGACCAGGGAGCCCACGCATGACCCGCACGCGCTGGCGCGACCACGACTGGCGCCTGGTCCACACGGCCCCGCAATCGCCCGCACTGCACATGGCGCTGGACGAGGTGCTGACCCACGCGGTCGGCGCCGGCCATCGCCCGCCGACGCTGCGCATCTGGGAATGGGCGGCGCCCGCGGTGGTGATCGGGCGCTTCCAGTCGCTGCGCAACGAGGTCGATGCCGAGGCTGCACGGCGCCACGGCATCGAAGTGGTGCGGCGCGTCTCCGGCGGCGGCGCCATGTTCATCGAACCGGGCAACACCATCACCTGGTCGATCTGCGCGCCGCTCTCGCTGATCAAGGACATGAGCTTCCAGCAGGCCTATGCCTGGATGGATGCCTGGACCCTGGAAGCGCTGGGCGAACTGGGCATCAAGGCCTGGTACCAGCCGCTCAACGACATCACGTCCGAAGGCGGCAAGATCGCCGGCGCGGCGCAGGCCCACCGCGGCGGCGCCGTGCTGCACCACGTCACCATGGCCTATGACATCGATGCGGCCAAGATGCTCGAGGTGCTGCGCATCGGCCGTGAAAAGCTCTCGGACAAGGGCACGCAGAGCGCGGGCAAGCGCGTCGATCCGCTGCGCAGCCAGACCGGCCTTTCGCGCGCGGCGATCATCGAGCACATGATCGCCACCTTCCGTCGCCTGCATGGCTTGGCCGACGACACGCTGCGCGCCGACGAACTGGCGCAGGCCGAAACCCTCGCCCGGGAAAAATTCTCCACCGCAGCCTGGACCGCCGACGTCCCCTGACGTGTGGGCGAAAACCCGGCCTTCCATCAGTGTCCAGCCCGGCCGCAAGCATGCGACCTGCTGAAACTTCGGTCGGGCAGACTCGGGGCCATGCGCGATAGCGCCCACCCGACTGCAAGGTGAACCGCGGCGACTCACGCCATGGCAGCGGTAAGTAGCGGCTAAGCGTCGAGGCGCAAAAGGTGTGGGCGCGGTTTTCCCCGGCCGCCACACCCTCGCAACCGCAGGACCCTGCGCGACTCCGTCCGGGCAAGACCCACCCGCGGCCCGGCCGGGACGTTCGCAAGCGGCGCAGGTGTGGTGTCCGCTGCCGGCCCTTGCGGCAGCACACGACATCAAGGGCGATTGTCGCCAAAGGTCCAGTGAATGAGCACGTCGTCCCTGTACGTTGCCATTGCCCGGAGCATGCTCGGCCGCGCCGGCGTGTACGCCGCCAATCTCCTGTCGATGGTGATACTGGCCCGCCTGTTCACTCCGCGGGATTTCGGCACGGTCGCCTCCATCGCGGTGTTCTCCTCGTTTTTCCAGTTGATGACCGAAGCGGGCCTGGGCCCGGCGATCATCAACCTGAGGGTGCTGTCGCCGCGGGACAGGAACGGGCTGTTTGGGCTGACCGTGATGACCGGCATGGCGCTGGCCCTGATGTTCGAGGCGGCCCGGCCCCTGTGGCAGGCCTTTTACGGCCTGCCACGGGTAGGCGAAGTGGTGCCCTACGTGGCCGCCTCGCTGCTTTTCTATGCGGCCTCGATCGTGCCCACGGCCCTGCTGCTGCGCGACCAGGCCTTCTACCGCATCGCCAACGCCGGCGTGGCTTCGGAGCTGGTTTCCACGGGTGCATCGCTGGTGCTGCTGCGGCTGATCGATCCCCTGCACGCGCTCGCGTCGAAAGCCGCCTTCAGCGCCGCAGTCAATTTCGCCACCACCTATTATTTTTCTGGCAGGACGCAATTCGGCCGTCCGAGCTGGGGGATGCACTTTCGCGCGATCCGGCCCCTGCTCTCCTTTTCCAGCTACCAACTGGGCTTCAACGTCCTCAACTATTTTTCGCGCAACCTGGACAACATCCTGGTGGGCAGGTACCTGGGCACCGCGCCGCTGGGCATCTACGACAAGGCCTATCGCCTGATGCGCTATCCGCTGGTGCTCATCACCTTCGCCATGACGCCGGCGATCCAGCCGGTGGTCAAGCAGTACGCGCACGACAAGGCGCAGGTCGAGGCGATCCAGCGGGATTTCCTGTGGCGGCTTTCGCTGATGGGCGCGGTGGCCGGCCTGTTCATCTACCTGCTGGCGGGCGACATCGTCGCATGGCTGCTCGGCCCGCAGTGGAACGCCGTGGTGCCGGTCATCCGCATACTGGCCATCGGCATTCCCGTGCAGGTCGTGCTTTCCACCAGCGGCAGCTTCTACCAGGCGATGGACCGTACCGACCTCTTGTTCGTGAACGGCGTGTTCTCGTCCGCGGTGATGGTTTCGGCCATCGTCTGGGGCGTGCTGCAGCGCGACCTGTCCAAGCTTTCCTGGGCGCTGGTGGTGGCTTTCCATGCCAACTTCTTCTTCGCCTATTACGTCATGTACTCGCGCATTTTCGGCAAGGGCCTGCCGGCCTTCCTGGCGAAACTCGCGCCTTCGGCCCTGGTGGTGATCGGCATGGTGGCCTTCCACCATTCCTTTGCCGGATCCCCAGCACCGACAGGGCTCCCCGCCGCTCCTTCGCTGTACACCCACGCGCGGCCTGGCATCAACGCAACGCCGCGGCAGCACCTGCCGCTGCGCGCGTTCCGCGGCATGCCGCCGCGCGACGGCGGCGAGCTTAACCGGAGAAGCCCTGGCGGCGAGCTGCACATCGGCATCAACGGCTGACCTGCCGCGGGCCCGAGCCGCCCCATCCTTCGCCTTGCGTCACTTGTTCCGCGCACCGGCCGCATGCACGATCGGCTTTCCGTTGCATGGACAAGGAGAAGCAGATGCGCGTCTTACGCATGGCCGCCCTGGTGGCGGGACTGGGCCTGGCCCTGGCTGCACAGGCCGCCGACACCGATACATGGAAGCTGCCGGTCGCCGTCAAGAAGCTGGACAACGGCCTGACCGTGGTGGTGTCCGAGGACCACAGCTCGCCCACCGTGGGCATCAGCATGGTCTACCACGTCGGCATGCGGCTGGAGCCGCAGAACCGCACCGGCTTCGCCCATCTGTTCGAACACCTGATGTTCGAGGGCACCCCGGATGCACCCAAGGGCACCTTCGAGCGGGTGATCCAGGGCGGCGGCGGCGTCTTCAACGGGTCGACCCGCGCCGATTACACCAACTACGTCGCTTCGGCGCCCTCTTCCGCGCTGGCGCCGATCCTGTGGCTGGAAGCCGACCGCATGAAGTCGCTCGACTTCAGCGCCAAGAACCTTGCCAACCAGCAGAACGTGGTCAAGGAGGAGATCCGCGTCAACGTAAAGAACCAGCCCTATGGCCTGTTCTACTGGACCAGCCTCAACGCCCTCGCCTTCGACAAGTGGGCCAACAAGCACGACGGCTACGGCTCGTTCAAGGACCTGGACCACGCCAGCATCGAAGACGTCAAGGCCTTCCACGACAGCTTCTACCAGCCGGCCAACGCGGTGCTCGGCATCGCCGGCGACGTCACGCCGGAGCAGGCCTTCACGCTGGCGCAGCAGTACTTCGGCAAGATCCCCGCACGCGCGCTGCCGGAGCGCCCCGACGTTTCCGAGCCGCTCAACACCAAGCCGCGCCACGCCGAGGAAACCGACGCGCTGGCCAAGGTGCCGGCGCTGGCCATCGGCTGGAAGATGCCGCCGCGCGGCAGCGCCGACCAGGTGCCGATGATGGTGCTCTCGCAACTGCTGGTGGGCGACGACGCCTCGCGCTTCTACCAGGGCCTGGTCAAGGGTCGCCAGTTGCTGCTCAGCGTCCGCGGCGGCGTGAACTTCCCGCTGGGCGCGGGCAGCGACTACGCCGGGCCCACGCTGCTGGGCCTGTTCGCCCTGTACAAGCCCAACGCCACGCCCGACCAGGTGCTCGGTGCGATCGACCAGGAAATCGCCAAGGTCGTCGACCAGGGCGTGGACGAAGCCACGCTGGCGGGCGTGAAGACCAAGATGCTGTCGGACTGGTACGGCGGCCTGGAAGACTTCCTCGACCGCGCCGACACGCTGGCCAAGCTGCAGACCCTGTGGGGCGACGCCAATGTCGCCAACCGGATGCCCGGCTGGATCGAGGCGGTGACCGCCGACGACATCAAGCGCGTGGCGCGCACCTATCTCACCGACGCCAACCGCAACGTGGTCGTGCGCCGTCCCGTCGCGGCGCCCGCCGCCGCCACCGACCCAGCCCCCGCCAAGTGAGGACCGCCATGAAGACGAACAAGACGTTCCAGTTGCTCGCGCTGGCCGCGGGGCTGTCGCTGGCCGGTTTCGCCCAGGCCGACACCGCGCCGCTGCCGAAGGACCTGCCGGCCTACGGCCCGGAAAAGCCGCTGCCCACCCCGCAGATCCAGCAACGCACCCTGCCCAACGGGCTGACCGTGTGGGTGGTTCCGCGCGAGGGACTGCCCATGGTCAACGTGGCGCTGGCCGTGCTGGGCGGAACCGCCGCGGACGACGCAGCGACCCCGGCGATTTCGCGCATGATGGCGCGCCTGCTCGACGAGGGCACCGCCGCTCGCAGCTCGCGCCAGATCGCCGAGGCGCTGCGCTCGATCGGCGGCGAGTATGCCGCCGCCGCGGATTCCGACGCCGTCACCATCCGCGCCAGCGCGCTGGCATCGCACGCGCCCGAACTGCTCGCCCTGGTCGCCGACACGGCGCTGCATCCAAGCTTCCCGGCCAGCGAGGTCGCGCTGGCCAAGGCCAACGCCATGCAGGAACTGAAGGTGCAGGAATCGAGTCCGGCCTGGCAGGCGCAACGCGCCTTCGACCACGCCGCCTTCGGCTCCCACCCGTATGCGCGCGACTCGCTCAACGAAGCCAGCGTGCAGGCCAGCGATCCGCAGACCTTGCGCGCGCTGCACGATGCCCGCTTCCAGCCGGGCCGTGCCCTGCTGGTGATCGTCGGCCGCATCGACGCCACGCAGGCGTTCCACCTGGCCAGTGAACAGTTCGGCGGCTGGGCATCGACCGGCAAGGCCTTGGCGAAGACCGTCCCCGCCCCGCGCGAGGCTTCGGCGCGGCGATTGATCGTGCCGCGCGCGGGCGCCGTGCAGAGCAACATCCGCTACGGCCGTCCGGTGATCCCTGCCAGCAACCCGGACTTCATCCCGCTGACCATAGCCGACACCATTCTGGGCGGCGGCTTCACCAGCCGCATCACGCAGGACATCCGCGAGGACAAGGGCTATTCCTACAGCCCGTTCTCGCGGTTCAATGCCCAGCGCGCCGGCGGCAGCGCTCTGGCCCGCGTCGACGTGCGCAACGAGGTCACCGGCGCCACCCTCACGGAGCTGGCCAAGCTGTACGACGGCATGGCCACGCAGGCGCCCAGCGCAGAGGAACTGACCGGCGCCAAGCGGCTGGTCGGCGGCATCTACCTGCTGCGCAACCAGATCCAGGGCGCGCTCACCTGGACGCTGGCCAACTACTGGGTCGACGGCCTGCCGCCGGACTTCCTCGGCCGCTATGTGGCCGAGGCCAACAAGGTCACGGCGGACCAGGTGCAGGCCGTGGGGCGCAAGTACTTCGCCCCGAAGGACCAGAGCATCGTGGTGGTAGGCGACCCCAAGGCGATCGACGCGCAGCTGAAGCCGTTCGGCACGTTCGAGGTGTTCAAGCCCTGACCCGGCGGCATGCGGCCGCCGGCATCGCTGGCGGCCGCATGCCATCCGAACGCGGCGGTCGCGAAGTGGCCGGCGTGGCGCCG
>NZ_JABFWW010000008.1 GCF_013362045.1 Frateuria sp. | reverse complement strand
GCGATGGTGAGCGGCGCGCGGTCGATCACCGCCGGCACGTGGAAGCTCGACAGCTGCGCATCGTCCACCACGTTGACGAACAGGCGCCGCAGCCCGGCCAGTTCGGCCACCAGCGCGTTGGCCGCGCGGTCGGAGGTGGCGGCGACCACCAGCCAGACGCGATCGAGCCAGGCTTCGCGGAAGGCTTCGGGCCGGTACGCAACGATCCCCTGCCTGGCCCATTCGCTCAAGGCGGGCGTCAGCTGCGGGGCGTTCACCGTCACCTGCGCCCCGGCCTGCAGCAGCGCGGCCACCTTGCGCTCGGCCACCACCCCGCCGCCGACCACCAGTACGGCGCGGCGCGAAAGGTCGGCAAACAGCGGGTAGAGCTTCAAGGGAACGGCCTTTGCGTGGGAATCGTGCCACGCTAGGCAGGCGCCCGGCGGGCGGCAAATGATTTGTCGCGAGGGCCATATGCATTCACGTTATGTGGACCGGCGCGCCCCGACCATTTCCTTGACAGTTCCGTCCATTGGACGTATAGACGTCCAAATTATGCGACACGAAAACGACCTTCTCTGCGACCATGACGTTCCAGCCCAGGGGTGGGCCCGGCGTGCGGCCACGCGATGTAGCCATGCCGCCACCGCAGCCAACCCTTCCGCCGAACGAACACGGGCACCAAGCCATGACCCTGGTCCAACTCCGCTACCTGGTCGCGATCGCCGACTCGGGCCTCAACATCACCCTCGCCGCCGAGCGCGTGCACGCCACCCAACCCGGCCTGAGCAAGCAGCTCAAGCAGCTTGAGGACGAACTCGGCTTCAAGCTGTTCGTGCGCAAGGGCAAGAGCCTCGATGCGGTGACCCACGCCGGTCGCCAGGTGCTCGAACGCGCGCGCCTGATCCTTGCCGAAGCGGCCAACATCCGCTCCATCGCCGCCAACCTGCGCAACGAAGCCCATGGCGAGCTGCGCATCGCCACCACCCACACCCAGGCGCGCTTCGCCCTGCCCCCCTCGATCGCTGCGCTCAACCTGGCCTACCCGCAGGTGAGCGTGCACTTGCAACCGGGCCAGGACGCCGAAGTGCTGGCCCAGCTCGAAGCCGGCCGCGTCGACATCGCCGTGGTCAGCACCGCCGGCGCGCCGCCTGCGGTGGGCATCGCCCTGCCCGCCTATCGCTGGCATCGCGTGGTGGTGGTGCCCGGCGGCCATGCGCTGGCGAAACGCAGCCTGCCGCCCACGCTGGCCGAGCTGGCCGCGCAGCCGCTGATCAGCTACGACTCCTCGCTCAAGCCCGAATCGTCCCTGCGTCGCGCATTCGAGGCCGCCGGCCTGGAGCCGCAGATCGCCATGACCGCCGGCGACGCGGACTTGATCAAGACCTACGTGCGCGCCGGCCTGGGCGTCGGCGTGCTGGCCGAGATGGCGATGCTGCCGGCCGATGCCGACCTGCGCGTGCTGCCGGCCGACCACCTGTTTCCGCAGTGCACGACCTGGATCGTGTTGCGGCGGGAAAGCGTGCTGCGCGAGTTCGTGCTCGAGTTCATCGGCCAGTTCGCGCCGCACCTGGACCGGCGCGACGTGGTCCGCGTACTGACCGGCGATGCCGCCCCCGCCGCCTGGCCGGGCGAGCCGCACTGGCGCGAGCGGCCGCTGGCGCTGCCGGATGCGGCCTAGCGTTTCTCGCTCGCCGGGAAGAGGCTCTCAAGGGCCGGTGCAGCCGCTCCGGGCCGCGCCGGGCGCCCAAGGAAGGCGCCGGCGCGTCAGACGATGTCGTGCAGCCCGCATTCGCGCTTGAGGCCGAAGAAGCGCGTGTCTTCCGGGTCCATGCCCGGCTCCCAGCGGTGGCTGGTGTGGACGTCGCCGATGGAGGTGTAGCCCTGGTCCCACAGCGGGTGGTACGGCAGGCCGTGGCGCTTGAGGTATTGGCCCACGTCGCGGTCGCTCCAGTCGGCCAGCGGGTGGAACTTCCAGCGGCCGTTGCGGTGCTCGGCGAATTCCACGCCGGCGCGGGTGCGCGCCTGGCTGCGGCGCAGGCCGGCGAACCAGCCGGCCGCACCCAGCTCGGCCAGCGCGCGCTGCATCGGCTCGACCTTGCGGATGCGGTTGTACTGGTCGATTCCCTCCACGCCGTGCTCCCACAGGCGGCCGTG
>NZ_JABFWW010000162.1 GCF_013362045.1 Frateuria sp. | reverse complement strand
CCGGGTGCGCGTCGAGGGTGTCCAGCATGCGGGCGACCGTGTCGGGCTGCAGCAGGCAGTCGGGGTTGAGCACCAGCAGGTGCTCGCCGCGCGCCGCCGCCGCCGCCCGGTTCACCGCCGGGCCGAAGCCGAGGTTGGCGTGGTTGTAGATCACCGTCAGCCGCGGCTCGGCGGCATGCGCCTGCTCGACCGACTGCGGCATGCCGTCGGTCGAGCCGTTGTCGATCAGGATCAGCTCCAGCGGCAGCGTGCTCTCGAGCGCCCGCTGCACGCATTCGCGCAACGACGCGCCGCTGTCGGCGCAGACCACGATGACGCTGACCGGGAGCGTTCCTGCGGGAGTGGAGGGAGTAGGCACACCGCAAGTATGCGGGAGCGCAGGAACGGCGAGAACCGGGTGCGGCGTGCCGCGGGCCCGTCCGCACGCCTAGGACCCGCGCTGCCCCAGCACCTCCCGCCACGCCCGCGCCGGCCCTTCCCCGCGCGCAAGCCATGGCCCGTCGTGCCACCCGCACAGCGTCCAGCCGCGCAGGCGGTAGCGACGCCTGCGGTCGCGATCGAGCAGCACCAAGCCGCCGCGTGCAGCCGCGGCGAACCATCGCCCGTCGGGGCTGAAGCTGCCGCGCGCCTGCTCCGCCTTGACCACGCTGCCATCGGCGAAGCGGAAGCGCCCATCCGTCCAGCAGGCCGCTCCGCCGCGCGGATCGGGGCAGTCGCCCTCGATCCATCGCGGCGGCTGCAGTTCGATGAACGTGGCCGCCGGGCCGATAGGCGCGAGCGCAAGCTCAGGCCAGTCGCGCACGTCCGGCTGGTCCAGCGGCTCGCGCAAACCGCGGTCCAGCCACGCTTCCAGCCCGGCCAGCAAGGTGTAGCCGACCAGCGCGCCAAGCCACGCCATCGCCCAGGCGAAGGCGTCGCCGCCCAGCGCGCGCTGCACCGCGAACGACACCCCCGGCAGGCCCCAGCGCAGGCTCAGGCGCAGCAGCCGCGCGTGACCGTGCAGCCGATCGGGCGCGACCAGCAGGCCGGTGCCGATGGCCAGCAGCAAGGGCGCGCCCAGCCACCACGGCAGCACGGCCAGCGCCAGCAGCCAGGCGAGCGCACAGGCCCATCCCGCGCGCGGCACGGTCACGGCGCACCGGCCCCCTCTCCCCCGGCATCGGTGGGAGAAAACGGCAACCAGACCAGGCTTTCCGCGTTGGGCATGCGGCCACGTTACCGCGGGCGAAGCGGAACAGGTGTCTATGGGCAGACGCCGCGCGGCCAGGCCGCCTGCGCTCCTACGCCGGCCCGCGGCGACGCCGCTGGACCGGCGCTACCGGCGCGTCAGCCGCACCACGTCCGCGCGTTGCGGAACATGCGCATCCAGGGCGAATCCTCGCCCCAGGCCTGCGGGTGCCAGCTCATCTGCACGCTGCGGAACACGCGCTCCGGATGCGGCATCAGGATGGTCACGCGACCGTCGGCCGCCGTGAAGCCGGCCAGGCCGCCGGGCGAGCCGTTCGGGTTGAGCGGGTAGTTCTCGGTGGGCCTGCCGCGGTTGTCGACGAAGCGCAGCGCCGCGCCCGACTTCGACGGGCTGCACGCATAGGGGAAGCTCACCCGGCCCTCGCCGTGCGCCACCGCCACCGGGATGCGCGAACCGGCCATACCCTTGAAGAACAGGCTGGGCGAATCGAGCACTTCGAGCGTGGCCAGCCGCGCCTCGTACTGCTCGGAGGCGTTGCGCACGAACTTGGGCCAGTGCTTGGCACCGGGGATGATGTCCTTCAGCTGCGAGAGCATCTGGCAGCCGTTGCAGGCGCCCAGCGCGAACTTCGACGGATCGTTGAAGAACGCCTCGAACTGCGCGCGCATCGCCTCGTTGTAGAGGATCGAAGTCGCCCAGCCGCGGCCGGCGCCCAGCACGTCGCCGTAGGAGAATCCGCCGCAGGCGGCAAAGCCGCGGAAGTCGGCCAGCGTGTGGCGGCCGGCGGCGAGATCGGACATGTGCACGTCCACCGCGTCGAAGCCGGCGCGGGTGAACGCCGCCGCCATCTCGACCTGGCCATTGACGCCCTGCTCGCGCAGGATCGCCACGCGCGGGCGCGCGCCACGGGCGACGTACGGCGCGGCGACGTCCTCGGCAGGGTTGAAGGTGAGCTTGGGCGTTACGCCCGGATCGGCGTCGTCCAGCCGCCACTCCAGTTCGGCGTCGGCGCCGGCGGGGTTGTCGCGCAGGCGCTGCATGGCGTGGCTGGCCTGGTTCCAGGCGCGGAACAGGGCGGTCCAGTTCCACTTGAACACGGCCTCGTTGCCCAGGAACAGCTTGATGCCGAGCTTTTCCTTGGGCCGGCCGATGCGATGGCTCATGCCGGCCAGGCCGTGCTTGACCAGCAGCGCCTCGAACGCTTCCCGGTTGGCGCTGGCCACCTGCAGCACGGCGCCGAGTTCCTCGTTGAACAGCGCGCGCAGGGTCGCCTCGGCCCAGCCGTCCAGATGGATTTCCAGGCCGCAATGGCCGGCGAAGGCCATTTCCAGCAGGGTGACGATGACGCCACCGTCGGAACGATCGTGGTAGGCCAGCAGCATGCCGGCACGGTTCGCTTCCTGCACCAGTTCGAACAGCGCGCGCAGGCGCCTGGCGTCGTCGAGGTCCGGCGGCACGCCGCCGGCGCGGTTGAACACCTGGGTCAGCGCGGAGCCGCCCAGGCGGTCGCGGCCTGCGCCCAGGTCGAGCAGCCACAGTTCCGAATCGCCGCGATCGAGCTTGAGCTGCGGGGTCAGCGTGCGGCGCACGTCGCCGACGCGCGCAAAGCCGGTGATCACCAGCGAGACCGGCGCGACCGTGCGCTGCGGCTGGCTGCCGTCGTGCCACACGGTCTGCATCGAGAGCGAGTCCTTGCCGACCGGGATGGCGATGTCCAGCGACGGGCACAGCTCCATGCCGACAGCCTTGACCGCGTCGAACAGCGCGGCGTCCTCGCCGTCGTGGTTGACCGCGGCCATCCAGTTGGCGGAGAGGCGGATCTCGCTCAAATGTTCGATCGGCGCGGCGGCGAGGTTGGTGATCGCCTCGCCCACAGCCAGCCGCGCGGCGTCGGCGCTGGAGAGCAGCGCCACCGGCGCGCGCTCGGCCATCGCCATCGCCTCGCCCTGGTAGCCGTCGAAATCGGCGAGCGTGACGGCGCAGTCGGCCACCGGCACCTGCCACGGACCGACCATCGGGTCGCGGTGGTTCAAGCCGCCGACGGTGCGGTCGCCGATGGTGATCAGGAAGCTCTTGCTGCCCACCGTAGGCAGGCGCAGCACGCGCTGCACCGCCTCGTCCATGCCGATGCCGGAAAGATCGGGCAGCAGATCCACGCGCGGCTTGATGCGGCGCGCATCGCGGTGCATGCGCGGCGGCTTGCCGAACAGCACGTCCATCGGCAGGTCGATCACGTCGAGATTGCGGCGCGGGTCGCTCACGCGCAGCGTGCGCTCGGCGGTGGCGGTACCGACCACGGCGTATGGGCAGCGCTCGCGCTGGCAGTAGGCCTCGAACTCGGCGAGGTCCTGCGGCGCGATGCCGAGCACGTAGCGCTCCTGCGACTCGTTGCTCCACACCTGCATGGGCGAGAGCGAAGGATCGTCGCAGGGCACCTTGGAGAGGTCGATCTCGCCGCCCACGCCGGCGTCGTTGAGCAGTTCGGGAATCGCGTTGGACAGGCCGCCCGCGCCGACGTCGTGGATGCTGACGATGGGGTTGGCCTCGCCGCGCGCCCAGCAGCTGTCGACCACCTGCTGGCAGCGCCGCTCCATCTCGGCGTTGTCGCGCTGCACCGAGGCGAAATCCAGCTCCGCGCTGGAGGCGCCGGACGCCACCGACGAGGCCGCGCCGCCGCCCAGGCCGATCAGCATGGCCGGGCCGCCCAGCACGATCACCGCATGGCCCGGCTGCAGCGCGCGCTTCTGCACGTGGTCGCGGCGGATGTTGGCCAGGCCGCCGGCGATCATGATCGGCTTGTCGTAGCCGCGGCGCACGCCGGCTTCGCCGGTCTCGTGCTCGTAGGTGCGGAAATAGCCGCCCAGGCAGGGGCGGCCGAATTCGTTGTTGAAGGCGGCGGCGCCGAGCGGGCCGTCGCGCATGATCTCGAAGGCGCTGGCCATGCGCGGCGGCAGCGGGCGATCCACCTCCCACGGCTGCGGCGCGCCCGGGATGCGCAGGTCGGACACCGAGAACCCGGTAAGCCCGGCCTTGGGCTTGGCGCCGCGCCCGGTGGCGCCCTCGTCGCGGATCTCGCCGCCGGCGCCGGTGGCCGCGCCCGGCCAGGGCGCGATCGCGGTGGGGTGGTTGTGCGTCTCGACCTTGATCGCGTAGTCGACCTGCTCCGCGTGTGCGCGCCAGGTGCCATCGCTGTCGGCGAAGAAGCGCCGGCCCGGCTGGCCCTCGATCACCGCCGCGTTGTCCTTGTAGGCCGACAGCGTGTGCGCGGGCGAGCACTGGTGGGTGTGCTTGATCATGGCGAACAGGCTCTTGTCCTGTTCCTCGCCGTCGATCGTCCAGCTGGCGTTGAACACCTTGTGGCGGCAGTGCTCGGAATTGGCCTGCGCGAACATGAACAGTTCCGCGTCGGTCGGATCGCGGCCGAGCTCCGCGTAGCGCGCGGCTAGATAGTCGATCTCGTCCTCGGCCAGCGCCAGCCCCAGTCGTGCGTTGGCGGCGGCCAGCGCGCCAAGCGGATCGCCGCCCAGCTCGATGTGCACCAGATCCCCGGGCGTGCCGGCCAGGAACAGGCCTTGCGCGTCGGCCAGGTCGACCAGCACCGATTGCGTCATCGGATCGTGCAGCACCTCCAGCACGGCCACGTGCGCGGGCGTGCCGGCGTCCGGCAGCCCCGCCACGCTCCAGGCGATGCCGCGCTCCACGCGGCGCACGTCGAAGCCGGCGCCGTGCAGGATGTCGGTGGCCTTGCTCGACCACGGCGAGATGGTGCCCAGCCGCGGCACCGTCCACAGCGTTGCCGGCTCGGGCGCGGCGTCCCTGGCTTCGAGCACCTCGAGCAGGCGCCTGCGCTCGCCGCCTTCGGGCGCATGGTCGGCGTCCAGCACGTAGACGAACCACGCTGCCTGCACGCGGGTGCCCCGGTGCGCCGCATCGAGGCGGGCATTGAGGCGATCCAGACGAAACGGCGAAAGGGCGCTCTGCCCGTCGAAAGCGATCATGCGGGGGAATTCGGCGCGGGAAAGGAAGTCGCCTATTCTACCCGATGCCGCCGGGCGGCCCATGCACGCCGCCCTCACGCCGCGCGGCCCTGGCGGGCTCAGCCGCCGGTATCGCCCTGCTGCAGCAGCTTGAGCAGCTTGTCCGGCGTCACGTAGCCGCCCAGCATCATGCCGTCGGGGCCGAGGATCGTGGGGGTGCCGCTGACCCCCAGCCGCACGCCCAGGTCGAACTCGTCCTTGACCGGATTGGCGCACTGCGCCGGCTTGGGGGCCTTGCCCTGCTTGGCTGCGGTGAACGCCGCCCTGCGGTCGGCCGCGCACCAGACCGAAACCATCTCGGTATAGGTAGCGGTCGGGTTGCCGGCGGTGGTGGTGACGCCTTCGCGCGGCCAGGCCAGGTATTCGACCGCGATGCCCTCGGCATTGATCTGGTCGATGTGCGAATGGAACATGCGGCAATAACCGCAGTTGACGTCGGAGAACACCGTGACGGTGTACTTCGGGTGCGGCGGCGCGAACACGATCCGCTGCGCGGCCGGCACCTTGGCCAGTTCGGCCTTGCGGAAGGCCGCCCAGGCCCGCTCGCTCAGGTTGCGTTTGCTGCCCAGGTCGATCAGGTCGCCGTTGAGCATGTATTTGCCGTCGGTGCTCACGTACACCAGCTGGCCCGAGGCGATCACCTGGTAGAAGCCCGGCAGCGACGCAGGCGCGACCGAATCGAACTGGACGCCCGGGGCCAGCTTCTGCAGCGCCGCGCGCACGACCTGTTCGGTGGCCGGGTCGACCGCGGCGGGGCCCGCGCCCTGGCGATCGGCCGCGCAGGCAGCCAGTGCGAAGGCGCCGGCCAACAGCGCGAAAGACAGTTTCCTGAACATCGAGAACCTCGCGGCCGCGCGGGGAAGGCGGCGATGGGAGTCCGATTCTGGCACAGCAGGCGTGAGCACGCGCTTGCTTCCGCTCACATGGGGGCGGCCTTTGCGTTCGCCTTCTTTCCCACTTTGAAACGAGGATTGAGGTGAAGGGTGGGTGCTTGCGGACGAGCCCGAGGGAGCAAAGCCTCGCCAGCCTTCTCCCCGGAGAGGAAAGGGAGCCGAACCTTCAGCCGCGAGGATGGTGTTTCGCGTGCAGGCGCTTGAGGCCCTCCTTGGCCACCAGCGTGTAGATCTGCGTGGTGCTCAGCGAGGCGTGGCCCAGCAGCAGTTGCAGCGCGCGCAGGTCGGCGCCGTGGTTGAGCAGGTGGGTGGCGAAGGAATGCCGCAGCACGTGCGGCGAGATCCGCTTCGGCTCGATGCCGACCGCAAGCGCATGGCGCTTGACCAGGATCCAGAACATCTGCCGCGTCATGCCCTCGCCGCGCTGGCTCAGGAACAGCGCCGCCGGCTGGCGCCCTTTCGCCAGTGCCGGCCGTGCCTGTGCGAGATAGGCCTCGATGCGCTCCAGCGCCACCTCGCCGACGGGCACCAGCCGGTCCTTGCCGCCCTTGCCGGTGATCCGCAGCACGCCCTGGCGCGCGTTGAGCGCGGCCAGCGGCAGCTCCACCAGTTCGGATACGCGCAAACCCGAGGCGTACATCAGTTCCAGCATGGCGCGGTCGCGCAGGCCCAGCGTGGTGCTGTCATCGGGCGCCGCCAGCAGCCCCTCGATCTCGCGCTCGGCCAGCGCCTTGGGCAGGCTGCGCGGCATGCGCGGACGCTCGATCAGCAGGGTCGGGTCCTCGAACCCCGGCATGTCACGGGCCAGCTGGCCGTAGTAGCGGCGGAAGGCGGACTGGCGCCGCGCCATCGAACGCACCGCGGCACGCTGGCCGCCGTGATAGGCCGACAGATCCTCGCGCCTGGCCGTGTTCAGGCTGCGCCCGCGCTCGGCGAGCCAGCGCGCGAGTCCTTCCAGATCCCGCCGGTAGGCTTCCAGTGTGCGGTCGGCCAGGCCGTCTTCGGACCATACCCGTTCGAGGAACGCCGCAATGCTGCGCTGGTCCGCTTCGGCGATACTTGTGCTCTTTTCCTGCATGCCCCGATGCTCGCCGCGCACCGCGGTGGGCGCAAGCGAAAACATCCATGGATCCAACACACGCCTCCGTTCCCTGCCCGCTCTGGCGACGCCTGACCGCGCTGGTCTACGACCTGCTCGCTGTGATGGCGATCGTGATGGTGGTGGGGTTGCTCTGCCAGCTCGCCACCGGCGGCCGGCTGATCGCCACCGGCCCGCACACGACGATCGCCTGGTGGTACCAGCCCTTGCAGGGCCTGGTGGTGGCCGCGTACTTCGCCCTCTCCTGGCTGCGCGGAGGGCAGACGCTCGGCATGCGTCCGTGGCATATCCGCCTGGTCGCCGCCGACGGCGGCAAGGTGATGCCGGGCCAGGCGCTGCGCCGGTTGATCGTCGCCGCGCTGCCACTGCTTCTGCTGGAGCTGGCACCGTGGCTTGGGCTGCAGGTCGCGCTGTGGGCGATGGCGATCGGCTGGGCGCTGTGGTTCGCCCCGGCGCTGCTCGATCCCCGGCGGCGCGCGCTGCACGACCTTGCGGCCGGCACCGAGTTGCAGCAGTTCGGCTGAGCGCTTCGTTTCCCGAGTGGACGCGCGTCGGACTCGCGAGTGTGCGCTGACGCGCTTGCCCGTCGTTCTTTCCGTGGCGCTTCCGCGACCTGGCTCGCCTGCGGCGGGCTTTCGATCGCCTGCCGGCGCTCGAGTCACTTCTCTTTGCGGGCCCAAAGAGAAGTAACCAGAGAAATGGCCTTTAGAGCGGGCAACCCGATGGGAGGCAAGAGCTAGGAGCCATTACGCAAGCAAGTGGCGTGGCGGCTCTTAGAGGATCTACAGCCGCTACGCCGCGAGCGCTCAGTAACTGAGGCTAGGGAAGCCGGGCTGCTGCTTATCGCTTGCATCATCGATCCCTGCCGCTGGTCTGCTGC
>NZ_JABFWW010000004.1 GCF_013362045.1 Frateuria sp. | reverse complement strand
ACACCGCCAGGCGGATGCCGGCGGCGCGGGCAAGCAGGTCGGCGGGGATGGAGGCGCGGTAGGAAGAAGTGGGCACGGTTTGGAACTGTCGTGGAAGAAGGTCAAAAGCGACCTTGCCTGATTTGTCCGATTTGTCGAGACAAATCAGACGACCCTTGCGCGCAGCAGATCGTGGATGTTCAACGCGCCGACCACGTGCTGCTCCTGGTCCACCACCAGCAGCGCGTGGATCTGGTGCTTCTCCATCAACTGCGCCGCTTCGATGGCGAGCTTGTCGGAGGTGATCGTCTTGGGGCCGCGGGTCATCAACGCCTCGACCGTGGCGCCGCGCAGGTTCACCTCCTCGTCGTCCAGCGCTCGGCGCAGGTCGCCGTCGGTGAACACGCCGAGCAGGCGGCGGTCGGCATCCACCACCGCGGTCATGCCCAGGTGCTTGCGGGTCATCTCCATCAGCGCCTGGGTGAGGCTGGCGCCGGGCGCCACCATCGGGACGCCTTCCCCGGTGTGCATGATGTCGCTGATGTGCAGCAGCAGGCGGCGGCCGAGGCTGCCGGCCGGATGCGAGCGGGCGAAATCCTCGGCGGTGAAGCCGCGCGCCTCCAGCAGCGCGATCGCCAGCGCGTCGCCCATCACCAGCGCCGCGGTGGTGCTGGCGGTGGGCGCCAGGCCGAGCGGGCAGGCCTCGCTGGAGATGCTGGCATCGAGGTGCACGTCGGCCTGGTGCGCCAGCGACGACCTGGGGTTACCGGTGATCGCGATCAGCGGGATGCCCTGGCGCTTGATCACCGGCAGGATGAACAGGAGTTCGTCGGTCTCGCCGGAATTGGACAGCGCCAGCACCACGTCGTCGGGCTGGATCATCCCCAGGTCGCCATGGCTGGCCTCGCCCGGGTGCACGAAGAACGAAGGCGTGCCGGTGGAAGCCAGCGTGGCGGCGATCTTGCGCCCCACGTGGCCGGACTTGCCCATGCCGCTGACCACCAGCCGCCCGCGGCAGGCCAGGATCAGCCGGCAGGCCTGGACGAAACCGCCGTCGATGCGCGGTTCCAGCGCGCGTATCGCGGCCGCCTCGGTGGCGATCACCGTGCGCGCGCTGCGGGCGATGGCATCCGGGTCCAGGTTGGCGGCGGGCGGGGCGATGCGTGCGTTCATGGGGTCTCTATCGGGGGCGGCGGACGCCGTCGGCATTTCTGTGCCAGGGGATTTCCATTACCATGGCATATTCGCATTTTAACGTCATATGGCCACGCGTTGGATTCAGTAGACGTTGTGAATCCCGCTATCTGCGCCACCGATGGACCCTCCCGATGGACCCTGCCCGCATCCAGGCATTGATCGAAAACGGCTTGCCCGGCGCCCGCGTGCAGGTCAACGGCGACGATGGCGTGCACTTCGAGGCCACCGTCGTCTCCGGCCAGTTCGCCGGCAAGCTGCCGCTGGCGCGCCATCGCATGGTGTACGCCACGCTGGGCGAGCTGATGGGCGGGGCGATCCACGCGCTGGCATTGAAAACGCTGACGCCCGAGGAAGCCGCGGCGCGCCCTTGACCCCGCGCCGGCTTCGCTCTTTCCAAGAAGGACATCCATGGCCAAGATCCTGATCTGCGGCGGCGAGCCGCTCCATGGCGAAGTCGCCATTTCCGGCGCCAAGAACGCCGTGCTGCCGATCCTTGCCGCCTGCCTGCTGGCGGACGGCCCGGTGACGATCAGCAACGTGCCGCACCTGCACGATGTGACCACCTTCATCGAGCTGCTCGGCCGCATGGGCGTGCAGCTGGTGCTGGACGACCGCATGAAGATGCACGTCGACCCGCGCACCATCGAGAGCTACGTGGCGCCCTACGACCTGGTGCGCACCATGCGCGCCTCGATCCTGGTGCTGGGGCCGCTGGTGGCGCGCTTCGGCGCGGCGGAGGTGTCGCTGCCCGGCGGCTGCGCGATCGGCTCGCGACCGGTCGACCAGCACATCCGCGGGCTGCAGGCGCTGGGCGCCGAGGTCACCGTGGAGAACGGCTACATCCGCGCCAAGGCCAAGCGGCTGAAGGGCGCGCGCATCGCCATGGACATGGTCACCGTCACCGGCACCGAGAACATCCTGATGGCCGCGACGCTGGCCGAAGGCACCACGGTGATCGAGAACGCCGCGCAGGAGCCGGAGGTGGTCGACCTCGCGCACTGCCTGGTGGCGATGGGCGCGCGCATCGAGGGCATCGGCACCGCCACGTTGACCGTGCACGGCGTCGAGCGCCTGGACGGTGCCGAATACGAGGTGCTGCCCGACCGCATCGAGACCGGCACCTTCCTGGTCGGCGCGGCGATGACCGGCGGCAGGGTACGCGCCCGCGGCGCCCGCGCCAGCACGCTGGACGCGGTGCTGGCCAAGCTGGAGGAAGCCGGCGCGCACCTGTCCACCGGGCCGGACTGGATCGAGCTGGACATGGGCGGCCGCCGGCCGAAGGCGGTCAACATCGTCACCGCGCCGTACCCGGCGTTTCCCACCGACATGCAGGCGCAGTTCACCGCGCTCAACTGCGTGGCCGAGGGCGTGGGCGTGATCACCGAGACGGTGTTCGAGAACCGCTTCATGCACGCGCAGGAGCTGCAGCGCCTGGGCGCCGACAACCGCCTGGAAGGCAACACCGCGATCATCCAGGGCGTGGACCACATGAGCGGCGCGCCGATCATGGCCACCGACCTGCGCGCCTCCGCCTGCCTGGTGCTGGCCGGCCTGGTCGCGCACGGCGACACCGTGGTCGACCGCGTCTACCACATCGACCGCGGCTACGAGAACATCGAGGAAAAGCTCGGCGTGCTGGGGGCGAAGATCCGCCGCTTGCCGAGCTGAGGTCGCTTCCGTCGCGGAGCGGGCTTCGATTCTCGCTCCCCCACCAGGGGCGGGAGTGCATGCGGCCTCAGCGTTGGCTGAAGCTCACCAGTTCCATCGTCAGGTTGCCGCCGTCGTGCTGGAAGAGCTTCACCGGCAGCGGATAGCGCGCGGGCGCATACCAGGCGCTGAAGCCGCGATCGGCGTCGGTGCGGTCCACCCGCACCGCGTCGTAGCTGCCGGCCGGCACGGTGATCTTTTCCTTGCCGGCCACCTTGAACTGCTGGCGCTCGACTTCCTGGCGCACGGCCACCGGCAGCGCGATCTGCTGCTGGCCGTCGCGCAGCGCCAGGCCGATCGCCAGCGCCGTGGTGTTGCGCTCGACCATGCCGGGCACGGCCGCGTAGGTCTGCGTGCCCTTGCCTTCGTCGACGGTCACCTGGCCGCTGGCCCAGTCCACGGCCAGGTGGCGTTGCCTGGTCTTGATCGCCGCGTCCATGCGGTAGTCGTAGCTGATCGCTTCCGGCACGTCGCCGCGCCAGCGGAAGCGCGAGGTTTCCTGAAGGCTGGCGCCGAGCATCGCGGCCAGGCCGGAGGTGCCCTGCATGCGCTTGCCGTATTCCCACTGGCCGTCGCCCACCGGCTTGAGGACCACGGTGGCGCGGCCCAGCGGCGAGCCGTCCTTGGTTACCTGGTAGGTGGCAGCGAAAGGCTGCGGCGTGGCGGCGGATGCGAGCGTACCGGCGGCAGCCAGGCCGAGCGTGAGGAGGGTGCGCAACAGGAATCGGGCGGTCATGCGGCGGAGTGTGCCGGCCGTTCGCTGAACTTCGGGTTCAGGCGGGCTGCAGCCCGTGCGTGCCCAGCCGCAGCGGCTCGGCCAGCGGCTTGCCATCGAAGGTGGGGACGCCGTCGCGCCAGCCCAGCCGCCCCTGGGCGATCAGCGCGACGGTCGCCGGCAGCAGGCGATGTTCCAGCGGCAGCAGGCGCTGGGCCAGGCGCTGTTCGTCCTCGCCCGGCTCGATCGGCAAGGTGGCCTGCGCGATCACCGGGCCGCCGTCGAGCTCCGCGGTGACGAAGTGCACGCTGGCGCCATGCTCCAGGTCGCCCGCTTCCAGCGCGCGGCGGTGCGTGTGCAGGCCGCGGTACTTGGGCAGCAGCGAGGGGTGGATGTTGAGGATGCGGCCGGCCCACGGCGCCAGCGCCTGGCCATCGAGGATGCGCATGAAGCCGGCCAGCACGATCAGTTCGGCGCCGCTGGCGGCCAGGTGCGCGAACAGCGCCAGATCGAATGCGCGCCTGTCCGGGTAAGCCTTCGGATCGAGCGCCAGCGTGGGAATGCCCGCCTCCCCGGCAAGGTGCAGGGCGCCGGCGCCGGCCTTGTCGCTGGCCACCAGCACGAACTGCGCGGCCAGCTCGCCGCGGTCGCGCGCGGCCAGCAGCGCGGCGAGGTTGCTGCCGCGTCCGGAAGCGAGGACGGCGATGCGCAGGGAGTGGGGCATGTCTGTGTGTACGTTCGCCCTGAGCGTAGACCCGGAGGATCGAAGCCGAAGGGTCCTTCGACTCCGGGCGCCTATGCTCAGCGCGGACGAATTTCCGTGTTCAACCGATACGTACGCGCTCGTCGCCCTGCGCCTTGACCACCTCGCCGATGACGCGACTGGCCAAGCCGTGTCGCGCCAGCAGCGCGGCTGCCGCATCGACCGCAGCGCGCGGCAGGATCACGGTGAAGCCCACCCCGCAGTTGAAGGTGCGCCACATCTCCTCGCGCGCCACCTTGCCCTCGCGCATCAGCCAGTCGAACACCGGCGGCAGCACGATGGCGTCGGCGTCGATGGCGAGCCCGAGGCCCTCGGGCACCACGCGGATGATGTTCTCCTTCAGGCCGCCGCCGGTGATGTGCGCCATGCCGTGCACCGGGATTTCTGAAGAGTCCGCACATGGATGTGCGGGATTTTGCGAGGGACTCGCATTCGACTTCAGCAGCTCCAGCATCGGCTTGACGTAGATCGTGGTGGGCGCCATCAGCGCGTCGGCGAGCTTCACGCCGCCGAGGTCGAGGTCGAGCGGGCGGCCGGCGCGATCGAGGATCTTGCGGATCAGCGAATAGCCGTTCGAGTGCGGGCCGGAGGAGGCCACGCCGAGCACCACGTCTCCGGCCACGATGGCCTCGCCCGACAGCAGCTGCGACTTTTCCACCGCGCCGACGGTGAAGCCGGCCAGGTCGTACTCGCCCGGCGGGTACATGTCCGGCATCTCGGCCGTTTCGCCGCCGATCAGCGCGCAGCCGGCCAGCTCGCAGCCGCGGGCGATGCCGCCCACCACGGCGACGGTGGTGTCCACGTCCAGCTTGCCGGTAGCGAAGTAGTCGAGGAAGAACAGCGGTTCGGCGCCCTGCACCAGCACGTCGTTGACGCACATGCCGACCAGGTCGATGCCGATGGTGTCGTGGCGGTCCAGCTGTTGGGCTAGCTTGAGCTTGGTGCCCACGCCGTCGGTGCCCGAGACCAGCACCGGTTCCTTGTAGCGGCCGGCCAGATCGAACAGCCCGCCGAAACCGCCCAGCCCGCCCATCACCTCGGGCCGGAAGGTACGCTTGACCAGCGGCTTGATGCGTTCGACCACGGCATTGCCCGCGTCGATATCGACGCCGGCGGCGCGGTAGGTGAGGGGGTCGGACATGGCGGCCACCGGCAGCAAAGAAACGCTGGATTCTAGCAGGACGGCACCTGCGGCAGCGCCCCGCGGCCCTGCGTGATGGACGCTGCCGGCCGGATTGGGCAGACTCGCCGTGATTTCCCGCACCTCCCAAGGATGAGGCTCCCCCATGCGCCTGCACCGCCTCCTGCTCGCCGTCCTCTTGTTGGGCTTCGCCGCCATCCCATTGCATGCGCAGACGGCTGCACCCGCCTCGCCCTACGCCGTGGTGGTGCCGGTCACCGACACCAGCGAGGCGCAGCGCGACCAGGCTTTCGGCACGGCGCTGGGCCAGGTGCTCGAGCGTGTCGCCGGCGGGCAGGACCTGCGCGACAAGCCTGGCTACGACGAGGCGTTGAAGGGTGCGCCCGGCCTGGTACAGCAGTTCCAGTACCAGCGCGCCGGCACCGGCATCGTGCTGCAGGTGAACTTCGACCCCGGCGCGGTGCGCCGGCTGGTCACCCAGCTGGGCGTGGCGGCCGCCGGCGTCAAGCCGCCGGTGCTCGCGCTGGTGCGCGGCAGCGACGGCAGCATGCTGGGCAAGGATTCGCTCGGCGGGCTCGCGCAGGCCGCGGCGGCCCACGGCTACACGCTGGCCTATCCGGACCCGGCCCGGCCGCCGGACGCCAAGGCTCTGGCGGGAGCCGATCCGGCCGCGCTGGCGCAGGTCACCCAGCGCTACCGCACCGGCCTGATCCTGGTCGGCAACCTCAAGGGCGGCAGCGCGGAGTGGACGCTGGTGTCGGGCGGCAAGCCGCAGTCCTGGAGCGACCAGGCCGTCAGCGAGGGCACCCTGCTGGCCGATGCCGGCAACACCCTGGCCGAGCACCTGGGCAAGCAGCTCAACGTGATCGGCGCCAGCGTCAGCAACGGCAAACTCTGGGTGGGCAAGGTCGATTCGGCGCAGGCGTATGCCAACCTGCTGGCGATGCTGCGCGCCGACCCCTCGGTGCGCGAAGTGAGCACGCTGGGCGCCGACAACGGCGGCTTCCTGTTCGCGGTCAGGTCCAGCGTGCCGACGGCGGCGCTGGCCACCAGCCTGGCTGCGGGCGGGCGGGTGATGCAGGCCGCGCCGCATGCGGGCGCAGACGCCAGCCTGCAATGGCTGCATTGAGGGTGGGCCGCAGCCGCAGCGTTGCAACCGGACGCTGCACGCATCGGGCCCTGCCCGTCCGCCGGTGCCTTTTCCCGTGCGCGGGGAAGGCACGATCCTTCTTCGCCGAGGCCTGCGCGTGACCCACGACCTTTCCCGCCGCTGGCAACTGCTCGCGATCGTGCTGGTGATCGGCTTCCTCGTCTGGCTGCTGGGGCCGGTGCTGATGCCCTTCGCCATTGCCGGCATGCTCGCCTATCTTGGCGATCCGCTGGCCGACCGGCTGGAGCGGATCGGCATGAACCGCACGCTGGCGGTCAGCATCGTGTTCTTCGTGCTGGTGCTGCTGCTGGTCGGCGCGCTGTTGCTGCTGGTGCCGTTGATCTCGCGCCAGATCGAGAACCTGATCCACAACCTGCCACGCTACGTGGACTGGACGCAGAACGTCGCGCTGCCCTGGCTGCAGCGCAAGCTCAACCTCGATCCGGGCGTGTTCGACACTGGCCGGCTGATGGATGCCATCCGCGCGCACATCGGCTCCATCGGCGCGGTGGCGACCACCGTGCTGGGCACCGTGTCGCGTTCGAGCATCGGTGCGGTGATGTGGCTGACCAACCTGGTGCTGATCCCGGTGGTGAGCTTCTACCTGCTGCGCGACTGGGATCGCCTGATCGCCTACGTCGACCGCGTGCTGCCGCGTTCGGTACAGCCGACCGTCGCCCACCTGGCGCGCGAGTCGGACGCGGTGCTGGGCGCGTTCGTGCGCGGCCAACTGCTGGTGATGCTGGGGCTGGGCATCTTCTACGGCGTCGGCCTCACCCTGGTCGGCCTGTCGGTCGGTCCGCTGATCGGCATGGTTGCCGGGCTGCTGAGCTTCGTGCCGTACCTGGGCTTCATGGTCGGCTTCGGCGCGGCGATCATCGCGGCGCTGGTGCAGTACGGCGACTGGACGCATCCGCTGATCGTGTGCGGCGTGTTCGTGGTCGGCCAGCTGCTGGAAGGCTATGTGCTGGTACCCAAGCTGGTCGGCGACAAGATCGGCCTGCACCCGGTGGCTGTGATCTTCGCGGTGCTGGCCGGCGGCTACCTGTTCGGCTTCCTCGGCGTGCTGCTGGCATTGCCGGCGGCCTCGGTGATCATGGTGCTGCTGCGCTACCTGCTGGAGCGCTATCGGCTGAGCGAGCTGTACACCGAAGCCGGCCCCCACGATCCGGTGATCGCCGAGGTCGACGTCACCGTCAACCCGGCCGACTCCACCGGGACCGGGGGCACGGGGCAGCACAGCGCCGCGACGCCCGCGCCCCGCGAAACCGGCGGCGACGACGGGGTGCCATGATCCCGCAGTTGCCGCTCGCGTTGCGCTGGCCGCGCAGGCAGCGCTTCGAACACTTCCACGCCGGCGCGAACGCCGCCGCGCTGGCCGCGGTGCGCGCGCTGGCCGACGTGCCGGGCGCGCCCTGGATCTACCTGCACGGCCCTGCGGGCAGC
>NZ_JABFWW010000083.1 GCF_013362045.1 Frateuria sp. | reverse complement strand
CTGCTGGATGACGCGCGCGGCGCAGCGCATGGCCCGTACGATGCCCTGCTGTGGGCGGTCGGGCGCGTGCCCAACAGCGACGCGCTTGGACTGGAGCACATCGGCGTCGCGCGCGACGCCAAGGGCTTCATCGAGGTGGACGCGCACCAGAACACCAGCGTGCCGGGCATCACGGCCATCGGCGACGTCACCGCCTGTCCTGCGCTCACCCCGGTGGCCGTGGCTGCGGGCTATGCGCTGGCCGAGCGGCTGTTCGGCGGGCAGCCAGAGGCGCGGTTCGACTACCGGGCGATCCCCACCGTGGTATTCGCCGATCCGCCGCTGGGCATGATCGGCTTGAACGAGGCGCA
Source organism: Frateuria sp. (assembly GCF_013362045.1). Taxonomy (GTDB): domain Bacteria; phylum Pseudomonadota; class Gammaproteobacteria; order Xanthomonadales; family Rhodanobacteraceae; genus Frateuria_A. Next base: position 7,752 of record NZ_JABFWW010000083.1, on the reverse strand, counting down.
GGCCCGCGAACGCCACGGCGACGCCGTGCAGGTCTACTGCAAGCGCTTCGTGCCCCTGCAACTGGCCGTCGCCGGGCATGCCACGCCGACCGTGATGAAGCTCATCTGCACGGGCGATGACGAGCGCGTGCTCGGCCTGCACGTGCTCGGCCCCGGAGTGGACGAGATGCTGCAGGGCTTCGCCGTGGCCATGCGCAAAGGACTCACGCGGCGCGAACTGCGCAGCGCCGTGGCGATCCACCCGAGCTCGGCCGAAGAACTGCTGCTGATGCACTAGCCGCTACACTGCACCGATGGACATCTTCCGCCTCGAAGCGGGCGTCGTGCCCCTGCTGATCAGCCTGCCGCACGACGGCAGCCACATCCCCGACGAGATCGCCACGCGCATGCACCCGACCGCGCGGCGATCGCCCGACACCGACTGGCACGTGGTCCGCCTGTACGCGCCGCTTGCGCAGGCGCTGGAGGCGAGCCTGCTGCGGCCGCTTGCGTCGCGCTACGTGGTCGACCTCAACCGCCCGGCCGATGGCCAGGCCTTGTATCCCGGCCGGCGGGAGACCGGGCTGGTCTCGACCATCGGCTTCGACGGCCAACCGCTGTATCTGGGCGCCGACAGCGAGCCGGACGCGGCCGAAATTCAACGTCGCGTGAACGATTATTGGCGGCCTTATCACGAGGCGCTGCAACAGGAACTTGCGAGGCTGCGTGCGCTGCACGGCCGTGTGGTGCTGTGGGAAGGCCATTCCATCCGCAGCATGGTGCCCATGCTGTTCGACGGGCGCCTGCCCGATCTCAACCTCGGCACCGCCGACGGCGGCAGTTGTTCGCCCGCGTTGCAGCGTCGCCTGCAGGCCGTGCTCGAAGGGCAGGAAACCTACGGTTTCGTGGTCAACGGCCGGTTCAAGGGCGGGTACATCACGCGCCACTACGGGCGCCCGGACGAAGGCGTCGAAGCGGTGCAGCTGGAAGTCGCGCAATGCAACTACATGGACGAGGCGAGTTTTGCCTGGGACGAGTCGAAGGCTGCAGCGTTGCGCCGGACGATCGAACCGCTGCTGCGCGCCTGCCTCGCCTGACGCAAGTTCCTGCGCGAAAGCGGCGGCACGCATCAAGTCAAGGCCCGGATCCGGCGCGCGGGAGGTGTAGGGCCCGGCCATTCAGTCGCGGTATCCCGCGGCAGGCACATCGTGGGTTCGCCGCGCCGCCCGCGATGCCGGGTTCCGGCCGGGTCCGCGGCGTTCCCAGCGAGGTTTCCATCATGCGCAAGCTTGTGATCGCTTCCCTGCTCGTGGCGGGCGTGGCTCTTTCCGGTGTGGTGCTGGCCCAGGACGCTGCCCCGCAGGCGGCGGCGACCAAGACCGAGCAGACCGCCGCTCCTGCAGCCAAGACCGCGCCGGCCACCGCTCCGGCCGCCAAGAAGACCATGACGCACCATCATCATCACCATCACAAGGCCAAGAAGGCGGCCGACGCGACCTCCGGCACCAAGTAGGCAGGTTCGGTCCGATCCTTCGGGCCCCGCCGGGTCAGCTGGCGGGGCCTTTCTTCGTCAGGGGCCCGGCAGGGCGGCCACGCACTTGAGTTCGATGGCGATCGGCGTGGGCAGGGCGCTGATGCCCAGCGTCGTGCGGCAGGCGTCGACGCCGGCGAAATGCTCGGCATAGAGCCGGTTGTAGGTGGGAAAATCGCGCGCCATGTCGGTGAGGAACACGGTCACGTCGACCAGGTCTTCCCAGTGTGCGCCGCTGGCTTCCAGCACCGCACGCACGTTGGCGAACACCTGCCGGCATTGCGCCTCGAAGTCGTAGGCGGCCAGGCTGCCGCCGTGGTCGTGGACGTTGCCCGGCACCTGGTTGCTGCCCGGCACGCGCGGGCCGACGCCGGACAGGAACAGCAGGTTGCCGACCCGGCGCGCATGCGGGTAGGCGCCGACCGGCGCGGGTGCCGCGTCGGTGCGGATGATGCCGCTCACGCCTGGCCCCGCCAGCGTTGCGCAAGGCCCTCCAGCGCCTTGCGGTAGGCCTCGGCCATGCCGTCGCGGCCGGTGACCACCAGGCCCAGGTCGTGCATGTGGCCGTCGGTGAGACCGTAGACCCAGGCGTGCACGGTCAGCCGCTGCCCGCGCTCCCACGCGTCCTGCACGATGCTGGTGCCGCAGACGTTGAGCGCCTGCTCGATGGCGTTGAGTTCGCACAGGCGATCGTGCCGCGCCGTGAAGGGGATGTCCGTCGGCAGCGAGACCTCGTGCTTGAACGCCACGTCCTTGACGTGGCGCAGCCAGTTGTCGATCAGGCCGAGCCGGTCGCGGCGCAGCACCGCGCCGACGCCGCCGCAGCCGTAGTGGCCGACCACCAGGATGTGCTCGACCTTGAGCACGTCGACCGCGAACTGGATCGTGCTGAGCGCGTTGAGGTCGGTGTGCACCACCACGTTGGCCACGTTGCGGTGGACGAAGATCTCGCCCGGCGGCAGGTCCACGATCTGGGTGGCGGGCACGCGCGAGTCGGAGCAGCCGATCCACAGGTACTTCGGCGCCTGCTGCTGCGAGAGCTGCTCGAAGAAATGCGGGTCGGCGGCGGTGACGCCGGCGGCCCAGCGGCGGTTGTTGGCGAGCAGGTCTTTCAGGGTGTGCGGCATGGATGTTCCAGGTCAGTAACGGATACAGACGTTCTTCGGCTCGGTGAAGAAGGCCAGCGCCTCGGCGCCGCCCTCCCGGCCCAGGCCGGACTGCTTGGCGCCGCCGAACGGCGTGCGCAGGTCGCGCAGCAGCCAGCAATTGACCCACACGATGCCGAAGTCGAGCGCCGCGGCGACGCGGTGGGCGCGGGAAAGGTCCTGCGTCCACAGCGAAGCGGCCAGACCGTAGGCGCTGTCGTTGGCCAGTGCGATCGCTTCGGCCTCGTCCTCGAAGGGGATCAGGCTCGCGACCGGGCCGAAGATTTCGGTCTGGTTGGTCGACGCCGTGTTGGGCAGGCCTTCGATCACGGTGGGCGCAACGAACCATCCGCCGGCGCAGCGGCCCTGGAGCCGCACCGGCTCGCCGCCGCACAGTACGCTGGCGCCGTCGGCGCGGGCCTGGTCGAGGCAGCGCATCACCTTGTCGAAATGCGCTTGCGATACCAGTGCACCGAGGTGGGTGCCGGGCTCGTCCGGATCGCCCACCACCAGCGCGCGCACGCGTTCAAGGTAGCGCTCGCGGAAGCCCTCGTAGATCGAACGCTGCACCAGCAGGCGCGAGCCGCACAGGCAGATCTCGCCCTGGTTGGCGAAGCCCGAGCGCACGATCGTGTCCAGGTTGGCATCGGAAAGATCGGCATCGGCGAACACGATCGCCGGGTTCTTGCCGCCCATCTCCAGCGATACCTTCTTGAACAGCGGCGCCGCGGTCGCCGCGATCGCCGCGCCGGTCGCGGTGCTGCCGGTGAAGGAGATCGCCTTGACTCTCGGATGCTCGACCAGCGCCTGTCCCACGCTCGGTCCGCGGCCCTGCACGATGTTGAGCACGCCCGGCGGGAAACCCGCGGCGATGCTCAGCTCCGCCAGCCGAACCGCGGTGCATGGCGTGACTTCGGATGGCTTGGCCACCACCGTGTTGCCGGCGGCGAGCGCCGGCGCGATCTTCCAGGTGAACAGGTACAGCGGCAGGTTCCACGGGCTGATGCAGCCGACCACGCCCAGCGGCTGGCGCAAGGTGTAGTTGATCGCTCCGGCGCCGGGCTGCCCCAGCGCCATCGCGTGCGACTCGCTGCCCCAGCCCTGGATCGTCGCGGCGAAGTAGCGCAGGTTGCTCACCGCGCGCGGGATGTCGAGGCTGCGTGCGAGCGCGAGCGGCTTGCCGCTGTCGCGCGATTCGAGCGCGGCGAAGGCGTCCAGGTCCTGTTCGATCAGCTCGGCGAGGCGCTGGAGCAGGCGCGCGCGCTGCTCGATCGGCGTGTGCGACCACCCCGGAGCCGCGCGCTGGGCGGCAGCAACGGCGTCCGCCACGTCGTTGGCGTCGGAGTCAGGGCAGTGCGCGAGGATTTCGCCGGTGGCCGGTTCGTGCACTTCGAGCCAACGGTCCGCCCTTGGTGCCACAAGGCGGCCGTCGATCAGGTTGGCGAGGCGCAGGGAAGGCATCCGTGCAAGCTTACGACCTGGGGACGGCGATTGCACCGGAGGGGGCGTATGCACGTCTTCGTAGGATGGGCTTCAGCCCGCCATGCGGAGAGAGCGGTGGCACCCTGCGAGCAACTAGCTCAACGTGCGCGTGCGCCCGCCGTCGACCGCGATGCTGACGCCGTTGACGTAGGCGGCGGCGGGCGTGCAGAGGAAGGCGATGACCGCCGCGACTTCGGCCGGCTCGCCGAAGCGGCGTGCCGGAATGGTCGCCATCAGGTCGCGCGCGATGTCGTTCTCGCTGCGGCCGCTGGCCGTGGCCTGCGCGCTGAGCAGGCTGTCGAGGCGCCCGGTGCGCGTATAGCCCGGCAGGACGTTGTTGACGGTGATGCCCTCGGCGGCCAGCTCGCCCGACAGCGTCTTGGCCCAGGCTGCCACCGCGGCGCGCACGGTGTTGGACACGCCCAGGTTCGCGATGGGTTCCTTCACCGAGGTCGAGATGACGTTGACGATGCGCCCGTAGTTGGCCTGGCGCATGCCGGGCAGCAAAGCCTGCACCATCGCCTGGCCGGCGATCAGGTGCTGGCGGAACGCCGCCTCGAACGCGGCCGGGTCGGCGGTGTGTGCCGGCCCACCGGGCGGCCCGCCGGTGTTGTTGACGAGGATGTGCACCGGATCGGCTGCGGCGATATCGGTGACCACCCCTTGCAGCCGTGCGGTGTCGAGCATGTCCACCGCCTGCCAGCCGTGTTCCTGGCGATGCGCGCGCGGCAGGCGGCCGGCCAGTTCCTCCAGCGCCTCGGTCGAGCGCGAGAGCAGGGTGACGGTGGCGCCCAGTTGGGCCAGCTCGATGGCGCTGGCCCGGCCGATGCCCTGCGAGGCGCCGCAAACCAGTGCATGGCGGCCGCTTAGATCCAGTTGCATCGGACACTCCTTACGGCAGTTCGAGGGGCGATGGGCTCAGCGCGCCTTCCATTGCAGGAACACCGCCGCGAACCAGCAGGCCCAGGCCAGCCACGGCGCGATGCGCCACAGCCGGAACCAGCGGGTGATCGCCGCGTCCTGCAGCAGTTCGGGCAGGCGCGGGCGGGTCAGGCGCAGCACGCGCTGCATGCGCATCCACGTGCGCATGCCGCTGGGCCGTCCTTGCTCCGGCTCGGCGATGATCCTCCACTGCTGCGGGTGATGGGTGCGTAGCAGGCTGGCGATGCGGAACTGCGCCAGGTAATACAGCACGAACCAAACGATGCCGCCGGCGAGCAACAGCAGGTACAGCATCACCACGAGGTTCACGTGCCGCCTCCGCTCCAGTGCGTGGGCAGGGCAGTGCGCAGCGTGTTGAGCAGCCCCTTGCCCTGCGGGGCCTTGTCGCAGATCGCGTTGTCCACCGCCTTCTGGTAGGTGTCGTTCATCAGGCCGACCCAGACGGTGCCGTCCGGGCCATGCGGGATGCGGAAGCTGCCGTTGCTGGCCATCTTCACCGGCGATTCCGCGGAAAACGCGGCCGGCGACTGTTCCCAATAGGTGTTGCCGGCCTGCTGGTCCGCCGAGCTGTAGACCACCAGGTAGCGCGCCTTGTCGCTGGCGACCTTGAAGGCGCCGAACGCGCCGGTGGTGGCGCTGCTCCAGCCCATGTACTCGCACAGTTGCACGTCCTGCGAATCGATCGGCTGGAACGCCGCATCCAGCAGCACGGTGGTGGGAGCGAACAGGTAGCTCGCGTGGAGCCAGCGGCCGTTCAAGTCGGACTTCAGCGCCACGCGGTAGGGCAGCTTCACGTCGGCCGGCAGGTGGAAGGCCAGGAAGTAGCTGCGTACGCCGTTGAGGTTGGCGACCATGCTGCCCGGGCCGAGCTCGAATTTCTTCGGCTGCCACGGCAGGGGGGTCTGGTAGGAGAAGTCCGCGAAGCTGCCGCAGCACGGCGTGGCCTTCTGCAGCTGCTGCCTGGCCTGCTCCAGGGCGTTGCCGGTATCGGTCGGCGCACGCAGGTTGGGCGGCACCAGCACCTTGACGCTGTGGCAGGCGCCCAGCAGCGAGGTGAGGATGACCAGCAGGATCGTCAGCGAAAAACGATGGAACATGGCAGATCAAACCATACGATCAGAAAAGGGCCGATCCGGCGGCGCGCGGGTAGGGGATCGCGTCGCGGATGTTGGACAGACCGCACACATAGCACAGCAGGCGCTCGAAGCCCAAGCCGAAGCCGGCGTGCGGGACGGTTCCGTAGCGGCGCAGGTCGCGGTACCAGCCGTAGGTGGCAAGGTCGAGCCCGAACTTGGTCATGCGCCGGTCGAGGTAGTCCAGGCGCTCCTCGCGCTGGCTGCCGCCGATGATCTCGCCGATGCCGGGCGCCAGCACATCCATCGCCGCGACGGTCTTCTCGTCGTCGTTGAGGCGCATGTAGAAGGCCTTGATCGCTTCCGGATAGTTCATCACCACCACCGGACGGCCGACGTGCTTCTCGGCGAGATAGCGCTCGTGCTCGGTCTGCAGGTCGATGCCCCAGGCGACCGGGTATTCGAACTTCTGGCCGGAGTTCTTCAGGATCTCGATCGCGTCGGTGTAGTCGATGCGCTCGAACGGCTGGGCGATGAAGGCTTCAAGCCGCGTGACGGCCTCCGGCAGCACGCGCTCGGCGAAGAACGCCATGTCGTCCGCGCGCTCCTCCAGCACCGCCTTGAAGATCGCCTTCAGGAAGCCTTCGGCGCAGTCGGCGTCGGCAGCCAGGTCGGCGAAGGCGATCTCCGGCTCGATCATCCAGAACTCGGCCAGGTGGCGCGGCGTGTTGGAGTTCTCCGCGCGGAAGGTCGGGCCGAAGGTGTAGACCTTGCTCATCGCCAGGCAGTAGGCCTCCACGTTGAGCTGGCCGGATACGGTCAGGAACGCCTCGCGGCCGAAGAAATCCTTGCGGTAGTCGATCTTGCCCCCGTCGGTGCGCGGCAGGTTGGCCAGGTCCAGCGTGGACAGGCGGAACATGTCGCCCGCGCCCTCGGCATCGGACGTCGTGATGATCGGGGTGTTGATCCAGAAGAAGCCTTCGGCCGTCAGGTGGCGATGGATCGCCGTCATCATCGTGTGGCGCACGCGCGTGACCGCACCGAACAGGTTGGTGCGCGGGCGCAGGTGGGCGACCTCGCGCAGGAACTCCATCGAGTGCTGCTTGGGCTGGATCGGGTAGGTCTCCGGATCGTCCACCAGGCCGGTGACCTCGACCGCGCTCGCCTGGATCTCGAAGGCCTGGCCCTTGCCCTGCGAGGGCACCAGCGTGCCGGTGACGATCACGCCGGCGCCCGCGGTCAGGTGGTGGACCTCGCTCTCGTAGTTGGCGAGCGTGGCCGGCGCCACCGCCTGGATCGGGTCGAAGCAGGAGCCGTCGCTGACGTTGACGAAGGAAAGCCCGGCTTTCGAATCGCGCCGCGTGCGCACCCAGCCGCGCACGGTCACCGTGCTGCCGGCTTCGACGGCACCGGAAAGGGCCTGCTTCACACTCACTACCGCCATGGGACTGGGACTCCTGCGCGCGCGCTGCACCGGGCGCTGTCATGTTCGATTGCGCGCCGGCCGGCGCGTCGGGGTAAACCTGCATGATAATGTAGGCCTGCAGCCTTCTTCATCCCGGCGCCCATGAGCATTTCGATCACTCCCCCCGCCCGCGAA
>NZ_JABFWW010000064.1 GCF_013362045.1 Frateuria sp. | reverse complement strand
CCGACACCCGATCGCGCCGCGTACCAGGCCATCCTCCATCCCGAAGACCGCGATCGTGTCATCGAAGCGCTGGAGCGCTCCATCGCAGGCACCGGCTGGCACCGCCTCGAGTACCGCGTGGTGTGGCCGGATGGCACCCTGCACTGGCTGGAGGCGCGCGGCCGGGTCAAGCGCGATGCCAGCGGCCGGCCGGTGACGATGGCGGGCGTGTGCCAGGACATCACGCGCCGCAAGCACAACGAACTGGACCTGGAGTTCCTCGCGCAGGCCAGCGCCGAACTGGCGGGCGTGGCCGACTACCAGACCACGCTGGACCGCATCGCGCGGCTGGCGGTGCCGCAGTTCGCCGACTGGTGCGCCATCGACCTGCTGCTGCCCGATGGCCGCCTGCACCGCGTGGCGGCCGCCCACGTCGATCCCGCGAAGGTGCATCTCGCGCACGACCTGCACCGCCGCTACCCGCCCGATCCCGAGAGCCCGGTCGGCACGTGGAGCGTGCTGCGCTCGGGCAAGGGCATCCTGGTGCCGGTGATCACCGAGGACGTGCTGGAGGCACGCGCCTCCGCCCCCGAGCCGCTGGACATGCTCAAGCAGCTGGGCCTGCGGTCGTACATCGGCGCGCCGCTCAATGCGCGCGGCCGCACGATGGGCGTGCTGACGTTCGTCACCGCCGAATCGGGGCGGCGCTACGAGAGCGAGGATCTCGCGCTGGCCGAGGACCTGGCGCGCCGCGCCGCGGTGGCGATCGAGAACGCGCAGCTGCTGCTGGCGATGAAGGAGTCCGACCGCGCGAAGGACGTGTTCCTCGCCACGCTGGCGCACGAACTGCGCAACCCGCTCGCGCCGATCTGGAACGGCCTGTCGATCATCAAGAAATCCCGCGGCGACCCGGCGCGCATCGAGCAGGTGGGCGGCATCATGGAACGCCAGGTGGGCCAGCTCGCGCGGCTGGTGGACGACCTGCTGGACGTGTCGCGCATCACCACCGGCAAGATCGAGCTGAAGAAGGAGCGGACCAACCTGGTCCACATCATCAATGCGGCGGTGGAGATGAGCCGGCCGCACATCGAGGCCGCGCACCACAAGCTGTCGATCTCGTATCCCGACGCGCCCACGCACCTGGTGGCCGACGCGGCCCGGCTGGCGCAGGTGTTCTCCAACCTCCTGAACAACGCGGCCAAGTACACGCGCCGCGGCGGCCGCATCGAGGTGGTCATCGAGTCGCAGCCACGCGAGCTGGTGGTCCGCATCCGCGACAACGGCACGGGCATCGAGCCCGACATGCTGGGCAAGGTGTTCGGCCTGTTCACCCAGGTGACGCATCCCACCGAGCGCCGCCAGGGCGGCCTGGGCATCGGCCTGTCGCTGGTGGACGGCCTGGTGCGCCTGCATGGTGGACGGGTCGAGGCGCACAGCCCGGGCCTCGACAAGGGCAGCGAGTTCACCGTGCACCTGCCGAAGACCGACGACGGCGCCAGCAGCGGTCCGTCGCCGAACGCGCGCACCGCGGCCGAGCCCACGCCGCCGCCGCCCACCACCGCCGCGCGCCGCATCCTCGTGGTCGACGACAACGAGGACGCCGCCAACACGGTGGCCGAGCTGCTGCAGATGGCCGGCAACGAGGTCGCCGTCGCCAGCGACGGCATGGGCGCGGTCGAGAAGACGCGCGAGTTCCGCCCCGACGTCGTGCTGCTGGACATCGGCCTGCCCGACTTCAATGGATACGAGGCCGCGCGCCGCATCCGCAAGCTCGAGGGCGTGCGGCAGCCGATCCTCATCGCGCTCACAGGCTGGGGACAGCAGCAGGACAAGCAGCTGGCCGCCGAAGCCGGCTTCGATCACCACTGGACCAAGCCGGTCGACCCGGCGCGCCTCCTCGAACTCAGCGGCCGCTAGCCGCTCCCGATCCCGGCGCTGTCGGCGTGCTCCGACAATGGCGCGCCGCGCCTGTTGACAGCCGTCCCGCTCGCCGTTGTCCATCATGGTCCGTCGTGAACGAAGGAGCCTCCATGGACGACAAACCGAGTGCCAGGGACAACACGCGGCCGGCGACCGATGCCACCGCCGACAAGCAGCGCGACATCCAGCGCGAGCAGGATCGCAAGGACGAAGGCAAGGGCAAGGGCGGCCAGCAGCAGCCGAA
>NZ_JABFWW010000046.1 GCF_013362045.1 Frateuria sp. | reverse complement strand
CGGCCGGCGCCGCCGCACAAACGCATTTGGTGGCAGGCTGCATTCGATGATTTCGACGGCGCTCTCGGCGGTATCGCTGCGCGACCTGGCGCTGGTGCAGGCGGTGCACCGGCACGGCAGCTTCAACAGCGCCGCGCGGGCCATGCACATCAGCCCGTCGGGGCTGTCGCACCAGGTGCAGAAGGTCGAGCAGGCGCTGGGGGCGCCGCTGTTCGAGCGCGGCGGGCGCCGCATCGTGCCCACGGCCGGCGGGCAGCGCCTGCTGGAGCGGATCGAGGCTGTGCTGGCTGCCGCGGAACACCTGCAGCAGGCGGCGCGCGCCGGCACCGTGGCCTTCGGCGGCGAACTGCGCCTGGGCGTGCCCGCCTCGCTCGGGCCCTACCTGCTGCCGCACCTGATCGAGCCGTTCCCGCAGCACTTTCCGGCGGCGCGCCTGAGCCTGTCCGAAGGCAAGCCGCGCGGCCTGCTGCGCCGCCTGCACGAGGGCGAACTGGATGCCGTGCTGGCGCCCGCGGCCAGCGCGGCCAGCGGCATTGCCGCGCGCCCGTTGTTCTTCGAGCCGTGGGAGCTGATGTTCCGCGCCGACCATCCGCTGGCCGGACGCGCCAGCGTCGCATTGGCCGAACTGGACCAGGCCGAAGCCACCCTGATGGCCGAAAGCCATCCCGGCGGCATCGACGGGCAGGGCGGCCACGTGCAGGACGTCAGCCTGGAGAGCCTGGCCGCGTTGGTGGGCCTGCGTGGCGGCTATGCGCTGGTGCCGGCGCTGGCGCGCGAAAGGCTGGCCTCGATGCCGGAGCTGACGCTCGCGCACGTGGAGGGCGCCGCGCCGGGCCGGGAAATCGCCTTGTACTGGCGCGAGGCATCCCCCTGGCACGACGACATCCAGGCTTTCGCCCAATTGCTGTGCGAGGTGGCGCGGGGAAGGCCGGGACTGGTGGTGGGGCAGGCGGCTCCAGGCGCACTCCGGCAGGTTGCGTCTTAGGCCCCGCGCCGGGCATCACCCATTGTCCAGCGTCGCCCCGGTCAGCAGGCCGCGCGCCAGCATGCTGCCCTGCCGGCGGTTGATGACGATCTGCCACTGTCGACCGCCGACCTGCCGCCACAGCACCGCCGAGCGCACCGCCGCCAGCAGGTTCGCGCGCACCTTCTCCACCACCGCCGGTTGCTGCAGGTGCTGCGGATGGCCGTTGACCATCACGCGCGGGCTGAGGGTGGACAGGGTCGAGGCGTAGACGTCGGCGAGGCGGCGGATCACCTGCGGCGAATCCTGTCCGAAGTGCTCGACCTGGCGCCGCGTGGCGAGGATGCCCTCCTGCAGCTTCGCGGTGAGCTCGGGCCGGCGCGCCAGGCTGCGTTCCAGCCGCATCACGGTGACCGCCATCTGGGTGAGGGCCATGTCGCGGTTGCTGTCGTCGAGCTGGCCGATCAGGCTGCGCAGGCCCAGCCGCACGCCACCCACGCCACCGTACACGGCCGACACCGACGCCGCGTCGATGCGGAACACGCTGGCCACGCTCGCCTCCATCGCCGTTTCGTCGCAGCGTCCCTGGTTGGCCAGTTGCTGGGCCAGGCCCACCGCCTGGAACAGCCCAGCCAGCGCAAGCACGCGCGGTTCGTTGATGGCGAAGGTGTCGAGCACTTCAGGTTCCTGCTGGCAGGGGGGAGAGGCCGCCGAAGGGTGCGTCGGTGGCTGCGATCACCGCGCCGCCCAGGCAGGCCTCGCCGGCGTAGAAAACGATCGACTGGCCGGGGGTGACGGCGCGCTGCGGATCGTCGAAGCGCACCTCCACGCCATCGTCCCGGACATGTACCTCGCAACTCTGGTCAGCCTGGCGGTAGCGGGTCTTGGCCGTGCAGCGGAAGGACACCGGCGGTGGTGCTCCGGCTACCCAGCTTGGCGCCTCGGCGGTCACCCGCTTCGACTGCAGCCAGTGGTTCTCGCCGCCCTGCGCGACGTAGAGCACATTGGCGGCCACGTCCTTGCCGACCACGTACCAGGGCTCGCCGCTGAGGCCCTGGCGTCCGCCGATCCCCAGGCCGTTGCGCTGGCCCAGGGTGTAGTACATGGAGCCCTGGTGTTGCCCGACCAGGGCCCCTTCGGGCGTGCGCATCTCGCCGGGGCGCGCCGGGATGTACTGCGAGAGGAAGCTGCGGAAGTCGCGCTCGCCGATGAAGCAGATGCCGGTCGAATCCTTTTTCGCGTGTGTGGGCAGCGCGGCCGCGCGGGCCAGTTCGCGCACCTGCGCCTTCTCGATCTCACCGACCGGGAACAGCGTGGCAGCCAGCTGCCGCTGGCCCAGCGCGTGCAGGAAGTAGGTCTGGTCCTTGGCCGTGTCGAGGGCGCGCAGCAGGCGGTAGCGGCCGTCGCGGCAGTCCACCCGGGCGTAGTGGCCGGTGGCGATCTTCTCGGCGCCCAGCGCGCGGGCCTCGTCGAGGAAAGTCTTGAACTTGATCTCGCGGTTGCACAGCACGTCCGGGTTGGGCGTGCGCCCGGCGCGGTACTCGGCCAGGAAATGCTCGAAGACGCCGTCCCAGTACTCGGCGGCGAAGTTGCGCACATGAAAGGGGATGCCCAACCGCCCGCATACCGCCAGCGCATCCTTGCGATCGGCGTCGGCCGTGCACGGGCCGCTGCGCTCGTCCTCTTCCCAGTTCTGCATGAACAGCCCTTCGACCGGGTGGCCGGCCTGTTGCAGCAGCAGCGCGGCGACCGAGGAATCGACGCCGCCGGACACGCCCAGCATCACCTTCATGGCCGCGCCGGCCCTGCAAGAAGGTTCGACAGCGTGTCGAGCGGAAGGCGCCTTCCGGCCAGCCAGGCATCGATGCTCAGCAGCACCATGGGGCTGCGCAGCTGCGAACCGAGCGCGACGATTTCCGCGCGGCTGAGCCACAGGGCGCGGCGGATACCCAGGTCCAGCCGGCGCATGGGGTCGTGCGCCAGCGGTCGTGCCGCGAAGCTGAAGCGCACCACGCCTTCGCCGTGCTCGGTACTGCGCCACTGGTGCACGCCCAGGAAATGCTCCGGCTCGATGGTCCAGCCGGTTTCCTCCAGCGTCTCGCGCACGGCGGCCTGGAGCAGGCTTTCGCCGTCGTCCAGATGGCCGGCCGGCTGGTTGTAGACGAGCCGGCCGTCGATTTCCTCCTCGACCATCAGGTAGCGCTCGCCCTGCGCCACCACGCAGGCGACGGTGACATGGGGACGCCAGACGGCGGCAGTGGCGGAAGCGACGGGCATGGGGGACGAGGGATGGAAATGCGCCATTGTGCCATCACCTGAATGGGGCGCAGCCTCCACGGCGACGCGACCGGGGCTGCATGCAGCGCAGCGTATACTCCAAACCAGTAGCAAGATCCCCAGCGAACATGGCCCACGAACCCGAACACGACCCCGGCAGCGGACACGGCCTTGCCGTCGAAACCAGCCGTCCAGAACTGGCACGGCCGCCACTGTTTCAAGTTGTGCTGCTGAATGACGATTTCACTCCCATGGACTTCGTGGTCGAGGTGCTTCGCGGCTTCTTCGCCATGGATCAGGAGCGTGCGGTACAGGTGATGCTGCACGTGCATACCCGAGGCAAGGGTGTGTGCGGCGTGTTCACTCGAGAGGTGGCCGAAACCAAGGTCACGCAGGTAAACGAGTATTCACGGACTCATCAGCATCCCTTGCTGTGCACTATGGAAAAGCTATGAGCGGCCCCATCTTGTAGCCATCGCGGCGTAAGCCGCCCAGCCAATCCCAGCGGAGAAGGTCCGGATGTTCAGCAAGGATCTCGAAGTCACCATCGGCCACTGCTACAAGCAGGCCCGCGAGCAGCGCCACGAGTTCATGACCGTGGAGCACCTGCTGCTCGCGCTCACCGAAAACCAATCCGCGCTCGGCGCCCTGCGCGCCTGCGGCGTGGACCTGCCGCGGCTGTCGGCCGAGCTCGAGCGCATCATCGCCGAGACCGTGCCGGTGCTGCCGCACGGCGACGAGCGCGACACCCAGCCCACGCTCGGTTTCCAGCGCGTGCTGCAGCGCGCCGTCTACCACGTGCAGTCCTCCGGCCGTAAGGAGGTCACCGGCGCCAACGTGCTGGTGGCGATCTTCGGCGAAAAGGATTCGCACGCGGTGTATTTCCTGCACCAGCAGGAGATCACCCGCCTCGACGTGGTCAACTACATCTCGCACGGCATCGCCAAGATCGGCGACGAGCCCGGTAGCGGCATGCCTGGCAGCGAGCGCGAGGGCGAAGAGGGCGGCGACAGCAAGGGCAACCCGCTCAGCGAGTACGCCAGCAACCTCAACGAGCTGGCGCTGGAAGGCAAGATCGATCCGCTGATCGGCCGCCAGGACGAGATCGAGCGCACCATCCAGGTGCTGTGCCGCCGCCGCAAGAACAATCCGCTCTACGTGGGCGACGCCGGCGTGGGCAAGACCGCGCTGGCCGAGGGCCTGGCCAAGCGCATCGTCGAGGGCGAGGTGCCCGAGGTGCTGGAAGGCGCCGTGATCTGGGCGCTGGACCTGGGCGCGCTGGTCGCCGGCACCAAGTACCGCGGCGATTTCGAAAAGCGCCTGAAGGCGGTGATCACCCAGCTGAAGAAGCAGCCGGGCGCGATCCTGTTCATCGACGAGATCCACACCATCATCGGCGCCGGCTCCGCCTCGGGCGGCACCATGGATGCGTCCAACCTGATCAAGCCGATGCTGGCCTCCGGCGAGCTGCGTTGCATCGGTTCGACCACCTTCCAGGAATTCCGCGGCATTTTCGAGAAGGACCGCGCGCTGGCCCGCCGCTTCCAGAAGATCGACGTGGTCGAGCCGACCGTGGCCGACAGCATCGAGATCCTCAAGGGGCTGAAGAGCCGCTTCGAGGAACACCACAATGTCGCCTACACCAACGAGGCGCTGAAGGCCGCGGTGGACCTGTCGGTCAAGCACATCCCCGACCGCCTGCTGCCGGACAAGGCCATCGACGTCATCGACGAGGCCGGCGCGCGCCAGCGCCTGCTGCCGGAGAACCAGCGCGTCAGCAAGATCGACGTGCCGGAGGTCGAATACATCGTCGCCAAGATGGCGCGCATCCCTGCCAAGCAGGTCTCGGCCTCCGATCGCGACGTGCTGAAGAACCTCGAGCGCAACCTCAAGATGGTGGTGTTCGGGCAGGACCAGGCGATCGAGGCCCTCGCGGCGTCGATCAAGATGGCCCGCTCCGGCCTGGCCGACCCGAGCAAGCCGATCGGCAGCTTCCTGCTGGCCGGCCCGACCGGCGTGGGCAAGACCGAGGTGACCAAGCAGCTGGCGCTGCAGCTGGGCATCGAGATGATCCGCTTCGACATGTCCGAGTACATGGAAGCGCATTCGGTCTCGCGCCTGGTCGGCGCGCCCCCGGGCTACGTCGGTTTCGACCAGGGCGGCCTGCTCACCGAGCAGATCACCAAGCACCCGCATGCCGTGCTGCTGCTGGACGAGATCGAGAAGGCGCACCCGGACGTGTTCAACATCCTGCTGCAGGTGATGGACCGCGGCGTGCTCACCGACACCAACGGGCGCGAGGCGAACTTCAAGAACGTGATCGTGGTGATGACCACCAACGCCGGTGCGCAGCAGGCGGCGCGCCGGAGCATCGGCTTCGTCAAGCAGGACCACGCCACCGACGCGATGGAGGTGATCCGCAAGATGTTCACGCCGGAGTTCCGCAACCGTCTGGACGCGGTGATCCAGTTCCATCCGCTGGACTTCGAGCACATCCTGCGCGTGGTCGACAAGTTCCTGATCGAGCTGGAGACGCAGCTGGCCGACAAGCACGTCGTCCTGGACGTGGACGCCGACGCCCGCCGCTGGCTGGCCGAGCACGGTTTCGATCCGCAGATGGGTGCACGTCCGATGGCCCGCGTCATCCAGGAGAAGGTCAAGCGGGCGCTGGCCGACGAGCTCCTGTTCGGCAAGCTGTCCGACGGCGGCAAGGTGATCCTGGGGGTGCGCGACGGCGACCTGCACGTTGCGACCGAGGCGGCCGAGAAGCTGCCGGCCGTAGTGGGATGACGGCTGACCCTGCCGGCATGGCAGGGACGGAAGCCCGGGCATGAAAAAGGCCGCGCACTGCGCGGCCTTCTTTTTTTGCGACGTCGGCCTACTTCATGCGGTAGGTGATCCGTCCCTTGGTCAGGTCGTAGGGGGTCATCTCCACCTTGACCTTGTCGCCCGTGAGGATGCGGATGTAGTGCTTGCGCATGCGGCCGGAGATGTGGGCGGTGATCACGTGCCCGTTCTCCAGCTGCACGCGGAACATGGTGTTGGGCAGGGTCTCCTGGACCGTGCCTTCCATTTCGATGACGTCGTCTTTGGCCATGCGTTCCGGTGTGTCTGGGCCCGGCCGTAGCGGCCGCGTAAGCGCCAAAGTATGCCACGTCCGGACGCCCGATCAAAGAATCCTCAGGCGCTGCCCCCGAAATACTCGTCCAGCTTGCGCCGGATCTCCTGCTCGACCATGCCCCTGAGCGGCGAAAGCATCAGGCCGAGCTCGGCGGTGACCTGCACCTCGTTGGCCACCATCGCGATGGCACCGCTCACGCCCGGGCGGGAGAAGCGCAAGGTGTCGCCCTGCCACTGGCTTTGCATGTCGAACTTCTCGCGCATGCGCGCAGCCACCTTGTCGACTACGGCGCGCGCCTGGTCCGGCGGCAGGGTGTGTGGACGGCGGATGTCGATCTTCGGCATGGGGCGCGCTCCGTGTGGGCCGCCTATCTTACGCGGCCTGCGCGAAGGTCACGGCCTGCATCTGCTAGAGTCCCGGCGTCCTTCGGTTGGTTTGCAGATGCGTATCGAGTTTCCCAATTCGGCTCGCGAGGATTTTCGCTGGGCGCAGGCCGCATTGAGCATAGGCAGCGCGCCGGACAACGACCTGGTGGTGTCCGTCCAGCAGGGTGCGGCGCATCACCTGCGCATCCGGCAGGATCGCCGCGGCTGGATGCTGGAAGTGCTCTCCGGGGCCGGCCGCGTCTACGTCAACGCGCGCCCGGTGCGCGAGCGCGCCTTGCTGCGTCCGGGCGACATCCTGAGCCTGGGCGATTGCCGCATGCTGCTGTGCGCGGACGAGGATCCGGCATCGCGCGCGCCGCTCGCGCTCGCGCAGCAAAGTCATTGCACTGCTGCCCTGCGCGCGGTCGCCGGGCCGCTGTCGGGCCGGGTGTTCCCGGTGCGTGAGCGACTGGAGTTCGGTCCGCAGGGCGACCAGCCGCTGGACCTGCCGCAGGCCGCTTCCGCCACGTTGGCGCTGTTCTGGAAGGACGGTGAGCTGCACGTCGCGGCCGGGCCGACACCGCCGCGCTATCCGCTGCGCCTCAACGGTGTGCCGGTGGAGCAGGCCGTATTGCATCCGGACGACCAGCTTGGCATCGCCATGCACCGCTTCCTGGTGGACGCTCCCGGGCTGCTGCCGTCACCGGTGGTGACCTCGCACGAGCCATTGCACGAACGCCTGCCGGAGGACGCCGCCGGCCCGCGCGGCGAGGTGTGGTGGCTGATCGCCACTGCGGCGGTGTTGGCGCTCCTGATCGCGTTGATCCTGCTGGTGCGGTTCTAGCCGCGCCAAAAGAGGTCGGGGGTTCTTCAACCTTCGGCCATGCGCCTGAGATCGTCCAGCCGATCGGCATCGCGTA
The DNA here is from genome assembly GCF_013362045.1 of Frateuria sp. Taxonomy (GTDB): domain Bacteria; phylum Pseudomonadota; class Gammaproteobacteria; order Xanthomonadales; family Rhodanobacteraceae; genus Frateuria_A. The sequence continues at coordinate 16,513 of NZ_JABFWW010000046.1, read as the reverse complement.
TGGCGAGGTCGGTGCGCCAGCGCAGGATGCGCGGGAAGCGCACCGCCACGCCCGACTTGTGCCGGCCGGAACGCTGGATCGCCTCGTAGGCCAGCTCGAAGACGTGCTGCGGCTCGACCGAGCGCACCGGCCCGAAGCGCTCGATCGTATGTGCGCGGATCCACGCATCCAGCCGGGCGATCTCCGCATCGTCAAGCCCCGAGTAGGCCTTCGCCACCGGCACCAGATGGCCGCGGTCCCACACGCCGAAGGTGTAGTCGGTGAACAGGCCGGCGCGGCGGCCGTGCCCGGACTGGGCGTAGATGAGCACCGCGTCGAGCGTGTAGGGATCGACCTTCCACTTCCACCAGTCGCCGCGCTTGCGGCCGACGCGATAGGGCGATTCCAGGCGCTTGAGCATCAGGCCCTCGGTGTGCCGCTGGCGCGATTGGGCGCGCAGTTGTACGAGGGTGTCCCAGTCCTGCGTATCGGCGGCTGGCGACAGCGCGAGCGTGGGAGGCGCGCCATCGAGCAGACCGGCAAGCCGCTCGCGCCGTTCTCGAAGCGGCACTTCGCGCAGGTCCGCGCCACCCAGTTCCAGCAGGTCGTAGGCCATGAAGCGCACCGGCGTCCCGGCCAGCAGTTGGGGGCCCGGCTTGAGCTTGCCGATGCGCTTCTGCAGGGCGGTGAACGGACGCGGCGCTTCCGCACCGTCGTCCCAGGCGAGAATCTCGCCGTCCAGTACGCAACCGGCAGGCAGCGCGCAGGCCGCCCGTTCGATCTCGGGGAAGCGGCCATCCAGCCGCTCTTCGCCGCGCGACCACAGCCTTGCCTCTCCGCCTCGGCGCATGAGCTGGGCGCGGATGCCGTCCCATTTCCACTCGGCCAGCCAATCGCCGCGCTCGCCCAGGCTCTCCGCCGGTGCTTCCAGCGGCGAAGCGAGGAAGAACGGGTAGGGGCGATGCTCGCGATGGGCATCGTCCTCCACCGGTTGCGCCAGCGCGGCAAGCGAAGCGGCGTCGGGACTCCAGTCGCCGCTGAGGCGATGGGCGATCAGGTCGGTAGGCAACTGCGACCACGCGGCGAGCGCCTGTACCACCAGGCGTTGCGAAACGCCGACGCGCAGGGCGCCGGTGATCAGTTTGTTGAGCAGGTAGACCTCCGCCGCCGGCAGCACGTGCCACCAGGCCTTGAGTTGCGCCACGCGCCCGGCCGTGTCGAGCCGCGCCAGGCCGGGCAGGTGCTGCTCCATCCAGGCGTGCAGCGGGATGTCGTCGAACGGCCCATCGCCCGGCGGCAGCAGCAGCGCGATTGCCTCGGCCAGGTCGCCCACGTGTGCGTAGCTTTCGTCGATCAGCCAGTCGGGATAGCCGGTGGCCTCGCGGGTGGCCTGGCGCAGTTCGGTGGTGCTGGCCAGCCGGCGCAGCTTGCCGCCGCCCAGCACGTAGACCGCCCAGGCGGCGTCGTCGGGCGGCGTGTCGTGCAGGTAGGCGGCGACCGCGTCGCGCTTGGCGATAGTCGAACCCGTGCGGTCCAGTTCGGCATAGAGCTGCGCGAAGCGGCGCATCGCTCATGTCCCCAGCGCCGCCAGCGGCAGCGCGTCGTGGCCCTGTTCGCGCAGGTAGCGCACCAGGGCGTGACCATCGCCATGGGTAACGTAGATGCGTCGTGCCCCGCTGTCGCGCACGCTGCGCAGCAGGCCGTTCCAGTCCGCATGGTCGGACACCACGAAACCGCGGTCGTAACCGCGCCGGCGGCGGTTGCCGCGCACCTGCATCCAGCCGGAGGCGAACGCGGTCGAGGCGTTCGGAAAGCGCCGCATCCACGGCGAGCCCGCGGCCGACGGCGGCGCGAGGATCAGTTCACCCGCCAGCGCCGCGCCGCGCGCCGCTTCCTCCAGCGGCAGCGTCGGCGGCATCGTTACGCCGGCTTCGCGGTACAGCTCCACCAGCCGCAGCAGCGCGCCGTGCAGGTACACCATCCGGTCGATGCGCGGCGCGAGTTCGGCCAGCAGCCGCTGCGCCTTGCCCAGCGCATAGCAGAACAGCACCGCCGGGACCTTGCGACGCGCGCAATCGTCCCGCCAGGCAAGCAACTGGTCGACCACCTGCGCCATCGGCGGCCAGCGATACACCGGCAAGGCGAAAGTCGATTCGGTGACGAAGACGTCGCAGGGAACCGGCTCGAACGGCGCGCAGGTGGGATCGTTCTCGCGCTTGTAGTCGCCCGACACCACCACCACCCGCCCGGCGTGCTCCATGCGTACCTGCGCTGCGCCCAGCATGTGGCCGGAGGGGTGCAGCGACACGCGCACATCGCCGAGCGTGAACGGCTCGCCGTAGTCGTAGGCCTCGATCGCCGCCGGTTCGCCCAGCCGCTCGCGCATCAGCGCGAGCCCGGCGCGCGCCACGTGGTAGCGCGCGTTGCCCTGGCGCGCATGGTCGCCGTGCGCACGCGTCACCACGGCCTGCGCCACCGGCTCGGCCGGGTCGATGTAGAAGCCGCCGGCGGGGCAGTAGAGGCCCTCGGGGCGGGGCTGGAGGAGCGGGTCGGGCATGTACGGATGCTCGGCGCGCCCGCGTCAAGTTGGCGGCAACAGGGGCGGAGCGCGCACTTGCTCCCTCTCTCCGGTAAAGCCGGGGGAAAGGGGGAGGCCTTTCGCTCGTCCGGCAACCGTTCGACTCCGGCCCTGCGGGCGTAAGTTCAGGGCGAACGGCAGATGGTCAGGCCACGAATTGCAGCTTTGCCAGCTCCGCGTACAGCCCACCCTCCGCCAGCAGGCTTTCATGCGTGCCCTGGGCGACGATGCGCCCGCCGTCCATCACCACGATGCGGTCGGCGCGCTGCACGGTGGCGAGGCGGTGGGCGATCACCAGGGTGGTGCGGCCTTTCTCCAGTCGTTCGAGCGCCTGCTGGATGGCGGCCTCGGACTGCGCGTCCAGCGCCGAGGTGGCTTCGTCCAGCAGCAGCAGCGGCGCGTCGCGCAGGATGGCGCGGGCGATGGCGATGCGCTGGCGCTGGCCGCCGGAGAGGCGTACGCCGCGTTCGCCCAGTTCGGCCGCGTAGCCGTCCGTCAACGCGCTGATGAACTCGTGCGCTTCGGCGGCATGGGCCGCCTCTTGCACTTCGCGTTCGCTCGCATCCTGGCGCCCGAAGCGGATGTTGTCGGCGGCGCTGCCGGCGAAGATCACCGTCTCCTGCGGCACCAGCGCGATGGCGCCGCGCAGCTCCGGCAGCGCGAGCGCGCGCAGGTCCATGCCGTCAACGCGGATGCTGCCGGTCTGCGGATCGTAGAAGCGCAGCAGCAGGGCGAACACGGTGCTCTTGCCGGCGCCGGAAGGGCCGACCAGCGCCACGGTTTCGCCGGGCCGGATGTCGAGCGTGAAATCGTGCAGCGCGGGCGCGTCCGGCCGCGTGGGATAGTGGAAGCCGACGTGCTCGAAACGCAGCGCACCGCGCACCGGTCGGGGCAGGGCGAGCGGCTGGGGCGGATCGGCGATCTGCGCTCGCTCGCCGAACAGCTCGCCGATGCGCTCCATCGCGCCGGCCGCGCGCAGCACGTCGCCCCAGACCTCCGACAGGCCGGCCACCGAACCGGCGGCGAACACCGCATACAGCACGAACTGGCCGAGCACGCCGGCCTCGAGCGTGCCTGCGACCACATCGCGCGCGCCGGCCCAGAGCACCAGCGTTATGGCGCCGAAGAACAGCACGATCACCGCCGCGGTGAGCAGCGCGCGCATGCCGATGCGCCGGCGGGCGCTTTCCAGCGCGCGCACGATGGCGTTGCCGTAACGACCGCTCTCGATGCCTTCGCGCGCGTAGGCCTTCACCGCCGGTGCGGCGTTGAGCGTCTCGTTGGCGATCGCGGCGGCATCGGCCAGGCGGTCCTGGCTGGCGCGCGAGAGCTTCTGCACGCGCCGGCCGAACACCAGGATCGGCAGCATCACGGCGGGGATCACCAGTGCGGTGAGGCCGGCCAGGCGCGGGCTGGTCCACACCATCATGGCGCTGGCGCCCAACAGCATCACCGCGCTGCGCAAGGCCACCGAGATGCCCGAACCGATCAGCGCCTGCACCACTTCGGTGTCGGTGCCCAGGCGCGAGGTGAGCTCGCCCACGCGCGAGCGCTCGAAGAAACCCACGTCGAGCCGGATCACGTGCGCGTACAGCTTCGTACGCAGCGCCGCCAGCGCGCGCTCGCCCAGCAGCGTGATGCAGAAATAGCGTGCGGCGGTGGCGAAGGCGAGCACCAGCGCGACGCCGAACAGCCCGAGGAAGGTGCGGTTGATCGTCTCGCCGCTGGCGTTGCCGAAACCGGCATCGATCATGTGCCGTACCGCCATCGGCAGCACCAGGGTCGAGCCCGAGGAGAGCGCGAGGAACACCAGCCAGCCGATCGCCAGCGCCTTGTGCGGCCTGAGGAAGGGCCACAGCTGGCGCAGGGCGCCGATGCGGCGGGCGGGCTTGCCGGAGGGTGCGGAGTCGCTCATCGAGGCGCCTGTCGGGGTGGAGCCTCAGGAGGTGGGGGCGGGCGGGGATTCCCCAAGCGGGCAAGCAGAGGGTCTTCCCCTCCCTATGACCCTCTCCCCCGGCAGGGCCGAGGGAGAGGGAGCAAAGCTAGGCGCCGCGGCCCATGCGGGCGATCCAGCGGTAGAGCACCACCACGCAGGCGACGAAGGCGATGCCGCCGATCCAGATCGCCGGCGTGGCGAAGCCGTCGCCGACCAGCGCCAGCGGTGCGTTGCGGTTGGCGAAGCCAAGCTTGTCGGAGAAGGCCACCAGCGCGGCCACGATCACGCCGAGCAGGCTTTCGCCCACGATCAGGCCGGAGGCCAGCAGCACACCCAACTGCTTGGTCGCGTCGGCGTTCGGGCCGCGGTCGGCGCGCCTGTCGAACCAGGCGCCGACCAGGGCGCCGACCACCACCATCAGCGTGGTCGAGGTCGGCAGGTAGATCCCCAGGCCCACCGCCAGCGGTGGCAGGCGGGCGGACTTGGCGGTGCGCACCAGGGTTTCGTCGACGAGGATCAGCACCACGCCGATGGCTGCGCCGATGGTGATCAGGCTCCAGTCGATGTTGCCGGTGATCACGCCCTGGGCCAGCGCCGAGATCAGGCCGGCCTGCGGCGCGGGCAGCGCGCGGGCGGGGTCCACGCCCGGCGCGCCGAGAAAGCCGTAGGCCTGGTTGAGCAGGTCCAGCACCGGCGGGATCACCACCGCGCCGGCGATCACGCCGATCACCAGCGCCCACTGCTGCAGCGAAGGCGTGGCGTCCACCAGCTGGCCGGTCTTGAGGTCCTGCAGGTTGTTGTTGGCGATCGACGCCACTGCGAAGACGATGGCGGTGATGAACAGCGCGAAGGCGACCAGCGCCTTGCCTGCCTCCGCCGGCATCATGGCCTTGACGCCCAGCACCAGCAGCAGCGCGGCGATGATCACCACCAGGATGCCGATGCCCGACAGCGGGCTGTTGGACGAACCGATCAGGCCGGCCATGTAGCCGCAGACCGCCGAGACCAGGAAGCTCAGGATCAGCACGAACAGCACGCCGCCGATCGCCAGCAGCGCGGTGTGCGAACCCAGCCCGCTGATGTTGGCGAAGTGGCCCAGCAGCCACGCCACGGGCACCATGCAGGCCAGCGTCACCAGGCCGACGACGCCGATCGGGATGTCGTGCTCGGTGCGCGGCAGCGTGGCCAGCTGGCCGGCCTTGCGCACGCGCGAGGCGGCCATCGCGCCGGCCAGGCCGCTGACCACCGGCTTGACCAGCTTGGCGAGCGTCCAGATTGCCGCCACGCCGATGGTGCCGGCGCCGACGAAGCGCACGTAGTGGCTCCAGGTGGCTTGCGCGGCTTCCGCTACCGCGCCCGTTTCCGGATGCAGCAGCAGGAAGTGCGGCACCGCCCAGCCCCAGCCGATGATGGCGCCGGCCAGCATCGCCAAACCCACCCACAGACCAACCAGGTGGCCGACCGCGAACAGTGCGAAGGACAGGCTGAAGTCGAAGCCGGTCGCCGCGCCGCGGTCGCCGATGCGGAAGTAGTCCGATACGGCCGTGGCGAACACCTTGGTCTGCACGATCACGTAGAACACCGCCGAGACGACGGCGCCGGTGATTACCGCCTTGAGTCCCGCTCCGCCGGATTCGACCGACTCGGCCGCCTCCTGCGAGCTGCCGGACCCCACCTTGAGCACCTCGGCGCAGGCCACGCCTTCGGGATAGGGCAGGTCCGAATCGGTGACCAGCGCGCGGCGCAGCGGGATCGTGTACATCACGCCAAGCACGCCGCCGGTGGCGCAGATGCCGAAGGACATCCAGAACGGGAAGCCGTTCCACCAGCCGATGATGATCAGGCCCGGCAGCACGAAGATGATCGAGGACAGCGTGCCGGCGGCCGAGGCCACCGTCTGCACGATGTTGTTCTCCTGCATGGTCGAGTTCTTCATCGCCCGCAGGATGGCCATCGAAATCACCGCCGCGGGGATCGAGGTGGCGAAGGTCAGGCCGGCCTTCAGGCCGAAGAACACGTTGGCCGCGGTGAACACCACGGTGATCACGATGCCGATGACCAGGCCGCGTAGGGTGAATTCGGTGCGCTTGGCGCCTTGGGTTTGGGCTGTCACTGGTGGTTCCGTTCTGATTGTCTTTTCCCCCACGCGCCCGAAGCGGCACGCCCCTCGCGGCCGCTCCCCGCGCGCCGCAGCGGGAGCATAACGTGGATGGGCCCGATCCATCCCCATCCGCGTCATTCTGGATGCCGATGCTTCCGGGGCCGGTGCGGAAGGAATGCCGCCGCGATCAGCCGGCGACGCCATCCAGCCGCCGCACCCGGCCCTGCCCGCGGGTGAGGTCGACGATGCGCGTGCAGACGCCCTCGGCGCCGTCGGCAGGAAGCTCCAGCTCCAGCGTGGCGCCCTCGCCGTCGAAGGTCTCGCCTTCGATGCGCGCGTTCCAGCCGGGGCAGCGCGCCTTGAGCAGGGCCAGGTCCGCGAAAGGGCAGCGCACGGTCAGCCGTGCCATCGCCACCAGCGGCGCCCGCTCGGCGATGCGCAGGCATTCGGCCGCGGTGCCGCCATAGGCGCGCATCAATCCGCCGGCGCCGAGCTTGATGCCGCCGTACCAGCGCGTCACCACCACCATCGCGCGGTCGATGCCGGCGCCCTCGATCGCCTGCAGGATCGGGCGCCCGGCCGTGCCGCCGGGTTCGCCGTCGTCGTTGAAGCGGTAGTCCCGACCGATGCGCCACGCCCAGCAGTTGTGCGTTGCGGAGGGGGCGGCCGCTTCGTGCAGGAAGGCCAGCGCCTGTGCGCTCGTCTGTACCGGTGCGGCCTGCGCCAGGAACCGGCTCTTGCGGATGTCCTGCGCGTGACGGCAGGAAGCGACGAGGACGTGCAGGGAATCGGACATGCGGGGCCGTGCAGCGAAAACGCCGGCACGTTAGCACGCTGCAAAGGCGCCATCGGTGGCGCACGAGTCTGCGCGTGGCGCTGCACGGGCGAGAGCTGCCGCCTCGGGATTCGCGCAGGCACCTGCCCTGCAGTGCACTCAGCCGCCGATCACCGCGCCGGGGACGGGATGGCGGAAATCGTGCGGCGCCAGGTCCCGGGTCAGGCGGAACACGCCTTCATGGATGTGCCGCGGCAGCACCACGTCGAGCACGGTTGTCTGGTGCGGCCCGAGCATGGCGAACAGGTCCTCATCCCTTGCCGTGGCGGCCAGGGCATGCTGCACCAGCCCGGCCAGGTCCATAGGCTGCACGCGCGCGCCGTAGGGGCGGCGGCTGGCGACGACGGGGCGCAACGTACGACGCGGGTGATCCGGGTCGGGCACGCGGGCGTCGCCGGCGAGCAGGGCGTAATTGAGGTAGAGCGCGATCGTGCAGGGATCGGTTGTGTTGGCCTGGCGGTCACCGAGAAAGCCGGCGGGCAACTGGTCGAGGCTGGCCTCGGGACCGGCGGTGAACAAGAAGCCGGCTCCGGTGAGCGGCTCGCCCGCCTCGTCGGCCAGGCGCAGGATCAGCATGCTGCGCGGGTCGTGGATGTGCGGGCGCGAGGTGTAGGCGCTGGCCGGCTCCACCTTGTCGGCGTCGCGCACCGCGTTCTCGCGGTCGAAGGCATCGCACAACGCCGCATAGCCGGCCGCTTCGCCGACCTGCAGGCAGCGCACGATCGCCTGCACCGTCGCCGGCGCCGCGGCGGCAAGGATGCCCTGCTCGCCGCCCGAGTGGGACGCGCCGGCCACCAGCTTGAACGCGCAGCGCGGACCGCGCTGCATGCCGAGCGACAGCGTGTCGGCCGCGGCGCCGCGGCGGTTGTCCGGTACGGACAGCACGGCATGGCGTGCGTTGAGGTTGGCCGCTGCGATGCGCACCACGCCGTCGGAGCCGTCCTCGCCGGTATAGCTGTTGAGATGGTCGTACAGCGAACGGTCGGGCCGGTCGCCCATCAGCACGAACAGGAACTGTCCGCGCGAGGCCGGATCGTTGCCGTGGATGTGGTCGAGGTTGAGCGACAGCGAGGCGGCACTGCCCAGCTCCAGCCAGTCGAGGATGCGCTGGCCGGGCTCCACGCCGTTCCACCAGGCCTTGAGCCGGCCCAGCGCGCCCTTGCCCAGCTTGGCCAGCGCCGAGCCGAAATTCGCCGGCGCCAGCATCACCAGGTGGCTGAGGCGGATGGTGCTGTGGCGACCCGGCCGGTCGCGCTGCGCGCGCAGCCATTCGCGCACCACCGGGCCACCGGTGGAGTGGGTGACGCAGGCAAAGCTGGCGGTCGACAGGTGCAGGTCACGCAACGCGTGGTCGAACGCCCGCACCAGGTCGGCCATGGTCACCGCATCGTTGAAGCTGACGTATTCGGACAGCCAGAGGTCGTGGATGGCGAGCGGCAGGCCGGCCGCGGCGGCGGCCTCCTGCACCCGTTGCGGCATGGCGCCGTAGGTGGCGGTGCTGGTCACGCTCCAGCCATGGACGAAGACGAGGACGGGCATCTTTCTCGGGATCGGTGCGGGCTCGCCGCAGCGTAGCAGGCGGGGCGGCCGCGTTCCTTCCCGAACCGGCCATGTGCATGGCGCTCATCCCGGCCCCGGCATAATGCCGTGCCCGCCTGTGCAGAGGACTGCGGATGACCGTGCCCTTGTTGATCGCGTTGCTCGCCTTCGCATGGTTTGCCGGACACCTGGGCTGGCGGTGGCTGCAACGGGCCGCCATCGTGCTGGCGCTGCTTGCGGTATTCGCAGTGGGCTGCGGGCTGGTGCCCAAGGTGCTGCTGCGGCCGTGGCAGTCGCCCTATGCGCAACGTCCGGTGCTGGATTGGGCGCCGTCCAACGCGATCGTGCTGCTCACCGCCGGGGTCACCTATCCTCCGGGCGGCCCGCTGGAGCCAGGGCACACCGCCTATTCGCGGATCGCCGAGGCCGTGTCGCTCTACCGCGATTGCCGTGAGGCCGGGGCGCGCTGCACCGTGCTGGTGAGCGGCGGCGATGCGCTGTCCACCGGCGAGCCGCTGGCGCTGACCTACCAGCGTACGCTGGAACGGCTCGGCGTGCCCGAAGCCGACCAGGTGCTGGAAATGCGCAGCCACACGACCTGGCAGAACGCGCAGTTCGCGCGGGTGCCATTGGCGCGCATCGGCGCGGACCGGGTCTGGCTGGTGACGTCGGCGCACCACCTGCGGCGCGCGATGTTCGCGTTCCGCCGCTTCGGCCTCGTTGTCACGCCGGGGCGCGCGGATTACCTGCGCGGCGTATGGTCGCTGTTGCCCAGCGCGTACAACCTGTCGGTCACCGACGCCGTGCTGCACGAATACGTGGGCATGGCGCTGTATCACTGGTATGCGTGGCGCGGGCGCACCGAGGCGCCGCCGGAGAGTGCCGGGCCGCCGGTCGACTGACGCCGCGCTCAGCCGGGTCGGCGCATCACCATCAGCCGTAGCTCGCTCATGTCCTCGATGGCGTAGCGCACGCCCTCGCGGCCGAAGCCGGACAGCTTGACGCCGCCGTAGGGCATGTTGTCCACGCGGAAGCTGGGGATGTCGTTGACGATCACGCCGCCCTGTTCGAGCTCGTCCCAGGCGCGCATGGCGTGCTCCAGCGAGTCGGTGAAGATGCCCGCCTGCAGGCCGTAGTCGGAGTCGTTGGCCTGCGCGATGGCCTGGTCGATCTCATCGAACGGCGCAAGCAGGGCGAACGGGCCGAAGGCTTCCAGGCGGTTGGCCTTCGCCTCGCGCGGCACGTCCTCCATCAGCGTGGCCTCCAGCATGTTGCCCTGGCGCTTGCCGCCGCAGAGCAGCTTCGCGCCGGCCTTGCGCGCCTCTTCGATCCAGCCGTGCAGGCGCTCGGCCGCGGCCTCGTCGATCATCGGGCCGATGAACACGTCTTTCTTCTTCGGGTCGCCGGCCTTGAGCTTCTTTGTCGCCGCGACCAGCTTCTTCTTCAGCGCCTCGTAGAGCGAGGCGTGCGCGTAGATGCGCTGCACGCCGATGCAGCTCTGGCCGGACTGGTAGAAGGCACCGAACACCAGGCGCTCGACGATGGCGTCGAGCTTGCCGCCCTGGGTGCCATCGACGATGCAGGCGGCATTGCCCCCGAGCTCCAGCACCACCTTCTTGCGCCCGGCGCGGGCCTTGAGGTCCCAGCCGATCTGCCCGCCGGTGAAGGACAGCAGCTTGAACCGCTCGTCCTCCACCAGCGGTGTGGCGTGCGCGCCGTCCACGGGGAGGATCGAGAAGGCACCCCTGGGCAGGTCGGTCTCGGCCAGCACCTGGCCGATGATCAGCGCGCCGATGGGTGTCTTCTCCGAAGGTTTCAACACGAACGGACAGCCGGCGGCGATCGCGGGCGCCACCTTGTGCGCGACCAGGTTGAGCGGGAAGTTGAACGGCGTGATGAACGACACCGGCCCGATCGGCACGCGTTTGGTATAGCCGTGGTAGCCGTCCAGCCGAGGTGCCAGTTCCAGGGTGAGTGTTTCCCCATCGACGCGCACGGCCTCGGCGGCGGCGATGCGGAAGGTCTCGATCAACCGGGTGACCTCGCCGGCCGCGTCCTTGATCGGCTTGCCGGCCTCGATGCACAGCGCCATCGCCAGTTCGTCGCGGCGTTCGGAGAAGCGCGCCACGCAGTGCTCCAGCACGGCCTGGCGCGCCCACGGCTTGAACGCGCGCATCGGCGCGGCGGCCGCTGCCGCCGCAGCGATCGCCTTGCCGATCGCCTTGCCGTCGGGCACTGCGACGCGGGTGGCGACCTTGCCGCTGTACTTGTCGCGCACCTCCAGATCGGTGTTCGGCTGCTGCGGGCGGTTGGCGAGGTAATAGGGGTAGGTCTTCTCGAGCATGGACGTCTCCCGATGACAAAGGGCAGCGTGCCGCCGACCGCGTTGCCGAGGTGTGAGCCGCAGAGCGTAGGATGGGCTTCAGCCTATCCACGGCGTACCGGGAATGGTGGGCTGAAGCCCACCCTATGCCCACCTACGTGCCGTCGGTGACCTTGAGCGAAAGCTCGCCTTCGGCCAGCCGTGCGCGCAGCGGCGTGCCCGGCGGGGCGTTCTTCGCATCGCGCAGCACGCGTCCCTCGTGGTCGAACACGATCGCGTAGCCGCGCTCCAGCGTAGCCAGCGGGCTGACCGCCTGCAACGCGCGCGCCGCCTGGCGCAGGGTCAGCTGCGCGCGTTCCATCCGATGGCCCATGCACTGGCGCAGCGAGCGCTCGTGCTCGGCCAGGCGCCGCTGCAGCAGTTGTAACCGCTGGCGTGGATGCTGCGTCAGCAGCCGGGCGTGCAGCCGTTCCAGCCGGGTTGCGCGAATGCGTGCCTGCTCGCGCAGCGCCGCATGCAGGCGCCGATGCAGCTGCACGAGCCGCTCGCGGTCGCGCGCCAGCCGCGCCTGCGGGCGCTGCGCCTGCAGGCGGGCGAGCAGGTGGTCCACGCGCTGGGTCTGCGATTGCAGCCGGCGGTGCTGCAACAACCGCAGCCGCTGCAGCGCCTGAGCCAGATGACGGCTCAATGCGCGGGCGTCGGGCACCAGCAGCTCGGCGGCCGCCGAGGGCGTGGCCGCGCGCAGGTCGGCGACGAAGTCGGCGATGGAAAAATCGATCTCGTGGCCGACCGCGCTCACCACCGGCACCACGCTGGCATGCAAGGCGCGGGCGACCGCCTCGTCGTTGAAGGCCACCAGGTCTTCCAGCGAGCCGCCGCCGCGGGTCAGCAGCAGCACGTCGTAGCGCTGGCTGGCCGAGGCCTTGCGCAGCATCGACACGATCGCCGGCGGCGCCTCGCGGCCCTGCACCGGCACCGGGAGCACCTCGACCTCGACCAGCGGCCAGCGCCGCCGCAACACGCTCAGCACGTCGCGGATCGCCGCGCCGGTGGCCGAGGTGATCACGCCGATGCGCCGCGCATAGCGGGGCAGGGGACGCTTGCGCGTACTGTCGAACAGGCCTTCGGCATCCAGCCGCGCCTTGAGCAGGTCGAACTGCCGCCGCAGGGCGCCTTCGCCGGCAAGCTCCATGTGCTCGGCCACCAGCTGGAACTCGCCGCGCGGCTCGTACAACCCGACCCGCGCCCGCACCAGCACATGCATGCCGTCGGCCGGCTTGAAGCGCAGCCAACCGCTCTTGGGCTTGAACATCGCCGCGCGCACCTGGGCGCCGGCATCCTTCAGGGTGAAATACAGGTGGCCCGAAGCCGGGCGCGACACGTTGCACAGCTCGCCCTCGATCCACACCAGCGGCAGCGCGTCCTCCAGCAGCCCGCGCACCAGCCGGTTGAGCGTGCTGGGGGTGAGGATGCTGCGCGGCGGGGCCGTAGGGGGGTCGGGGCTGTGCATGGACCGGCGAGCCTAGCACGAAGCGTTTGGAGAACATGCGGTTGGACGGAAGAGTGCAAGGAATGCCTCATGTACGCACCGCTCTTGCAGACGCGGCTCCTTGCAGCTGTCCGCAGGGTGGTTCCTTCCCATCATGGCTCCTCCGCGGCAGAACGGCCGGCGGGCTGAAGCGCCCCTGCGAAAGGGCTACTCGCTCCGTTTGCGCAGCCGCCAGACGCGGATCGCCAGGTTGAGGGCGAACCATGCCGCCAGCACCGCGATCGGCCAGCTCACCACCCGCGGCCACGCCAGGGCGACCGCGGCGAGCAGGGCCAGCACCGCGATGCCCGCCAGCAGCGGACCGCGCGCGGTGTCGCCCAGCACGCGGCGGTCGGTGAGCGCGGCACCGACGGTGTTGGCGATGCGCAGGGCGCCAGCGGCGGCGCGGCTGGAACTGCCGCCGGGGTGCTTGGGGCGCGGCGGGCGTTCGGTGCTGCTCTTGACCCGCTCGATGTACGGCCGATGGCGGCGCGGCGCCAGCACGATCTCGGTGGCGTTGGCCAGGTCGCGCTCGTACTGCTCCTCGAGCAGGCCGGCAAAGCCGGTGTCCTCCACCGCCACGTCGATCTCGCGGTTGCCCAGCCAGCTGGCGATGTTGAGGTTGGACGAGCCCACGCGCGCCCACTGGCCGTCGGCCACGGCGGTCTTGGCGTGCAGCATCGAGCCGTTCCACTCGAACACGCGGATGCCCGCCTTGAGCAGCGGCCGGTAGCCCGAGCGCGACAGGCTGGCGACCAGCGGCACGTCGCTGGTGCCCGGCACCAGCAGGCGCACGTCCACGCCGTCGCGCGCAGCCGAGGCGAGCGCCTGCACGTAGGGCGCCATGCCGACGAAATAGGCATCGGTGATCCACAGCGTGCGCCGCGCCATCGCCGCGACCTGCTGGTCCAGCCGGTACATGCCCGCGGTGGCCGGCTGCGTGGCGATCACCCGCAGCGCGATGTTGCCGGCCGTCCCGACCTGCCGTTCCGGCAGCGCGAGCGGCTTGCCCAGGCTCGCCCAGCTCTGCGCGAAAGCCTGCTCCAGTTCGGTCACCGCCGGCCCGCGCAGCGACACGCCAGTATCGCGCCAGGGCGGCACGCCGCGCCGCTCATCGCCCAGCCAGCGCGCGCTGATGCACACGCCGGAGAGGAAGCCCAGGTCGCCGTCCACCACCAGCAGCTTGCGATGGTCGCGGGTGATCCAGCCGAACGGCTTGCCCAGTTGCGGCGGATTGAACACGCGCGCCTCGCCGCCGGCGCGGCGCAGCGGCTGCCAGAACGCGTGGCCGGACTGGCCCAGGCAGCCGAGCCAGTCATACACCACCGCCACCATCACGCCGGACCTGGCGCGCTCGACCAGCGCGTCGCGGAACGCGCGGCCGACCGCGTCGTCGCCGATCATGTAGTTTTCCAGCAGGATGCGCTGCCGCGCGCCGCGGATGGCGGCCAGCCAGGCGTCGTAATGCGCCTGGGCATCGATCAGCAGGCCGACCGCGTTGCCGCCGATCAGCGGAGCGCCGGCAGCCCGGCTCAGGGCCTGCTCGGCCAGGAAGCGGCTGGGCGCGTGAGGAATCAGCGGAGTCGTCGCCATGGGCCGAGTGTAGGACATGGCCCGTGCGCCCATATCGCAGCCCGGATGCGCGCCGCGCCCCGCTTCTGCGATGATTCGCGCATGCCGTCCGCGCCGCGCCTCGACGACACCGCCGCCTGCGCCAAGCTCATCGCCGACCGGCTGGGGCCGCACCTGTGCGTGGCCGCGCCGCTGGGCCTTGGCAAGCCGCATGGCCTGCTCAATGCGCTCTACCGGCTGACCGTCGCCGACCCGGCCCGGTCGCTGACGCTCTACACCGCGCTGTCGCTGACGCGGCCGCAGCCCAGGCCGGGACTGGAACAGCGCTTCCTCGCGCCATTCCTCGAGCGCCATTTCGGCGCCGACTACGAGGATCCGGAATACGCCCTGGCCGAGTCGCGGCACGCGCTGCCGGACAACGTGGCCGTGCACGAGTTCTACTTGCAGTCGGGCGCGCTGCTGCGCGCGCCGCGGGCGCAGCGCGACTACATCAGCCAGAACTACACCCACGTCGCGCGCGACCTGGCCGCGCAGGACCTCAACCTGCTGGTGCAACTGGTGGCGCGGCGGGAGACGGCTCAGGGTGTGCGCTACAGCCTCTCCTGCAACCCCGACCTCACGCTCGACTTCCTGGCCCAGCGCGCGCGCGCCGGCAAGCCGCGGCCGCTGTGCGTGGCGGTGGTGCATCCGGATCTGCCGTACCTGAGCGGCCACGCAGAAGTGGCGGAAGACTTCTTCGACCTGGAACTGGCGCCGGCCCATTCGCCGCGCCTGTTCGCTCTGCCGCGGCCAGCGGTGGACGTCACCGAATACGCGCTGGGCCTGCATGCCAGCGCGCTGGTGAAGGACGGTGGCTGCCTGCAGATCGGCATCGGCGCGCTGTCCGACGCGCTGGTCAGGGGGCTGCTGCTGCGCCAGCAGGACAACGCCGCCTGGCGCGACGGCCTGCGCGCGCTCGATGGCGAGAGCCCGACGCTGGCGCTGGCCCGCCGCATCGGCGGCCTGGAGCCGTTCGAGGCAGGCCTCTACGGCGCCAGCGAGATGGTGATGGACGGCTTCATGCACCTGGCGCGCGCCGGCATCCTCAAGCGCCGCAGCTGGGACAACCTGGCGCTGGAACGCGCCGCCGTGGCCGGCCGGCTCAACCCTGCCACGCCCGGCGGGCACTGGCTGCGCGGCGCGTTCTTCCTGGGCAGCCGCGAGCTGTACGCATGGCTGGACGCGACCGAGGCGGCCGACCCCGACGCCATCGACATGTGCCCGGTCTCCAACGTCAACCAACTCTATGGCGACCACCAGAGCCTGGCCGCGCTGCAGCGCCGTGGCGCGCGCTTCTTCAACACCTGCATGATGGCCACGCTGCTGGGCGCCGCCGTCTCCGACGGGCTGGAGGACGGCGCAGTGGTCAGCGGCGTGGGCGGCCAGTACAACTTCGTCGCGATGGCACACGAGCTCGACGACGGCCGCTCGATCCTGCTGCTGCGCTCGACCCGCCGCGAGGGCGGCCAGGTGCAGACCAACATCCGCTGGAACTACGGCCACACCACCATCCCGCGCCACCTGCGCGACGTCGTGGTGACGGAGTACGGCGCCGCCGACCTGCGCGGCAAGAGCGACAGCGAGTGCATCGAGGCGATGCTCTCGATCTGCGACGCGCGCTTCCTCGACGCGCTGGCGGCCGAAGCAAAAGCCCACGGCAAGCTCGCGGCCGGCTTCCGCATTCCCGAAGCGTGGCGGCGGCATCGGCCCGAACACCTGCACGAGGCGCTGGCACCGCTGCGGCGCGGCGGAATGCTGCCGACCTTTCCGTTCGGCAGCGACTTCGACGAAACGGAGCAGCAACTGCTGCCCGCGCTGGGCTGGCTGAAGGAGCAGGGCGCGACGTGGCGCGGGCGCCTTGCACTGGCCAAGGCCTTCGTGCGGCCAGGCGAGCCGGTGGCGGGCGAGGCGGCGGCGCTCGAGCGCATGCAGCTGGCCGCCGGCAAAGGTATCGCCGACCGCCTGCAGCGTCGCCTCGTCCTCGCCGCCTTGCGCCATGCGCAGTCCACGTAGGATGGCTGCAGCCACTATCCAGGCGCGACAAGGTGGGCCGAACCCCGCCCTGCAAGAGTGGCTTGACCAC
>NZ_JABFWW010000238.1 GCF_013362045.1 Frateuria sp. | reverse complement strand
GCGCCGGCGACAAGCGCATCCTGCTGATCGACGGCGAGCCGGTGCCCTACGCGCTGGCGCGCATCCCGCAGGGCGACGAGTTCCGCGGCAACCTGGCCGCCGGCGGCCGCGGCGTGGGCGTGCCGCTGTCCGAGCGCGACCGCTGGATCGCGGCGCAGGTGGCGCCCGAGTTGCGCCGGCGCGGGCTGCGCTTCGTCGGCCTGGACGTGATCGGCGACTACCTCACCGAGATCAACGTCACATCGCCGACCTGTGCCCGCGAACTGGACGCGCAGTTCGGGCTTAATATCGCCGGACAACTGTTCGATGCGATCGAGAACGTTCCTGCGTGAGTGCCACCGTCCGCCGCCCCGACACCCCTGATCCGATCGGGGCGACATTGCTGTTCTCGCTGCTGCTGCACGGCGTGCTGGCGCTCGGCCTGACCTTCCACTACGTCAAACCCAAGCCCGGGTTGCCGACGCTGGACGTGACCCTGGTCGACGTGGCCAACCGCGAGGCGCCGGACAAGGCCGACTTCCTGGCCCAGGCGAACAACCAGGGCGGCGGCCAGAGCGAGCATGCCGCGCGGCCTTCGCAGCCGGTTTCCGGCGTGCTGTCCCGACCTACGCCGGGCACTGCGCAGCGGCCGGTCGAGGCCACCGTCCCGCGCCCGCAGGAAGCCACGCCGGCGCGCCAGATCGTCACCAGCGGGCGCAGCCATTTCAGCGTGACCAGCGACAATGCGCAGACCGCACGTGAAACGCAGGACACGCCCACCGCCGAGGAATTGCGCCGCCGCCAGGAAATGGCCCAGCTCGCCGCGGAGGTGCGCAACCGCACCGAGGCCTACGCCAAGCGGCCGAAGAAGAAATTCATTTCGGCCAATACCAAGGAATACGTCTACGCCGCCTACATGCGCGGCTGGGTGGACCGCATCGAGCGCATCGGCAACCTCAACTATCCCGAGGAGGCGCGCCGGCGCAACCTGCACGGCGAGCTGGAGCTGACCGTCACGCTCGACCGCAACGGCGGCGTCAAGGCCATCGACGTGATCCGCAGCTCGGGCGAACCGCTGCTGGACAAGGCCGCCGAGCGCATCGTCAGGCTGGCCGCGCCGTTCCCGCCGATCCCCAGGGACCAACATGTCGACGAGCTCTACATCACCCGCACCTGGCAGTTCCTGCCGGGCAACGTGCTGCGCAACAAGTAGCCGCCACGTGCGCCCAAGGCGCGGCGCGCGTTGCGGCCGCTTCACATCGCCCGCGCTACAACGCACGCCCGTCCGTCGCATTACAATGGCCGCATGAGCGCCGTCCCCAATACGCCGACCCTTGCCGGACATTTCCTCATCGCCATGCCGAGCCTGGCCGAGCCGCCGTTCTCGCGCGGCGTGGCCTTCCTGTGCCAGCACGACGAGGACGGCGCGGTCGGGCTGCTGGTGAACCGGCTTTCCGAATACCGGCTCGGCGACGTGCTGGCGCAGCTCAAGCTCGACTGCAGCGACCAGGAGCTGGCCGACCGGCCGGTGCTGATCGGCGGCCCGGTGCAGCAGGAGCGCGGCTTCGTGCTGCACCGCGAGCACGGGCATTGGGAATCGAGCTACCGCATCAACGACGAGTGGTCGGTCACCACCTCGCGCGACATCCTGGTGGCGATGGCCGCCGGTGACGGCCCGCAGGACGCCCTGATGGCACTGGGCTACGCCGGCTGGAGCGCCGGCCAGTTGGAGCAGGAACTGAAGGACAACAGCTGGCTCACCGCGGAAGCCAACGAGCGAGTGCTTTTCCACACCCCGCTGGAGGAACGCTGGAGCGCCGCGGCCGGACTCGTCGGCGTCGATCCGTTGCAGTTGCCGGGCTACGCGGGCCACGCGTGAGCGCGACGCGATCCGCCTCGCACGCGAGCTGTCGCGCATGAGTTGCGTGCTCGGTTTCGATGTCGGCAGCCGGCTCATCGGCGTCGCCGTCGGCAACCGGGTCACCGCCAGCGCCCGCGCGCTCGCCGTGGTGCCGGTGCACGAAGGCGGGCCGGACTGGTCCAAGCTCGACAACCTGCAGCAGCAGTGGCTGCCGGACACCCTCGTGGTCGGCCTGCCGCTGGCGCCGGACGGCACCGAACAGCCGGCCACCCGCCTCGCCCGCCGCTTCGCCGAACATTTGCGCC
>NZ_JABFWW010000107.1 GCF_013362045.1 Frateuria sp. | reverse complement strand
CCTGATGCTTTGAGCCCCTCTCCTCCGGGATAGGGGCTGGGGTGAGGGTCGGCGTAGGTGATGCGCCGGCACGACGTTTCGATTGACAGGCTCAACGAGCCGCGCGAAACCGGGCCTATTCCCCAAGCTTTTCCCGCGGCAACGTGAACCAGAACGTCGCGCCCTTCCCCACTTCGCCTTCGGCGCGGATCGTGCCGCCGTGGCGCTCCACGATGCGCTTCACAGACGCAAGGCCGATGCCGTGTCCGGCGAAGTCGTCGTTGTGGTGCAGCCGCTGGAACGGACGGAAGAGCTTGTCGACATAGGCCTGCGAGAACCCCGCGCCGTTGTCGCGCACGAAGTATTCCAGTCCCTGCGCGTCCATCACCGCGCCGAACTCGATGCGCGCATCCAGCCGGTCGCGCGTGAACTTCCACGCGTTGCCCAGCAGGTTCCCCAGCAGGTTGCGCAGCAGCGGCGCATCGCCGATCACATACAGCTCCGGCTGGATGGTCACCTCGACCTGGCGCCGCGTGTCGCCCACGCGCAATTCCTCGACGACCTCGCCCGCCAAACGGCTCAGGTCCACGCGTTCCAGCCTCAATTCGCCACGGCTCACGCGCGACATCTTGAGCAGCGCGTCGATCAGCTCGCCCATGCGCCCTGCCGCCCGGCGCACGCGCACCAGGTAGCCCCGCCCGTTTTCGTCCATGCCGGCCGAATGACGCTCGATCAGGATGCGGCTGAAACCGTCGATCGCCCGCAGCGGCGCCCGCAGGTCGTGTGAGACGGAGTATGCAAAGGCCTCCAACTCCTGGTTGGCCTGGCTCAATTCCCGGGTGCGCAAAGCCACCCTCGCCTCCAGTGTCCGGTTCAGCGCATGCACCCTTGCCTCGGCCCGGAGGCGCTCGGTGACGTCTTCCACCTGCACCAGCCCGACGATGTCCTGGCCGATGTTTCCGGGCACCGGTGCGTAGGTCAGCTGGGCCTGGCGCGGGTCGCCGCCCTCCCGGTGCAGTCGTCGGGTGGCGCGATGCACGCCCTGCGCGTCAGTGGTGCCGTGGCCGTGCGCGATCATCTCCGGCTCGTCGCTCTCGAACAGCCCGTCGAAGCGCCGGCCCACCAGTGCCTCGGGCGTGAGGCCGACGATGTTCGCCAGCGCCGGGTTGGCCTCGACGATGTGGCCCTCGCTGTCGAGCAGCGCCTTGCCGATGGCCGAATAGCGCATCGCGCTGCGGAAGCGCTGCTCGCTGCGGCGGTAGTCCTCGGTCATGCGCACGGCGATGCGGTACGCCTGCGCTTCGGTGCGCGCGAGCATCCACGCGATCGCGTACAGCAGCAGCGATGAGAACAGCCCCAGCGCCAGCAGGTTCTGCAGGCCCTGCACGCGCGGCGCGGCCTGCGCCAGGGGCGGCGATTCGAAATCCACGCGCCATCGCCGCCCGTACAACTCGAACGCGCTGCTATGGCGGAACGCCGGCGGTGGCCGGTCGCTGGGCGCGTAGGTGGCGTACAGCAGGCGATCCCCCGCCGAAATATCGAACACGCGGAAGTGGTTGTCGTTGCGCAGCGCGCCGAGCGCGTTGCGCACGAAGCCCTCCATGCGCACGGGGACGTAGACCCAGCCCTGCATATCGGCGCGGCGGGTGGCCAGCGTCGCCGGCCGTCCGCCACCGCGGTACACCGGCAGGTACAGCAGCAGCCCCGTGCTGCGCAGCGACCCGTCCTGGATCAGGTGCACCGGGCCGGACAGCGTCGCGTTGCCGCTCTCCATCGCCTGCGACATCGCGGCGTGGCGCACCGGCTCGGAGTACATGTCGAAGCCGATCGCACCGACGTTCGCCGGGGTTTTCGGTTCCAGGTAGAGGATGGGCCCGTAATCGTGGCGCTGCCCGCGCGGCCAGATCTCGAGCAGGCCGTGGCCGGCTTCGCGCCATTCCAGCTGGAGGTCGGCCAGCCGTGTGGCCGGCACGAATTCGGCGAACCCCAGGCCCACCATGCCGGGGAAACGGCGCTGCAGATCCATGCCGTCCACGTACGCCTGCCACTGCGCCGGCGAAGGACGCGGACGCGTGACGGAGGCGAACATCGACACGCCGCCGCGGGCGACCAGCTCGTACTTGGTCATGCCCTGGCGCAGCAGCTCGGTGACTTCAGCGGTCTTGCTGA
>NZ_JABFWW010000138.1 GCF_013362045.1 Frateuria sp. | reverse complement strand
TCCGGAGATCACCAGGCCACGCGCGCCGTTGCGCGGCGCCTGGGCGAGCGCGTCGCGCAGGGCGGCGATCAGGTCCATGTTCAGCGCGTTGACCGGCGGGCGGGCCAGGCGGATCTCGGTGATGTCGCCGTCGTGGGGAAGGATGTCGAGCATGGCGGGTGTCCTTGGTTTTCGATCGTGCTGGCGGCGGGCGATTGGGGAGGCTGTCCCCATCCGGCCTATTCGACCTCGGCCCAGCGGTAATGCACCGCATAGTCGAGCGTCGCCTTGCCGCCGGCCGGCACGTTCACCTTGAACTCCAGCACGTCGGGTGATTGTTTGCTCGGCTCGATCGAGGAGGACGCCAGCGTCCACTCGCGCCAGCGGCTGGGATGCTCGCGCACCGTCACCACGCGCGCCGACTGGCCGGCATTGGTCAGCGTGATGCGGAAGGCCTCGTCCATCGTGTGCGCGGCCTTGTCCAGCTTGAACGAGGTGCGCTCGCGCTCGGCGCGCAGGTCGAAGGCGGTACCGAGGGTGAGCGTGGCGTCGCTGCCCTTGGGCGTGTCCTCGATACGGCCTTCGCCGAGGAATTGCGGCGTGCCGGCCCTGTCGTTGCCCAGCACGCGCAGGTAGCCGGCAGGCAGGCTGTCGAAGGCGGTGAAGCGCAGCGTGCTTTCGATCGTGTTGCCGCCGCTGGTGTCGAAGTCGGGTGCAAGCATCGGCTGTGGAGGCGTCCAGCGGTTGCCGTTCTCGTACAGCGCGGTGCGCTCGCACTCGAGCGTGCGTTCGGCATACAGCGGCACCTGGCTGACACTGCCATCGGGCAGGTCGACCGGGTGCGGCAAGGTGTACAGGCGGTAGTCGGCCAGCGGGGATTGCTGCGGCATGGCGGCCTCGGCCTTGGCCGAAAAGGCGCGCGCCATCATCGGCTGCGGCCCCGAGGGCTTGGCGAAGCGCGGTTCGCCGGCAACCAGCTTGAGCGTAGTGGCACTCCAGTCGCGCCCGCTGCGGTTGGCGATGCTGGCGCGCGACTCGAACCGCATCCGGCAGGCCTGGCCCGGCTGCAGCGTGGCGACATAGGCGGCGCGCCAGCCAAGCCCGGCCGTGGGATAGCTCAGCGTGGCTGTGGTATCGCCGGCCCGGGCGGCATCCACGCGCAGGCGCAGGCTGGCGCCGGTGGGGAACTCGCCGCCGGACGAGCGCACTGCCGCATAATCGCGCACCAGCGTCGTGCCGTTGGCACCCTTGACCAGCAGGCCATTGCCGGCGCGCAGCAGGGTGCCGCTGGCGAGCGGCTGGCCGTTGCCGCCGAGCACGTCCACCTCGCGCCCGACCAGGCCGGCGAGCGCGGCTTCGTTGCCTTGTCCCAGCAGCAGGCGCTGCGAGATCACTGTGGCCTGGCCGCCGGAGAACGCCAGTGCGATCGCTTCGGGGTCGAGGTAGAGCGGCAGGTCAGCCAGGGTGAGATCCTGCATGCCGGCCTTCAGCGACAACGTGCGCTGCTCGCGCGCCACGGCGTAACCCTCGCCGACGCTGCCGTCACCGGAGGCGGCATAGAGCGCGGGACTGTCGCTGCGGTACAAGGTCAGCTCCGTGGCATCGCCCGCGTGAGCCAGCGGCGATGCGCACAGTAGCGTCAGGAGGGTGTAGGCGAAGGTGCTCCGGGCGGGCAGGGGCATGGGCAGGCTCCGTCGTGGGGTCGGGCCATCATAGAGGCTCGGGTGAAACCGCTGGTATGGCCCGGGCGTGACCGCCGGTCAGGTCCATCCAAGCGTGGCGGGCTTGCAGGTGGGTATCTTGCCGCGACTGCCATGCGAGAGCCGACCATGTCTCCGTCCACCGCCATCGAAATCGCCCCGGCTCGCCTGCCGGAGGACATCGCGGTCGTGCGTGCGCTGTTTGCCGAGTACATCGACCGCCTGGGCATCGACCTGTCGTTCCAGGACGTGGGTAGCGAGCTGGCGCAACTGCCGGGCAAGTACGCGCCACCGAAGGGTGTGATCCTGCTGGCGCGCGATGCCGCAGGTTCGGCGCTGGGCTGCGTGGCGCTGCGCCCCTGGTCGCAGCCGGGCGTGTGCGAGATCAAACGCCTCTACGTGCGGCCCCAGGCGCGCGGGCAGGCGTTGGGACGGCGCCTGGCCGAGGCGGTGATTGCCTGGGCGGTCCAGGCGGGATACGCGCGCATGCTGCTCGACACGCTGGCCTCGATGCAGGCGGCGCGGCAACTGTATGCCGCGCTGGGCTTCCAGCCGGTGGCGTCCTACTACGACAACCCTGTGCCGGGCACCGCCTACATGGCGCTGGAGCTACGCGCCGGCACGCTGAGCTAGGCGGCCACCGCCCAGCCGCGGAGGAAGGCGGCAGGCGTCATGCCGAAGGTGCGCACGAACTCCCGGTTGAGGTGCGCCTGGTCGTAGAAGCCGGCGTCGAGCGCCGCCTGCGCGATCGGCGACTGGTCGCGCAGCAGCGCCTTGGCCTTGTGCAGGGCCAGCAGGACGTGGAAGTTGTGCAGGCCCGTGCCCGTCATGCGGCGGAAGGCGCGGCACAGGTGGCCGGCGGAAACCGCGCACGAACGCGCCAGGCTCTCCACGTCGGTGTGCAGCGTGCCACGTTCGGCCAGCAGCGCCTTTGCGCGCGCGCCGAGCGGATGGTCCGGGGACGCCTCGCGCACGGCCGGAGGCACGAAGCGCGAGGTGAACGCCCAGCCGCTGCCGTCGACCGGCTCGAAGCGATGCACCACGCCCGCCGGCACCACGACCGTGTCGCCGGCAGCGACGTCCACGAGGGCGGCCGGCAATCGCAACCGCGCTCGCCCCGCATGGATCCGCACCACTTCGTCGCCGCTGTGGAAATGCGGCCGGAAGCGCCACGGGCGGCACCCGCCGGCGATGGTCTCGACAGGACCTGACGCGGCCGGTTCGACGCTGAACGAGGTGCGGGCGACCGGGGCTTGCATGGCCGCAGGCTACGCGGCGGCGGCGCGGATCGCGTCGGGCAGCGGCACCGGCTTGCCGGTGGCCGGGTCCATCCAGACCATCACCACGTGGCCGTCGCCGTACAGGCGGTCGGCGTGTTCCGCGTCGAGGATGCGATGGCCGATGGTCATCGAACTGCTGCCCAGCCGCTCGCAGGAGAGCTCCACGCGCAACTGTGCCGGCCATTCGATCGGCCGGCGGTAGTTGAGCTGCACGGCGGCCATCACCGGCATGGCATGGTCGCCGAACCACGGGCCCGGCACGTGGCTGAGCCACTGCAGCCGTGCCTCTTCCAGGTAGGTGAGGTAGTTGGAGTTGTTGACGTGGTTGAACGCGTCCAGGTCGCGCCAGCGCACGTCGATCGCTGCGGTGAACAGCGGCTGCGGCGAGGTGCTTTCTGCGGCTGTCGCGGCTTGGGCCTCGGCCGGCTTCCTGGTCGACTTGCGTGGGCTCACGTTGCCTTCTTCCTGCCGCGCATGGGCTTGTACTTGTCGGCCGAGGCGATGTGCTTGGCGCCGCCCTTGACCCGCTTGGGCTTGTCCGGCGCCTGCGCCGCCTTGTGCCGGGCCGCGGTCTTGAGCTGTGGCGCGAGGAAGCGCCCGGTATGGGACTCCAGCGAGGCCGCCACTTCCTCCGGCGTGCCGGCCACCAGGATGCGGCCGCCCCCGGCGCCGCCCTCGGGGCCGAGGTCGACGATCCAGTCGGCGGTCTTGATCACGTCGAGGTTGTGCTCGATCACCACCACGGTGTTGCCCTGGTCGACCAGCTGGTGCAGCACGTCGAGCAGCTGCTCGATGTCGTGGAAGTGCAGGCCGGTGGTGGGCTCGTCCAGGATGTAAAGCGTGCGGCCGGTGTCGCGCTTGGACAGCTCCTTGGAGAGCTTCACGCGCTGCGCCTCGCCGCCGGAGAGCGTGGTCGCGCTCTGGCCGAGCTTGATGTAGTCCAGGCCCACGGCGCGCAACGTGTCGAGCTTGCGCGCGATGGTCGGCACGTTCTCGAACAGCTTCAGCGCATCCTCCACCGTCATGTCGAGCACATCGGCAATCGTGTTGCCCTTGTAGTGGATCTCCAGGGTCTCGCGGTTGTAGCGCTTGCCGTGGCAGACATCGCAGGGCACGTATACGTCGGGCAGGAAGTGCATCTCTACCTTGATCATGCCGTCGCCTTCGCAGGCCTCGCAGCGGCCGCCGCGCACGTTGAAGCTGAAGCGGCCCGGCGTGTAGCCACGCGCGCGGGCTTCGGGCACCTGCGCGAACAGTTCGCGCAGCGGGGTGAACAGGCCGGTGTAGGTGGCCGGGTTGGAGCGCGGTGTGCGGCCGATCGGCGACTGGTCGATGTCGACCACCTTGTCGAACAGCTCCATGCCCTGCACGGATTCGAACGGCGCCGGCTGTGCGCTGGCGCCGTTCAATTCGGCGGCGGCCAGGCGGAACAGCGTGTCGTTGACCAGCGTGGACTTTCCCGAACCGGACACGCCGGTGATGCAGGTGAACAGCTTGGCGGGAATCGCCAGGTCGACGTGCTTGAGGTTGTTGCCGCGCGCGCCTTTCAGGCGCAGCCACGATTCCTCGTCGACCGGCTTGCGCCGCTCGGTGGGCACCTCGATGGCGCGCGTGCCCGAGAGGTACTGGCCGGTGAGCGAGCGCTCGGACGCGAGGATGTCCTTCAGCGTGCCCTGCGCCACCACCTCGCCGCCGTGCACGCCGGCGCCGGGGCCGATGTCGAGCACGTGGTCGGCCATGCGGATGGCGTCCTCGTCGTGCTCGACCACGATCACCGTGTTGCCGAGGTCGCGCAGGCGAGTGAGCGTGCCGAGCAGGCGCTCGTTGTCACGCTGGTGCAGGCCGATGGAAGGTTCGTCCAGCACGTACATCACGCCGACCAGGCCGGCGCCGATCTGGCTGGCCAGGCGGATGCGCTGCGCCTCGCCGCCGGAGAGCGTGTCGGCCTGTCGATCCAGCGTGAGGTAGTTGAGGCCCACGTCGTTGAGGAAGGTCAGGCGCTCGCGGATTTCCTTGATGATCTTGGCCGCGATCTCGCCGCGCCAGCCGCTGAGCTTCAGGCCGTCGAAGAACGCCAGCGCGTCGTCGATCGAACGGTTGGTGAGCGCAGGCAGCGCGTGGTCGGCGACGAAGACGTGGCGCGCGGAGCGGTTCAGGCGCTGGCCTTCGCAGGTGGGGCAGGGATGGTCACTGATGTACTTGGCCAGCTCTTCGCGCACCGCGCTCGACTCGGTTTCCTTGTAGCGCCGTTCCAGGTTCGGAAGGATGCCCTCGAACGCGTGCTCGCGGGTCACCCGGCCGCCGCGCTCGGTGAGGTAGCGGAAGGCGATCTTGTCCTTGCCGCTGCCGTACAGGATCGCCTGCTGGATGGTGGGCGGCAGGTCGCGCCAGCGCGTGTCCACATCGAAGCCGTAGTGCGCGGCCAGCGAGTGCAGCATCTGGAAGTAGTGCGGGTTGCGCCGGTCCCAGCCGCGGATGGCGCCGTTGGACAGCGGCAGCTCCGGGTGGCCGACCACGCGCGCCGGATCGAACACCTGGGTCACGCCCAGGCCGTCGCAGCTGGGGCAGGCGCCGATCGGCGAGTTGAACGAGAACAGGCGCGGCTCCAGTTCCGGCAGCGAGTAGTCGCAGACGGGGCAGGAATA
This sequence comes from Frateuria sp., assembly GCF_013362045.1. Classification (GTDB taxonomy): domain Bacteria; phylum Pseudomonadota; class Gammaproteobacteria; order Xanthomonadales; family Rhodanobacteraceae; genus Frateuria_A. The sequence goes on along the minus strand of NZ_JABFWW010000138.1, from coordinate 18,686 downwards.
GCGCGAGGAGAACAACTGCTCGGGCGCCTTGTCGTCGTCCATGTCGACCACGACCACCAGGCCGTCGCCCAGGCGCAGTGCGGTTTCGAATGACTCGGCCAGGCGCTGTTTCAGATCCTCGCGCGGGCGGAAGCGGTCGATCACCACCTCGATGGTGTGCTTCTGGCGCAAGGTGAGCGGCGGCACCGCGTCCAGGTCGTAGACCACGCCGTCGACGCGGGCGCGCACGAAGCCCTGCGCGCGCAGCTGGTCGAACACCTGCACGTGCTCGCCCTTGCGTTCGCGGATCACCGGCGCGAGCAGCATCCAGCGCTTGTCGGGATCGAGCGCCAGCGTGGCGTCGACCATCTGGCTGACGGTCTGCGCTTCCAATGGGATGGCGTGGTCGGGGCAGCGCGGCGTGCCGACGCGGGCGTAGAGCAGGCGCAGGTAGTCGTAGATCTCGGTGATCGTGCCCACGGTCGAGCGCGGGTTGTGCGAGGTCGACTTCTGCTCGATCGAAATCGCCGGGGAGAGGCCTTCGATGTGGTCGACGTCGGGCTTCTCCATCATCGACAGGAACTGCCGCGCGTATGCCGAGAGGGACTCGACGTAGCGGCGTTGCCCTTCGGCGTAAATGGTGTCGAAGGCGAGCGAGGATTTGCCAGAGCCGGAGAGGCCCGTGATCACGATCAGGCGATCGCGCGGCAGGTCCAGGTCGATGTTCTTGAGGTTGTGCGTGCGGGCGCCGCGGATGCGTATGGTTTCCATGCGCGCAGGGATATGGGGGAGACCGGACACTATACCAACCTGGAGAGGTCACAAATTGCGCGACGGACCGGCAGCTGTGGCTAAATGCCTTGTCCGGCGGCGGCCGGCTGAGGGCGGGAGAGAGTCATGCGCAGATGGATCCGGTGGGGTGCGGGACTGTGGCTGGCAGCCGCGGCAGGAACGTCGACGATGGCCTCCGCCAAGCCGGCCAGCCAGGCGCAGGTGCGCCAGCTGATGGAGGTGGCCGGGGTCAACCGGATGCTTGGTCAGATGGCGAGCCAGATCAACGCACAACTGGCAGGCATGATGCGGGACCAGCTGCCCTGCGTGCCGGCCAGCTACTGGAACGGATTCCTGGCGGCAGGAGGCTTCCGCGAGGTTACCGATGCGGTCGTGCCGATCTACCAGAAGCATTTCAGCGCCGCGGATATCGAGGGCCTGATCAAGTTCTACCGGTCGCCCCTGGGCAGGAAGATGGTCGCCCAGATGCCCGCGGTCATGAGCGAGAGCATGCAGGCCGGCCAGGAGTGGGGCCGCAATCGTGCCCAGGCCATGCTGAGCGAGCTGCAAAAGAGCGGCCGCATCGATGCCCAGGGACGCTGTCCGGCCGTACCATCCGCCACGCCAGGCCTGGGCAGTCCGGCGGCGGCCTCGACAGCCGGGCATTGAAGCATTGCTCAAAGATTGACCAGGCCCTGACGGGCTCGCTATACTCCCGCGTTCACCACGCCCGATAGGTGCGTGGCGAAACCCAAGAGAATAACGACAGAAGGGACAATCCCATGAGTTATGCAGTCATCAAGACCGGCGGCAAGCAGTACCGCGTCCAGCAGGGCGACGTGCTGCGCGTGGAGCTGCTGGATGCCGAGGAAGGCGCCAACGTGAGCTTCGACCAGGTGCTGCTGGTCGGCTCGGGCGATGCGGTCAACGTCGGTGCGCCGACCGTGGCCGGCGCCACCGTTTCGGCCACCGTGCGCAAGCACGGCCGTGCGGACAAGATCCGCATCATCAAGTTCCGCCGCCGCAAGCACCACAAGAAGCAGATGGGGCACCGGCAGCATTTCACCGAAGTCGAGATCACGGGCATCAACGCCTGATAGAGCCGGAGGAATCAAGTCATGGCACATAAAAAAGGCGTAGGTTCGTCCCGCAACGGTCGCGACTCGAACCCCAAGTACCTGGGCGTGAAGGTGTACGGCGGCCAGGCCATCGAGGCCGGCAACATCATCGTCCGCCAGCGCGGCACCAAGTTCCATGCCGGCACCGGCGTGGGTCTGGGCCGTGACCACACCCTGTTCGCGCTGACCGACGGCGTGGTCGAGTTCAAGACCCGCGGCGAGAACAACCGCAAGTTCGTCAGCGTCGTCAAGGGCTGATCGCCCCCGAGGCTGCAGCGAAAGCCCCGCTTCGGCGGGGCTTTTGTTTTGCACGGCTATCGAGAACGGGCTCAGGCCGCGCGGAAGCGTCTTAGCCGAGCGTTGCGCCCGATCTCCGCGACGCTGGCCGTATCATGCGGGCGTTCTTGATTTCCGATTCCTTCTGTTTCCGGCTTCCCCATGAAATTCGTCGACGAAGCGATCATCAAAGTCCACGCCGGTGACGGCGGCAACGGTTGCGTCAGCTTCCGGCGCGAGAAGTTCATCCCCTTCGGTGGCCCCAACGGCGGCGACGGCGGCCATGGCGGCTCGGTGTGGCTGGTGGCCGATGAGGGCCTCAACACCCTGATCGACTTCCGCCACCAGCGCAGCTTCAAGGCGCAGCGCGGCGAGAACGGCATGGGCTCGGACATGTACGGCAAGGGTGGCGAGGACACCAGCATCCGCGTACCGGTCGGCACCGTGGTCACCAACGTCGATACTGACGAGGTGATCGGCGACCTCACCCACCACGGCCAGCGCCTGCTGGTGGCCGAAGGCGGCAAGGGCGGCCTGGGCAACATCCATTTCAAGAGCTCGGTCAACCGCGCGCCGCGCAAGTCGACCCCGGGCACGCCGGGCGAGGTGCGCGAGCTCAAGCTGGAACTCAAGCTGCTGGCGGACGTGGGGCTGCTGGGCTTTCCCAATGCGGGCAAGTCGACCTTCATCCGCGCCGTGTCGGCGGCGACGCCGCGCGTGGCCGACTACCCGTTCACCACGCTGCACCCGAACCTCGGCGTGGTCAGCCTGGGCCAGGACCAGAGCTTCGTGATCGCCGACATCCCCGGCCTGATCGAGGGCGCCGCCGAGGGCGCCGGGCTGGGCATCCAGTTCCTTCGGCATGTCTCGCGCACGCGCCTGCTGCTGCACCTGGTGGACATCGCGCCGATCGACGGCACCGATCCGGTGGAGCAGGTGCGCGCCATCGAGCAGGAGCTCGCCAAGTTCGACCCGGAATTGCTGGAGCGCCCGCGCTGGCTCGTGCTCAACAAGGCCGACGTGCTTGCGCAGGACCAGCGCCAGGCGGTGGCCGAGGAAATCGTCCGGCGGCTGGGCTGGCAGGCGCCCTGGTTCCTGGTTTCCGCGATCGCGCGGGAGAACACCATGCCGGTCTGCCAGCAGGTGCAGCGCTTCTTCGAGTCGCAGCGGCAAGTGCGCGAAGAGCGTACGGACATGCAGCCGGGCGACGTGCGGCTGCGGGGCGAGTAGGCGCCCTCTCGCGGAGCTGCCCTGCGAAGGCACCGGCTCGCCCGCGCGGCCGTGATCGCGCATCATGCGTGGGATCCGGCCGCCGGCCGCTGCCAAAGGAACGTCCGCCGATGCCCTCCCGCCGCAATTTCCTGAAAGGTTCGATGTTGGCCGCTGGCGCGTTGGCCGCGCCGCGTTTCGCCGCCGCCGCGTCGGCCGCGGCAAAGGGTGCCTTGCCGGCTGCGGCTGGCGCCCGCGTGATCTCCACCTGGGACTTCGGCGTGCCCGCCAACCAGGCGGCCTGGGCCGTGCTCGCGAGTGGCGGCAAGGCGCTTGACGCGGTGGAGCAGGGCGCGCAGGTGCCCGAGTCCGACCTCAACAACCACAGCGTCGGCAAGGGCGGCTACCCCGACCGCGACGGCAAGGTCACGCTCGACGCCAGCATCATGGACGGCGACGGCCGTTGCGGCGCGGTGGCCTGCCTGGAGCGCATCGCCCATCCGATCCGCGTGGCGCGCCGGGTCATGGAGGCCACGCCGCACGTGCTACTGGTCGGCGACGGCGCGCTGCAGTTCGCCCGCGAGCAGGGCTTCCACGAAGAGAACCTGCTCACGCCCGAAGCCGAGCAGGCATGGCGCGAGTGGCTGAAGACGGCGAAGTACAAGCCGGTGGCCAACAGCGAGAACCTCGATTACCACCGCGGCATGCTGCCGGGCGGAAAACACAACCACGACACGATCGGCATGCTCGCAGTGGACGCGCACGGCCACCTGGCCGGCGCCTGCACCACCAGCGGCATGGCCTGGAAGATGCACGGCCGCGTCGGCGACAGCCCGATCATCGGCGCGGGCCTCTACGTGGACGGCGAAGTGGGAGGCGCCACGTCCACCGGCGTCGGCGAGGAGGTGATACGCAACGCCGGCAGCTTCCTGGTGGTGGAGCTGATGCGCCAGGGGCGCAGCCCTCAGGAAGCCTGCGAGGAGGCGGTGCGGCGCATCGTGAAGAAGAAGCCGGACGGCGCGAAGGAAATCCAGGTCGGCTTCCTGGCGCTGCGGCGCGACGGCGCGGTGGGTGCCCATGCGATCCAGCGCGGCTTCACCTATGCGGTTTGCGATGCGCAGCGACGGGACGGCCTGTATGCCTCGCCGAGCGTGTACTCCACGAGTTTTTCCTGACTCGACCGCGTGGCAGGCGCCTGCCTGGCCTTCATGCAAACGAAAAGGCCGGCTGACGCCGGCCTTTCCACCAACCCGAATGAATGGCCGGCTTACGCCAGCTCGCGGATCTTCGCGTTGAGGCGGCTCTTGTGGCGAGCGGCCTTGTTCTTGTGGATCAGGCCACGCGCGGCGTAGCGGTCCATGACCGGCTGGGCGGCGGCGAAGGCTTCCACGGCGGCGGCCTTGTCCTTCGCCTCGATGGCCTTGACGACCTTCTTCAGGGCGGTGCGCACCATGGAACGGGCGCTGACGTTGCGCAGGCGGCGCTGCTCGGACTGGCGCGCGCGCTTCTTCGCGGACTTGATGTTGGCCAAGGTAGAACTCCAGAGAAGGCTTGGGTTGGAAAAAGACGGGCAATTATGCGGGCAATGGGTTGCTGCGTCAACCGCTTAGCCCTTGCCCGGCCGCCATCGTGCGGCCATGCGCCGGCTACCGTGGCGCCCCGGTCGGCTGTCACACTATGCGCTTTGCCGCGGCAGCGGCTGCCAGCGACCAGGATCCCGGCCGACGCATGAAGTCTCCCAGCATGTTCCGCGGGCTGCTTTCCTTCAGCAGCATGACGATGGTTTCCCGCGTGCTCGGGCTGGTGCGCGACATGGCGATCAACGCCGCCTTCGGCGCCAACGCGGCCACCGATGCGTTCTGGGTGGCCTTCCGCATCCCCAACTTCATGCGCCGCCTGTTCGCCGAGGGCTCGTTCTCGACGGCCTTCGTGCCGGTGTTCACCGAGGTGAAGGAGAAGGGCAGCCACGCGGAACTGAAAGGCCTGATGTCCCGCGTTTCCGGCACGCTCGGCGGCGTGCTGCTGGTGGTGACGGCGGTGGGGCTGATCTTCGCGCCCGAGGTCACCACGCTGTTTTCGCCCGGTGCGATCGACGAGCCGAAAAAATTCGAGCTGACGGTGCAGCTGCTGCGCCTGACCTTCCCGTTCCTGCTGTTCGTCTCGCTGACCGCCCTGTGCGGCGGAGCGCTCAACAGCTTCCACCGCTTCGGCCTGCCGGCACTGACGCCGGTGATACTCAACCTGTGCATGATCGCCGGCGCGCTGTGGCTGTCGAAGCGATTGCAGACGCCGATCCTGGCGATGGGCTGGGCGATCCTTGCCGCGGGCATCCTGCAGCTCCTGTTCCAGTTGCCGGCATTGCGCGGGCTGGACCTGCTGGCGCTGCCGCGCTGGGGCTGGAGCCACCCGCAGGTGCGCCGGATCATGCGGCTGATGGTGCCGACCCTGTTCGGTTCCTCGGTGGCGCAGATCAACCTCTTGCTCGACACCGTGATCGCCTCGCTGCTGATCGCCGGTTCGCAGAGCTGGCTGTCGCAGGCGGACCGGTTCCTGGAACTCCCGTTGGGCGTGTTCGGCGTGGCGCTGGGTACGGTGATCCTGCCTTCGCTGTCGCGCCACCACGTGGCGACCGACCGGGCGGGGTTTTCCAGGGCGCTCGACTGGGGGCTGCGCACCACGCTGCTGATTGCCGTGCCGGCGATGTTCGGGTTGATGCTGCTGGCCGAGCCGCTGGTGGCCACGCTGTTCCAGCACGGGCATTTCAGCGCGTTCGACACGCGCATGGCGACGCTGTCGATCACCGCCCTGAGCTTCGGGTTGCCTGCCTTCGCGCTGGTCAAGGTATTGCTGCCGGCTTTCTACGCCCGGCAGGACACGCGCACGCCGGTGCGTGCCGGCGTGGCCTCGCTTGTTGCCAACATGGCGCTCAACCTGCTGTTCGTGGCGCTGCTGTTCGCGCTATGGGCCACGCCGGCGCAGAAGCAGGCGCCGTGGCTGCAGGCACTGACCGAGGTGCCCGGCCTGCACATGGCGCTGGGCATGGCCAGCGCCCTGGCCAGTTACATCAACCTGGGCCTGCTGTGGCACTGGCTGCGGCGGGCCGGGGTCTACCAGCGCCAGCATGGCTGGCCGCGCCACGTCCTGCGCCTGGCGGTGGCCTGCCTGGCGATGGTCGCAGTGCTGCTGTTGGGACGCTGGCTGTGGCCGGACTGGACCGCGGTTCCCACTTTCACCCGCCTCTGGCACCTGGGGGTGCTGGTTACCACGGGTGGGTCGACCTACGTGGTGGCGCTGTTTGCCATGGGTTTCCGGCTGCGCGAGCTGCAGGGCGTCTGAGTCGTGCGGCGTGATCGGCGCACTCCGGTGGTGCCCAAGGGCGCTCCTGCGGCAGCGAAGCGGACGGCTCGCCCGGGGCCTCCCTTTATACTCGGCCGATGACAGGACTTTCCCGGGACATTGCAGGCTCTTGCCTGGCCCCCGACGGCAGCGTGGTGGCCATCGGCGCCTTCGATGGCCTGCATCGCGGGCACCAGGCCTTGCTGGCCGAGGTGCGCCTGCGTGCCCAGGCGCTGGATGCGACGCCGGCCGTGGTCAGTTTCGAGCCGCTGCCACGGACGTATTTCTCCCGCGAGCCGGTGCCGCGGCTTTCCAGCGTGCGCGAAAAGCTCGAGGGTCTTGCCGCCGCCGGCATGGCCCAGGTCCTGCTGTTGCGTTTCAACGCGGCGCTCACCGCCATGTCCGCCGAGGATTTCGTGCGCCGCGTGCTGGTGGAGCGGCTGGCCGCCCGCGAGGTCTGGGTGGGCGAGGACTTCCGCTTCGGCCACAAGCGCGCGGGCGACGTGGCGATGCTGGAACGCCTGGGAGCGCAATGGGGTTTCCTCGTGCGGGTGATGCCGCCGGTGCTGCTCGATGGTGCCCGCGTCTCGGCTACCCGCGTGCGCGCGCTGCTGGCGGCCGGCGAGTTCGCCGGCGCTGCGCCGCTGCTTGGGCGGCCGTTCGTGATCGAGGGACGGGTCGAGCGCGGCAACCAGCTCGGCCGCACGCTGGGGTTTCCCACGGCGAACATCCCCCTGCGCGGCCGGGTGAGCCCGGTGCTGGGTATCTTCGCCGTGCGCGTGGGCCTGGGGCGATCCTCGTGCAGTTGGCCGGGCGTCGCGTCGCTCGGCCTGCGGCCGACAGTCAACCAGGTGGCGCGGCCGCTGCTGGAAGTACACCTGTTCGATTTCGAGGGGGACCTCTATGGCCGGCGCATGGCAGTCGAGTTCGTCGCCAAGCTGCGCGACGAACAGAAGTTCGACGGCCTGGCGGCGCTCACTTCGCAGATGCATGCCGACGCCCGGTTGGCCCGCGAACTGCTGGGCATGAATCCGCGGCTGGCCGTTTCGTAGGAGCACGCCCGGGCACGACGACCATGCCGCACGACCGCACTGCTGTGCGACCCTTCGGCCGTCCTCTACCGCATCGCAGCAAATTCCACTAGTTTTAACAGTTCGCCGACGCGTTTCGCAGCTTCCGGCGTCGCCCACGGACAGCCCCACCATGACGCACGACTACAAGAACACGATCAACCTGCCGCAGACGGAATTCCCGATGCGCGGCGACCTGCCCAAGCGCGAGCCGCATTGGCTGGCCGAGTGGGAAAAGGCCGGCCGCTACGCGCAGATCCAGCAGCATGCCGCTGGGCGCGACAAGGCCTTCGTGCTGCATGACGGCCCGCCGTACGCCAATGGCGCGATCCACATCGGCCACGCGGTCAACAAGATCCTCAAGGACATGGTGGTCAGGTCCAAGCTCATGTCCGGCTGCCGCTCGCCGTACGTGCCGGGTTGGGATTGCCACGGCCTGCCGATCGAGATCGCGGTCGAGAAGAAGTTCGGCAAGCCGGGCGAGAAGCTCGACGCCCGCGCATTCCGCCAGAAGTGCCGCGAGTACGCGCAGGAGCAGATCGACGGCCAGCGCGCGGACTTCAAGCGCCTCGGCGTGCTGGGCGACTGGTCCAACCCCTACAAGACCATGGACTTCCGCTACGAGGCCGACATGCTGCGCGCACTGGCGCGCATCGTCGCCAACGGTCACGTGGTGCGCGGCGCCAAGCCGGTGTACTGGTGCTTCGACTGCGGCTCGGCGCTGGCGGAGGCCGAGATCGAGTACGGCGACAAGCAGTCGCCCGCGGTGGACGTGGCTTACGACGCGGTCGATGCCAAGGCGCTCGCGGGCAAGTTCGGTGTCGACCCGGGCGATGCCATCGTCGCGGTGCCGATCTGGACCACCACGCCGTGGACGCTGCCTTCCAGCCAGGCGGTGGCGCTGGGTGCGGACCTCGAATACGCGCTGGTCGAAGGGCCCGAGCGCGGCGGCCGGCGCGTGCTGCTGGTTATCGCCGGTGCGCTGGCCGAGCCGGCGCTGAAGCGTTATGGCGTCGCAACCGTGCGCGTGCTTGGTCATGCCAGGGGCGCCGCGCTCGACCACTTCAAGCTGCACCATCCGTTCTACCCGCGCGAGGTCCCCGTCCTGCTCGGCGAACACGTCTCCGCCGAAGACGGTACGGGCGCCGTGCACACCGCGCCCGACCACGGCATGGAGGACTTCATCGTCGGCCGCGACAACGGCCTCTCCACGCTCAACTACGTCGGTCCGCGCGGCGCCTACCGCGAGGACGTGCCGGCGGCCGACGGCCTCGCCCTGGCCGGCATGCACATCTGGAAGGCCAACGACGCCATCGTCGAGCTGCTGCGCGGCCGCGGCGTGCTGCTGGCGCACGCGAAGATCGAGCACAGCTACCCCAACTGCTGGCGCCACAAGACGCCGGTGATCTTCCGCGCCACGCCGCAGTGGTTCATCGGCATGGAGCAGGCGGACCTGCGTGCGACCGCGCTCGAAGCGATCAAGGACGTGCGCTGGGTGCCGGGCTGGGGCGAGGAGCGCATCGCCGGCATGGTCGCCGGCCGCCCGGACTGGTGCATCAGCCGTCAGCGCACCTGGGGCGTGCCGATCGCGCTGTTCGTGCACAAGGCGACGCAGCAACCGCACCCCGACTCCGTCGCGCTGCTGGAGCAGGTGGCGAAGAAGGTCGAGCAGGGCGGCGTCGATGCCTGGTACGAGCTCGACGCGGCCGAACTGCTGGGCGACCAGGCGGGCGACTACGAGAAGGTCACCGACATCCTCGACGTGTGGTTCGATTCCGGCGTCACCCACTTCTGCGTGGTCGGCCAGCGGCCGGAGCTGCAGCAGGGCGACGCTGCGCAGTACAAGGTCATGTACCTCGAGGGTTCCGACCAGCACCGCGGCTGGTTCCAGTCGTCCCTGCTGACCTCCTCGGCGATCCACGGCCGCGCGCCCTACGACGAAGTGCTCACGCACGGCTTCACCGTCGACGCGTCCGGCCGCAAGATGTCCAAGTCGCTGGGCAACGTGGTCGCTCCGCAGAAGGTGATGGATACCCTCGGCGCCGACGTGCTGCGCCTGTGGGTGGCCTCGGCCGACTACCGCAACGAGATGACCGTCTCGGACGAGATCCTGAAGCGCGTCTCCGACAGCTACCGGCGCATCCGCAACACCGCGCGCTTCCTGCTCGGCAACCTCGACGGTTTCGATCCCGCGAAGCACCTGCTGCCGGTGGAGCGGAGCCTGCCGCTGGACCAGTGGGCGGTGCAGCAGGCGTATGACGTACAGCAGGCGGTGACGGCCGCCTACGAGCGCTACGACTACCCGGACGTGGTCGCGCGCGTGCAGAACTTCTGCACCAACGAGATGGGCGCGCTGTACCTGGACATCACCAAGGACCGCCTCTACACCATGCCGACCGACAGCCACGGCCGGCGCAGCGCGCAGAGCGCGATGTTCCGCATCGCCGAGGCGCTCGTGCGCTGGCTGGCGCCGATCCTGGCCTTCACCGCCGAGGAGATCTGGCAGCACCTGCCCGGCCAGCGTGGCGAGAGCGTGCTGTTCGAGACCTGGTACGACGGCCTGGCGGCGATGCAGGGGTTGCCCGAGCAGCGCCGCTTCTGGGCCGATTTGCTGGCCATTCGCGAGGCCGCTGCGCGCGTGCTCGAGGGCATGCGCAAAGCCGAGAAGATCGGTGCGTCGCTGGAGGCTGAGCTGGTCATCCATGCCGACCCCGCCCTGCTCGAGCGCTATGCGCCGGCGCGGGAGGAGCTGCGCTTCTTCTTCATCACGTCCGAGGCGTCGCCGGCACCGTCGATGCCGTGTCCCGACGACGCGGCGAAGGTGGAGCTGGCCGGCGGCGAGGCGTGGGTCTCGGCCACGGCGAGCGGCGCGGCCAAGTGCGTGCGTTGCTGGCACCGGCGTCCCGACGTGGGCAGCTACCCGGAGCATCCGGAGCTGTGCGGCCGTTGCGTTGAGAACGTGGCGGGGCAGGGCGAGACGCGCCGCTGGTTCTGACCACAAGAAGCCGTTCACCCTGAGCGTAGGGCCGAAGCCGAAGGGTCGCCGTGCGCGGCCCCTCGACTCCGCTGCGCTACGCTCAGCGTGAACGGTGTTTGATAAATCGCTCTGGACCGGTCCATGCACCCCAAACCCAACGCCTTGCCCTGGCTGCTGCTCTCCCTGCTGGTGATCGGCCTCGACCAGCTCACCAAGCTGTGGGCGCTGCACGCCCTGCAGCCGGCCGGCATGCCGCACCCGGTGATCCCCGGCTTCCCCAACTGGACGCTGGCCTTCAACACCGGCGCGGCCTTCAGCTTCCTGGCCGAAAGCGACGGCTGGCAGCGCTGGTTCTTCGTCGCGCTGGCGCTGCTCATCAGCGGTGCGCTGGTCGTGTGGCTGGCGCGCACCGCACGGCGCGACTGGCGCACGGCGTTGCCGCTGGCGCTGGTCGTCGGCGGCGCGCTGGGCAACCTGGTCGATCGCCTGCACGCAGCGCAGGTGACCGACTTCATCCAGGTCTACTACCGCCAGTGGAGCTATCCCGTGTTCAACGTGGCCGACTGCGGCATCACGGTCGGCGCGGTGATGCTGATCCTATTCGGCCTCAGGAACGGGAAGGGCGCAGGCGACGTGCGATAATCCGGCATGCCCATGGACATCCTCCTTGCCAATCCCCGCGGCTTCTGCGCCGGCGTCGACCGCGCCATCGCCATCGTCGAGCGCGCGCTGGAGTCCTATGGCGCGCCGATCTACGTGCGCCACGAGGTGGTGCACAACCGCTACGTGGTGGAGAAGCTGCGCGCCGACGGTGCCATCTTCGTCGAGGAACTGCACGAGGTGCCCGACGGCGCCACGGTGATCTTCAGCGCGCATGGCGTCTCGCAGGCAGTGCGCGAGGAGGCGGCGGGACGCGGGCTAAAGGTCTTCGACGCCACCTGTCCGCTGGTCACCAAGGTGCACATGGAAGTCGCGCGGCTGGGCCGAACCGGCCGCAGCGTGGTGCTGATCGGCCATGCCGGCCACCCGGAAGTGGAAGGCACCATGGGCCAGTGGAACAACGCCAACAGCGGGCAAATCCTGCTGGTGGAATCGGTCGAGGACGTCGCCGCGATGGCGCCGCGTTTCCCGCGCCAGCTGAGCTACGTCACCCAGACCACGCTGTCGGTGGACGACACCAAGGCCATCATCGCCGCCCTGCGCGAGCGCTTTCCCGACATCGAGGGGCCGCGCAAGGACGACATCTGCTACGCCACGCAGAACCGCCAGGATGCCGTGCGCCGGCTGGCCGGGGCGGTCGACCTGGTGCTGGTGGTCGGCTCGGTCAACAGTTCCAATTCCAACCGCCTGCGCGAACTGGCCGAGAAGCAGGGCGTGCGCGCCTACCTCATCGACAGCGCCGAGCACATCGAGCGCGCGTGGCTCGATGGCGTATCCCGCATCGGCCTGACGGCCGGCGCCTCCGCTCCGGACAAGCTCGTGCGCGACGTGATCGCCAGGCTGCAGTCCTGGGGGGCCGGCCAGGTACGCGAACTGGACGGCGAGGCCGAGACCATCACCTTCGCCCTGCCGCGCGAGCTGCGCCTGGACGGCGGCAGCGTGCCCGCCAGCCTCTGACGGGGCACCTCCTGCGGCAACGAAAAGGCCCGCTCGCGCGGGCCTTTTTCACGATCTGGTGCCGGAAACAGGAGTCGAACCTGCGACCTACGCATTACGAATGCGCCGCTCTACCAACTGAGCTATTCCGGCAAAGAGGCGGAAATTCTACGGATCGGCCGCGACACACGCAAGCGCGCAAGGCATGGCAAGCTTGGATCCGAGGGCGGATGGCGCATGGATCGATGGGGGCGCTACCCGCTACAGTTCCGCCATCTGTCGTTGCCATGCGACAGACACTGCCAGAGCTCGCCAGGGAAAGGGCGTCCAACGGATTTCGATCTTGCCCATACCGCTTCGAGCAACGCTGATGCTGCGGTTCGTGTCGATGCTGCTGTTGTGCGTCGTGGCCGGGCGTTCGCTTGCCGCCACGTCGCCCGGACAGGCAGAAGCGTTCGATCGCCTCGCCGGGCAACTGGAGCGCGGCGAGATCGCGCCCGACACGCACGCAGGCATGCTCAAGGTGCTGGAGCAGATCAAGAGCCTGGTGCCCCCGGGCGATGCGCGCCGCGAGCTGCGCTACCGCTACATGTTCTGCATCCTGGGCCTGGATGCGCCGCCCGCGCAGGGCATCGCCTATGCGGACCAGGGCCTGGCGGACGCCCGCCGGCTCGGCTACGTGGGAGCGGAGGTCAACTTCCACTTCTGTCGCGGCACCAACCAGGAGGCGCTGACCACGCCGCGCGATGCGCTGGCCGATTACGACGCCGGCATTGCGCTGGCGCGCAGCCACGAGGACCCGCGCCTGGTCGCCGACGGCCTGACCTGGCGCGGCAGCGTGCAGTCGCTGCTGGGCGAGCACGCGCTGGCGCTGGTGGATTTTCTGGAAGCGCAGAAATTCTACGAAACCAGCGGCGCGCCGATCGAAAGCGAGCAGAACCTGTTCAACATCGCCGTGGCCTACCGGCGGCTGGGCGAGGCGGCGCAGGCCCGCGACTACCTGCGCAGGCTGCTGTTCCTGGGCGAGCAGCGCCATGACCGGCAGCAGCAGCTCTCCGCGCACATGCAACTGGGCTTCCTCGACAGCGAGATGGGTGAGCAGGTGTCCGCCGAAAGCCATCTGCACAAGGCCCTGGCGCTTGCCAAGGCGGTTGGCAGCCGCTCGCAGGGCGCCAGCATCCACCTTGGGTTGGCGCAGGTGGACAACCTGCAGGGCCGCTATCACCAGGCGCTGGACGAGCTGGCCCTGGCGCAGCCCGGGTTCGAGCGCATGGGCGATCGATCCAGCCGCGACATGGTGCTGCTGCAGACTGCCAAGGCGCATGCGGGCCTGGGGCAGCATGACCTGGCGCTCGTGGAGTACGGGCAGTCCGAGCAGCTTCTGCAGCAGAGCGGCAACCTGCGCTACCTGGCCGAACTGCTCGATGCGCGTGCGCGCAGCTACCAGGCGTTGAACCGCTTGGCGCCGGAGGTGGTGGACCTGCGCCGGCTGGTCAAGGTGCGCGAAGCCCTCGACCGCAAGGCGCACTCGGACAACGCCACGCTGATGAGCTACCAGTTCCAGACCGCCCAGCGCGAGCAGGAAAACCGCCGCCTGGCCGCCGATCGGGCCCTGAAGGAGCAGCAGCTGAAGTCGCTGGAACGCGTGCGCCATTGGCAGCGGGTCGCGCTGGTGCTGGGCGGGGTGCTGATCCTCATGCTGCTGTGGCTCGCGCTCCGCCAGTTCAGGCGTTCGCGCAAGCTGCACCGCATGGCGATGACCGATCCGCTCACCGGCATCGCCAATCGCCGCCACATCGAGGAGCTTGCGCGCCGCGCGCTGGCCCACGCCGGCGCGCATGGCGAATCGCTGTGCGTGCTGGTGCTGGACGTGGACCACTTCAAGATGGTGAACGACGCCTTCGGCCACGCGGTCGGCGACCAGGTGCTGGTGCGCGTCGCGCAGGCCTGCAAGCAGGCGCTGCGCCGGTTCGACATGCTGGGGCGGATGGGCGGCGAGGAGTTCCTGATCGTCCTGCCGGACACCTCGCTGGAGGTGGCGCTGCAGATTGCCGAGCGGCTGCGCCGCAAGGTCGAATCGCTGCCGCTGGCGAACCTGGCCCCAGGCCTCGAGATCACCGCCAGCGTCGGCGCCGCCGAGGCCGACCATGAGGCCGACGACCTGCCTGAATTGATCCGCCGCGCGGACACCGCGATGTATCGCGCCAAGGACGCCGGCCGCAACCGCGTCGAAATGATGACGGTACGCGCTCCGGCGGTGTGACGCGCGCCACATCCGGCTGGGGTCCGGCTACCGCTCGTCGGGGAAATCCTGCCTTTTGTCCGCTGGCTTCTGGCAGGCTGCGCGACGCCGCCTATGCTTTGGTCGGCGTGATCCGGGAGGGGGCTGGAATGAATCGTTACGCACCGCGCAGGCAACGCGGCGTCTCGCTGATCGAGGTAATGGTCGCGATCGTCGTGTTCGGCATAGGGATGCTCGGCCTGGCGCTACTGCAGACGAAGGGTGCCCAGTTCACCAAGGAATCCAGTTCGCGTACCAGCGCGATCATCCAGGCGCGCAGCCTGGCCGACGCCATGCGCGCCAACCCGTTGGGCGTCGTTCCCGCCGACGGCAGCAGCAGCTATTACCTCTACGACGGTACGGTCGCGCCGGATCCCTCGGCCTGCTCCAGCAATCTGCCGTGCGCACAGGCAAAGACCGACCTGAAGAACTGGCTGGCCAGCATCAAGGCCGGCACCATTGCCGCCCAGGGCGTGCCGGCGGCCTCGGTGAGCCGCAACGCCACGCTGGGCACCTTTACGGTGACCGTGTCCTGGAACGGCATGGACGTCAACGGCGACAAACAGCTGACCGCCGCGGACAACGGCACCTACAGTTTCAGCCTGCTGCCATGAGGAGTCCGCGCGAGCAGGGGATTGCCCGTTTCCGCCGGGCCGCCGGTTTCTCGCTGGTGGAAATGATGATCGCGATGGTATTGGGCCTGATCGTGGTCGCCGGCCTGATCCAGGTGCTGCTGGCCAACCGCAAGTCCTACCAGTTGCAGCAGGGCACCAACATCCTCCAGCAGAACGTGCGCTTCGCTTCCGATCGCCTCGGCTGGTCGTTGCGCATGGCCGACTTCTGGGGCGGCAACAGCGGGGGAGTGATCACCGGCAGCCCCGCGGTAACTGCCCGAGGCAGTTGCGACCAGGCCTGGATCCTGGACACCCAGCACGGTCTCTATGGCTACGAAGGCGGCGCCAGCTTCCCGATCGCCAATTGCGTGGACGATGCCGACTACGTCAAGGGTTCGGACGTGCTGGTGGCTCGATACGTCGATGCCGATGGCATGGATCCGGCCGCCAGTTCAACCATCGCGGCCTCGCCCAAGCAGGTGTACCTGGTTTCGGCGATCGGCCAACAGGCGGCGCTCTTCCTGGGCAACACCGCCGTTCCGACCACGCCCCCGGCATCGGCGATCGGACGCTACGTTTACCCGTACCACGTGGACATGTACTACCTGCGGCCCTGCAGCAACCCGGCCGGCGGCACCAATGCGACCCATTGCGACGCGGCGGACGACAACGGCAGCCCCATTCCCACGCTCATGCGGATGCGGCTCGACAGCACCGGCAGCCTCACCGAGGAACCGCTGGTGGAAGGCATCGAGCAATTGCAGTTCCAGTACGGCATAACGGGCACCGACGTCACCCAGCTCGTGCCTGCGAACTACAAGGACGCCAGCGCGGTGACGGCCGATGAGTGGCGGCGGGTGATCACCGTCAGCGTGGGCCTCGTGGCGGTGTCGCAGCAGCGCGACATATCGATGCCGCACGTCGGCACGTTCGGCGCCGGCAACTGCAGCTACCAGATCAAGAACGGCTCCACCGTGACCACGGGCTGCGCCAATTTCTCCGTCGCCGGAAGCCAGCCCTGGCAATTCGCCCGCACGCAGCTGACCCAGGTGGTGCAGCTGCGCAACCGCATCCGCATGCTGGTGGCATCCCAATGAACATGCCCACGTTACGTTCCCGCCAGCGTGGCATCGCACTTTTCGTCGGGCTGGTGTTCCTGGTGGTGCTCTCGCTGGTGGCCGTGATCGCCATGCGCGGCACCTTGATGGAGATGCGCCTGGTGACCAACGTGGCGCGCCACGAACAGGCCTTCGAAACCTCGGAAACCTTGCGCGGGGTGCCCATCTCGGTGTTCGACGAGCACGTGTTCCAGCGGGGCTGGCCCACGAAAGTCGGCGGTACGCTGCCGGACAACGACTTCGACTTCAACCTCACCAGCCAGATGCTGACCGTGCTCAAGGGCGGCCTGCAGAAGAACTGCGCCGGCGACCTGGACCTGTTCTACGGCAACCTGGAGCCGGCGTGCGGTTCGCTGCCGGCGGAAAGCCGGTACGACACCAGCACCTGGCATCCGGATGCGATCCTGTCCATGTGCGACATCACCAGCAGCAGCTGCTCCCGCAGCGTCTCCGCGACGGTGTCGATCATTCCCGACGGCACGGTGCTCGCGGAGGGATCCGGCGGCGCCCAGGCGGCCGGATACCGGGGCATCGGCGGTGGCGCCGCAGGTGGCGGCGGCAGCATGTATTTCGAAGTGATGAGCGTCGGCACCGTACCGGGAGGCGGCCGCGCCGTCACCATGGCCCAGTACCGCCAATCGATCCGCAACTGAAGCAACAGGGAACATTCCCATGCGAATCCTCCACGCGTCCTTGCGCATGATCGCGGCGCTGTCCCTAATCACGCTGGCCACGAGCGTCAGCATCGTTCCCGTTGCACGCGCGGCCACCACCAGCTCGGTGGCGCTGGACGCGCCGATTTCCATCGCCCGCGACGGCAAGGTCGCTACGGCAGCCAATTACACGGCGTACCCGCTGCTGAACGTCGGAGCCGTGCCGCCGCTGGCGATGCTCGTGATGTCCCGCGACGAGCAGCTCTACATCAAGGCCTACACCGATTACACGGACCTCAATGGCGACGGCGTGGTCGATACCACGTACCAGGACAAGTTCGATTACTCGGGCTACTTCGATTCCAACCTCTGCTATGCCTACGCCAGCGGCGTCTTCAAAGCGTCCGCCGCCGCCACCGACACCAACGGCAACGGCAAGGCGCACGAGTGCAACGGCAGCGCCTGGAGCGGCAACTTCCTCAACTGGGCATCGATGAGCCGTATCGATGTGCTGCGCTACGTGCTGTACGGCGGCAAGCGTTCGGTCGACGACTCCAACCGCACGGTGCTGGAGCGTGCCTACATCCCCAGCGACCTGCATGCGTGGGCCAAGGTATACAGCGGCACGGACATCAACAGCTTCACCCCGTACACCAACACCCCGATCACGATGTGCAACGTGTCGGTGGATGACAGCACCACCACGTTCACCACGGGCACCGGTCCGTTGTTCCGTGTAGTCAAGGGAGCCTATTCGCAATGGGGCTCGACCGCCCGCGAGCAGTGCATCTGGCGCGAGTCCATCCACGCCAAATTCAACCCCAATAGCAACCAGGCGGACGTCAACGAAGCCGACTTCGCGTCGACGTCTGACAAGCTGGCCGAAATGTTCCTGCGCGTGGAGGTATGCGATCCCTCCACCACCGCGGTGCGCGAAAGCTTCTGCCGCAAGTACACCGAGACGGCGAGCGACGGCAGCAAGATCGACCACTGGAAGCCGGCCGGCCTGTTGCAACGGTATGGCGAAAGCGGCTCGATGCGCTTTGGCCTGCTGACGGGAACCTACAGTGCGCCGCGGGCGGGCGGCATGCTCCGCCGCAACATTGGCTTGTTCGCCGGCAACACCCCGGGCACCGCCTGCGCCTATGACACGGTCAACGGCAAGGTTGACGAGGTGAATCTGTCTACCGGCCAGTTCTGCAACCAGGCCGATGGCAACGAGGGCATCATCAACACGCTGAGCCGGTTCCAGATCACCTCCTGGAATCCGAACACGGACGACTACGACGACTGCGGCACCTACGGCATCCTGCAGCGCGACGTCAGCGGCGCCAACGGCCACCTGCTCGACCCGGACGGCGCCAGCGGAAGCACGACCGCGTACGCGTGCAAGGATTCCGGCAACCCGTTGGCCGAGATGTATGCCGAGGCGCTGCGCTACATCAAAGGCAAGACGCCGACCAGCATCTTCAACATCAGTGATTCAAGCATCATCACCGGGCTGCCCCAGGCCGGATGGCTCGATCCGTACCGCGACCCCAGCAACGGCGGCAACCCCTATTGCGCCAGCTGCAGCATCGTGCTCATCACGACGGGCCTCAACTCTTTCGACAGCGACCAGATTCCCACCGTCGAGGGCCTGCCCAAGCAAGCGAACGCGGCGACCACCGACGTTGGCGTGAACGAGG
>NZ_JABFWW010000085.1 GCF_013362045.1 Frateuria sp. | reverse complement strand
AGGTCCTCGCGGTCGACTTCGCGGATCGCCGCGGCAAGCGCAGCCTGCTCGATCGCCGCCTCGGTGCCGCGCGGCCATTGCGCGCGCGCTTCGGCTTCGCCGGCGCGGCGCAGTTCCCAGCGTTCGTCGGTCCGCTGCAGCAGGTACCACTGCGCGCCGCCGCCGAACAGGCGGCGCCAGGAGACCGGCAGCAGCGCCGCCAGCTCGCCGCCCCACCAGGCAAAGAAACGCGGCAGCGGCGAGGCGCGCCAGCCGCGGCGCAGGCGGTCCAGCTGCGGACGCAGCGATTGCGTTGCGGTCGTCATTCGCGGTCACCCTCCCGCCAGTGCAGCACCGCATAGGGCTGCGCGCCCGCACGTACACCCTGCAGGCGAACGGTGGCATGCAGCACGGCGCGCGTGCCGTCGGCCATCGTGGCCTCCGAACGGATACTATGCGTCACCCCGTTGCCTGCGAACAGGCCCGCCACGCCCGGCCGGGTGTTGCGCCGCGCCGCGGTCACCTGCGCGACGCGCTCGGGCGTCATCCCGGGGATCGAGGCCAGCGCCAGCGATTGGGCCGTATTCGGGTCCGGGCTCTCGCGTCCGGACCACACCGTGATCGCATCGGCCACCGCGCGATACAGCGCCGGGGTCATGCCCGCCACCTGCTGCAGTTCCTCGATGCTTAGAAAAGGCGAATGTCGGGGCTTGTAGCCGCTGGCCGTATAGACGTCCATGCCGATCTTCGTTCCGGCGTCCGCGCCGCGCCAATCGACCACCGCCGCGGCCAGCCTTTGCGCGGCGTCCTGGCCGAGGCCCGCGGCGCGGAACAGGCCCTGCAGCACGATCGGCGAGGCAGCGTTCAAGTCGACCTTGCCGCCTTCGTCGACCGCGCTCACCCGCACCGTGGCGCCGCCGAACTGGAACGCGTATGGCCGCCCGTCGGCCAGCCAGCGCTGGGAAAGCTGCGGATCCTGCAGGCCGTAGATCGCCCGCGCCAGCCCGGCCTCGGCGTCGTACTGCGCCTGGGCCTGGGCGAACTGGTAGCGCCCCTGCAGGCCCTCGGACCGCGCCAGCATGGCGTAGCCGCCCAGCATGATCGCCAGCAGCGTGCAGGCCCAGAGCACCAGCAGCAGGGCGATGCCACGCTGGGAATGCAGGCTGCGCGCGCTCATGGCCGGCTCCAGGCGAGCACCGGGCCGTCGCGCCCGAGCATGGCGAAGGCACGCTGGTTGGCCGAGGCGTCCACGCGCAGCGGCACCGTCAACTGCGGCCAGTAGCCGGTGCCGGCCAGGCGCAGGTCGATGCGCACCAGTTGCGGCAGGCGGCTGCCCTGCGGCCAGTCGCTGCTCCACGCACCCACACGACCCTGGGCATCGAAGCCGCGGTACTGGAAGCCGCCCTCGCGCACGTCCTCCAGCAGCACCTGCGGCGGGCCCGGCGCAAGCGGCTGGCCGCCGGGCGGCAGCAGCGCGAAGCGGACCTGCAGCCGCCGGCCGCCCTTGCCGTTGTCCACCAGCTCGAGCGTCTGCGCCTGCGGGCCAAGCCGGCCCAGGTAGCCGGGCAGCGGCGCCACGAAGCTCATCGAACGGGCGTCGCCCTTGAAGAAGATCGCCTCGTCGTTGCCGGGATTCTTGGCCAGCTGCTGGGTCATCGCCTGCGCCAGCTCGCGGCGCAGGAACTGCTGCGCCGAACGCACCGCATCGAGGCGCTCCACCGCCGCGCTGCCGGCACTCACGCTGCGCGAGGCGGTGCGGATGCCCGAGTACACCCCCACCAGCAGCAACGCCAGCAGCGCCAGCGCGGCGAGCACTTCCATCAGGCTGAAGCCGCGGGAGCGCGTCGCGCTCATGCCCCGTTCCCCGCCGAGAGCTGCGGACCGCCCACGCGCAGGGTGCTGAAGCGTGCGCTGTAGTCGTGGCCGGCGCTCTTCCACAGCACGTCCAGGTCGAGCCGGTAGAGCCTGAGCGGCGAAGCCGGCGCCTGCGGCCCGGCGGCGGGCGCCGCCGGTGCGGGCTGGAACGGTTGCACGCTGAGCTGCCAGCGGTAGCGCTGGTCGAAGCGCCCGCTGCTGCGGCCGACGCGGATCGGCTCCAGCACGAAAGCGCTGTCGAGCAGGCTGTGCGCCCACATGGCCGCCTCGCTGCGCTCGGCCGAACGCGCGGTGAGGTTGAGCGAACTGCCGGCCACGCGCATCAGCGAGGCGAAGGTGATCGCCAGCAACAGCACGGCGGCGACGACTTCGAGCAGGCTGAAGCCGCGCGCGCGCGCTGCATGCCTGGGCATCGGAAAGCTCATGAGGCCACCACGCTCACCGCCCCGGTGAGCCATGCCACGTTGATCTGCCAGCGGCGCGCGCCGCGCTGCAGGACGATGTGGCCGCCGGTGGAGCTGCCGTCGGGAAAGAAGCGGATGCGGCCGGTATGGTTGTCTGGCTGGTCCTCGCGGGCGCTGGTGATGGACAGCGCCATGCCCTTGGGCAACGCGACCTGCTTGCCGCCGGCGGCGCGGTAGCTGGCGGCCCTCGTGTCCATGTCGAAGGTCTGGTCCTTGCCCTTGACGATGGCCTGCGTGCGCGTCGCGCGCAGTGCCGCGGCCAGCTCGACGCTGGCCGCGCGCACGCGTGCGCTGGCGAGGCCCTGGCTCACCGACACCGACACCGCCGCCGCGGCAATGCCGATGAGCAGGATCACGGCCAGCATTTCGAGCAGGGTGAAGCCGCGGGCGTGCCGGGAATGGGCAACCGGCAACCGGCAACCGGTGCGCCGCGAACGGCCGCAGGGCGCCTGGCCGAAACCGAACGCCGGGCTCGCCCGGCGAACCGGCATGCCCCGCATTCCCCATGCCCGGGCTTCCGCTCTCATTGCCAGTTCCCGACGTCCTTGCTGTAGCCGTCGCCGCCGGGCTGGCCGTCCTGGCCGTAGAAGACCAGGTCGAAGCTGCCGTGCTCGCCCGGATACTTGTAGCCGAAGGCATGGCCCCACGGATCGACCAGGTCGGAAGGCTTGGCGTACGGGCCCTGCCAGTTGGGGGCGTTGGCGGGCTTGACCGCCAGGTCCTTCAACTGCGCCGGCGGCGAGCCGTTGTCCAGCGCATAGTTCTCGATCTTCTGGCTGAGCGTGGTCAGCTGCGCCTTGCCGGCGCCGTACTTGCCCTTGTCCACGTTCTTGCCGACCTGCGTGACCACCACCGCGCCGATGATGCCGATCAGCACGATCACCGCGAGCATCTCCAGCAGGGTGAAACCTCGCGCGCGGCGCCCGTTCCGTGCGCGTGGCATCCGGTTCCGTTTGGCGTTCAAGCTCATTGCGTTCTCCAACCTCATTGAATGTTGCTCGTCAGGCTCAGCAGCGGCAGCAGGATCGCCGCCATGATGATCGCCACCAGCACCGTCATCACGATGGTAAGCGCCGGCACCAGCGCGGCGAGCAGGCGGTCGATCGCGCGCTTGGATTCGATGTCGAAGGTATCGGCGACTTTCAGCAGCATGCCGTCCAGCTGCCCGGCCTCCTCGCCCACCTGCACCATCTGCAGCGCCAGCCGGGGAAAGCGCTGCGAGCGCGCCAGCGCGGCGCTCAGCCCTCCGCCGCCCTTGACCTGCTCGGCGGCCTGCGCCAGCGCGTCCTCCAGCGCGGTGTTGCCGGTGACCTGGCGCGCGATGCCCAGCGCGGCGAGCAGCGGCACGCCGTTCTTCAGCAGCGTGCCGAGCGTGCGGGCGATGCGCGCGGTCTCCACCTTCAGCAGCAGCGGCCCGGCCACGCGCAGGGTCAGCAGCCGCGCATGCCAGGCCATGCGCATCGCCGGATCGCGCAGGCGGGCACGCCACAGCGCAATGCCGCCGACCAGCGCGATCAGGATCAGCCACCACCACGATTGGAGCACCTGCCCGATGAACAGCACCGCGCGCGTGATCCAGGGGATCGGCACCTGCATGTCCTCGAAGATCGGCACGAACTGGGGCACCACGTAGGCCAGCAGCAGCACCAGCGAGCCGAGCACGCCGACCAGCAGGAAGGCCGGGTAGATCAGCGCGTTGATGATGCTGCCGCGCAGCTGCTGCGCGCGCTCGAGATACTCGGCCAGGCGGCGCAGCGTGTCCTCCAGCGAACCGCCGGCCTCGCCCGCACGCACCAGTGAGACGTAAAGCCTGGGAAAGACGCCGTGCTCCTCGTCCAGCGCCTGCGACAGCGTAGTGCCGCCGCGCACGCGGTCGCGTACCCGCTCGACCAGGCGCCGGGCACGCTCGCCCTCGGGCAGTTCCATCAGGATGCCGAGCGCGCGGTCCAGCGGCTGGCCGGCGCCGAGCAGCGTGGCCAATTGGTGTGTGAACTGCGCGAGCTGGTCGCCGGTGAACGGGCCGCGCTTGAACAGTGCGGCGAGCGCCGAGCCTTCGCCCATCGCATCGGCCGGCTTGGCCTCCAGCGGCGTGTGGCCCTGGTCCTGCAGGCGGCCGATGGCCTCCTCCAGGCTCGGCGCCTCGAGCTGGCCCTCGAGCATCTCGCCGGCGGCGCTGATGGCGCGGTAGCGGAACTGGGCCATGTCAGGCCCCTTGCCGCAAGAGCAACGCGCGGCTCTGCTCCCTCTCCCCCATCTTTGATAGATGCAGGGGGGGAGGGTTGGGGTGAGGGAAGGTTTGCGGTGAAGTGTGGGCAGGGACGCGCGTGCTCGCGCTCTTCAAAAGCGCGGCGATCGCTACGAGCGAGTTTCGGGCAAGCCCCGACCCCTCACCCCAACCCTCCCCCCGCAGGGGAGAGGGAGCAAAGGCATCAGCCCTCCTGCGTGACACGCAGCACCTCCTCCAGCGTGGTCACGCCGGCGACCGCCTTGGCAATGCCGTCCTCGTACATCGTGCGCATGCCCTCGGCGCGCGCCACGCGCTCGATCTCGCTGGCGTCGGCGCGCTGCATCACCAGCCGGCGCAGCGGTTCGCTCATCACCAGGAACTCGACGATCGCGCGGCGGCCGCGGTAGCCGGTGGGATTGGCCGCGCTGCTGCCGGGCTTCCACAGGCGGATCGGCCGCTCGTCGGTGTATTTCTCCAGCTCGAACTCGGCGATCACCTCGGGCGTGGGCTCATAGGGGATCGCCGTCTCCGGATCGAGCCGGCGCACCAGCCTCTGCGCCAGGATCGCGTTGACGGTGGAGCCGAGCAGGTAATCCTCCACGCCCATGTCCAGCAGCCGCGTGACGCCGCCGGCGGCCGAATTGGTGTGCAGCGTGGACAGCACCAGGTGGCCGGTGAGCGCGGACTGGATCGCGATGCGGCAGGTCTCCAGGTCGCGCATCTCGCCGATCATGATCACGTCCGGGTCCTGGCGCATGATCGAGCGCAGCGCGTTGGCGAAGTCCAGCCCGATCTGCGGCTTGACCTGGATCTGATTGATGCCCTCGAGCTGGTACTCGACCGGGTCCTCGACGGTGATGATCTTCACGTCCGGTGTGTTGATCCGCGAAAGCGCCGTGTACAGCGTGGTGGTCTTACCCGAACCGGTCGGTCCGGTCACCAGCAGGATGCCGTTGGGGCGTTCGAGCACCTCGACGAAGCGCTTCTCGAACTGCGGCGTGAAGCCCAGCGAGGCGAAATCGAACACCACCGACTCGCGGTCCAGGATGCGCATCACCACCGACTCGCCCCAGGCGGTCGGCACGGTGGAGACGCGCAGGTCCAGCTCCTTGCCCTGCACGCGCAGCTGGATGCGCCCGTCCTGCGGCAGCCGCCGCTCGGCGATGTTGAGCTTGGCCATGATCTTGACGCGGCTGATCACCGCCGCGGTGGACGAGGACGGCGGCGCCTCCACCTCGTGCAGCACGCCGTCGATGCGGTAGCGCACCTTCAGGCGGTTCTCGAACGGCTCGATGTGCACGTCCGAGGCGCGCTGCTCGACCGCGCGCTGAAGGATGAGATTCACCAGGCGGATCACCGGCGCCTCGGAGGCGAGGTCGCGCAGGTGCTCGACGTCGTCCTCCTCGCTGGCTTCGCCGCCGAGGTTTTCCACGATGGTGCCCATCGCCGAGCGGCCGGTGCCGTAGTAGCGCTCGATCAGGTCGTCGATCTCCGAACGCAGGCCGATGCGCAGCGCGACCGGCCGGCCGGCGGCCAGTTCGACCGCCTGCAACGGGTAGGGGTCGGCCGGATCGGCCACCACCAGCGCGAGGCCGTCCTCGCCTTCGCGCACCGGCACCACATGCTGCTGCTTGAGGAAGCGCAGCGACAGCTCGGGTTCGGCCGGCGGCATCTCCGGCGCGTCGCGCGCGGCGAGCAGCGGCACGCCGAGCAGTTCGGACCAGGCCTCGGCCAGGTCGCGCTCGGACACCAGCCCGAGCCGCGCCAGCAACGCAGTCAGGGTGCCTTCGGGCGCCTCCTCGTGGAGGCGGCGCGCGCGATGGAGGTCGCTGTCCTTGAGGTTGCCGCGCGACACCAGGAGCGCGCAGACAGCCGCTTCGCGGTCGTCCATGGTGAGCGCCCAGGTAGCCGCCGGCGTTGGAACTGCCGACATGCAGTGTCTCCCGCCAGTCAGGTCGACCCGCCAACACCCCCCGCGTCGACGAGAAATCCATTGGTAGCACATCCCCCGGCCTGCGCGCGAGCGCGTGGCAGGAGCCGTACTGGGTCGGACTATGATCGCGCAAGCAAGTTCAGCGCCACCCGGTTCAGCGTGGCGTGAAGCAGCCACCGGGGCTCCGGCCCCGCTCGCCGCGGCGAAAGAGAGCGAGGCTCGCGTGCGGAGAGCGTCGGCGTCAATTGCGAAAATTCCGAGAGCCAGCGGCCACGCGATCTGCTAAGGCGGCGGCCGATTGTCCCGGGCGCCCTTCACCGGAAGCTCCTGCCTTGCCAATCCGGCCTGCTCTGCAACAATGCCCTTTTTTGCGGGCAAGCCATGCAGCTGGTCGACATCGGCGCCAACCTCACACACGAATCCTTCATCCACGACTTCGCGCAAGTACTCGCGCGCGCCGCGGCGCAAGGCGTGACGCGGATGGTGGTGACCGGCGCCTCGCGCGAGGGCAGTGAGCAGGCGCTGGCCCTCGCGCAGCGCCATCCCGGCGTGCTGTGGGCGACCGCCGGCGTGCATCCGCACCACGCGGTCGATTACGACGACGCCACCGACGCGCGCCTGCGCGAGCTGGCGCGCCTGCCGCAGGTGCGCGCGGTCGGCGAGACCGGGCTGGATTACCACCGCAACTACTCGCCACGCGAAGTGCAGCTGCAGGTGTTCGAGCGCCAGCTCATCATCGCCGCGGAGCTGGGCATGCCGCTGTTCCTGCACCAGCGCGACGCCCACGCGGATTTCCTACCGCTGCTCAGGCGCTACCGCGACCGCGTGCCGGCGGCGGTGGTGCACTGCTTCACCGACACCCGCGAGGCGCTGAAGGATTATCTCGCGCTGGATTGCCACATCGGCATCACCGGCTGGATCTGCGACGAACGGCGCGGCACCCACCTGCGGCAGTTCGTGCGCGAGATTCCCGCCGACCGCCTGCTGCTGGAAACCGACGCGCCCTACCTGCTGCCGCGCACCGTGCGTCCGCAGCCCAGTCACCGGCGCAACGAACCGATGTACCTGGGGCACATCTGCGAGGAGGTTGCGCGGGATCGCGGGGAACCGGTGGACGCCACCGCGGCGAACAGTACCGCAGCAGCCGTAGCCTTCTTCGGCTTGTAGTTGCGGTCGCAGATGTGCTTTGCCTATCGCTCTTGCGGAGTGTTTCCGCGACCGGGCTTGCCTGCGGCGGGCTTTCGATCGCCTGCCGGCGCTCGAGTCACTTTTCTTTGCTGGCCCAAAGAAACCGCCAACCCAAAGAAATGGCCCGGAGCGGGCAACCCGATGGAGCGCAAAAGCTAGGTACCGCCTTTCTTCGACTGGATAGCTGATCGCTCTTAGAGGATCTACAGCCGCTACACCGCGAGCGCTCAATAACCGGGGCAAGAGAAGCGCGCCGGCGTGTTACGCCTGAGGGCAAATGGTGGCTCTGCAGCGGGTAACGGGCAAAGGCAGCAGACCATCGGCAGTGATCGAGGATGCAAGCGATAAGCAGCGACTTCGCTTCCCTAGCCTCAGTTAGTGAGCGCTCGCGGTGTAGCCGCTGTAGATCCTCTAAGAGCCGCCACGTCACTTGCTTGCGTAATGGCTCCTAGCTCTTGCGTCTCATCTGGTTGCGCGCTCTAAAGGCCG
>NZ_JABFWW010000126.1 GCF_013362045.1 Frateuria sp. | reverse complement strand
GATGAAGCCGAGCTTGTCCGACTTGGTCAGCGGATTGATGACCAGGAACGCGCCGCCGGCCAGCAGCGTGGCGAAGATCGCCACCGCGCAGGGCCAGGTGTTGTCCATGTAGATCGCCACGCGGTCGCCGCGCTCCACGCCGCGCGCGGCCAGCGCGCCGGCGAGGCGGCTGGCGGCATCGAACAGCTGCGCGTAGCTGTAGGGCCGGCCCTCGACCACGACCGCCGTGTGCTGCGCACGCGCCGGGTCGGCTGCGTGCTCCAGCAGGGCGTCGTGCAGCAGACGGCGCGGCGGCGCGGCGGATTTCACGCGCCGCCCCGCTGCTGGCGCTCGACGAAGGCCACGATGTTGGCCACCGAATCGAAATTCTGCGGCAGCATCTCGCTGGCCTTCACCTGCAGGCCGAAGCTCTCCTCCAGGAACAGCACCACTTCCAGCACGCCGGTGGAATCGATGATGCCGCGGTCGAGCAGCGAGACGTCGTCGACAAGCTCGGACGGGTCGTCGCTGAACATCAGGTTTTCCAGGATGTAGTCGCGGACGCGGGCCTTCACGTTCGTGGCTTGGGTCGACATCGGTAGCTCCATGGCAGGTTTCATGCAGCGGCCCGCCGCACGAAGGATTCGTGGACCAGCATGGTCGAGAGGATGCCGACGAAAGCCTGATTGTCGGCAAAGCCGATCGCCCGCCCGTGTCGGCATTTCTCGAACAGGCGGCCGACCGCGGCGGCATCGAAGTAGCCGGCATCGCGCAGGCGCACAGGGCTCATCAGCTCGGCCACGTAATCCAGCGGTTCGCCGTCGATGAAGAAGCTGGACTGGTCCGGCGCCCGGTAAGGCTGCTTGGTGCGTTGGCCGATCGCAGGCGGCAAGAGCCCCTCGAGTGCGCGGCGCAACAGGTACTTCTCGGTCAGCCCGCGGATCTTCCAGCGCTCCGGCAAGGCGTTGGCGAACTCGACCACGCGGTGATCGAGGAAGGGAAAGCGCCCTTCCACGCCGTGCGCCATCGCCGGGCGGTCGCCCTGCGCAGGCAGCAGATAGGCGGCCAGCAGGGTCTTGGCCTCCACGTACTGGTCGCGCGCCAGTGGGCTCCAGGCTTTGACGGCGAGTGGCAGGCGCCGCTCGTACCAGCCCAGCGGTTCGAAGTCGCCGACCTGTTCGCGCAGCTCCGGCGAGAGGAAGCGCAGCGCGTGCTGCGAGCTCGTCCAGCGCGGCGCGTGCGCGAACACCGGCCGGTCCAGATGCTCCATGCCGCGGCCGAAGAACGACTGCGCCAGCGCCGCGTGCCGAACCGGGGAGTTCTCGAGATAGCCGTAAAGGCGTCCGAGCAGGGCGGGACGGAAGCGCGAATCGGGCTGCCTGGCCCAGAAGCGCCGCACCTTGGCTTCCTTGAACAGGTCGTAGCCGGCGAACACCTCGTCGGCCCCCTCGCCGGTCAGCACCACCTTGCAGCCGTCCTCGCGCACGCGCCGGGCCAGCAGCATCAGCGGCACGCCGGCGGTGCGCAGCACCGGTGCCTCGACCTGGCGGACCAGCTGCGGAAAGGCCTCGCCGATGGCCCGCCGCGTGCAGTGCAGCGTGGCGTGCTCGCAGCCCAGGTGGCGAACCATCGCCTGCTGGTGCGCGCTCTCGTCGAATTCGGCGGTGTCGAAGGCGATCGAATAGCTGCGCAGGCGCGCAGCGCCGGCTTCGCGCATCAGCGCCACCACGGCGGAGGAGTCCAGCCCGCCACTCAGGTAGGCGCCCAGCGGCACGTCCGCCTGCAGGCGCAGGCGCACGGCGTCGGTCAGCAGTTCGCGCAGCTCGCCGGCGGCCTGCTCCACCGAGCGCCAGCGCGGCCGCGGCGCGCCCTGCCCGGGAAAGTTCCAGTCCCAGTAGCGTGCGAGCGACCGGCGGCCATCGGCCTCGATGGCCAGCAGATGCCCCGGCGGCAGGCTCTCGATGCCGGCGAACACGCTGCCCGGATCGAGTGGCCCCCAGAAGGTGAAGGTCTGCGCGAGGCTGGCCGGATCGAGCCGGGCCTGCCCGGGCAACGCGGCCAGGATCGCCTTGATCTCCGAGGCGAACCACAGGCGCCCCGCAGCGCGGGTGAAGAACAGTGGCCGCACCCCGCAGCGGTCGCGCGCCAGCAGCAGGCGACGGCGCTCGGCGTCCCACA
>NZ_JABFWW010000019.1 GCF_013362045.1 Frateuria sp. | reverse complement strand
GATCGTCGGCCAGCAATACGGTGGGGTCGACTTTTGCGGTCATGCGTTTGCCTGGTTCCTGTCGATGCAGCATAGCGCCGTGAACTAGTTCCCTCTCTCGTTCGGGAAGAGAGTCGGGCAAGGGGCCAGGGCTAGCTACGATGCCTATATCCCCACCGACAGCAGGCTGCAGCCCGCGCGCCGGCGCAGCCTCCGCAGCGCGTCACGTACCTCTTCAGTACCATCGCCCCTCACTCCCCGCGCAGTGCACGCATCGGCGGCACCCGCCCGGCGCGCCAGGCGGGCAGGAGGCAGGCCAGCACGCCGGATGCGGCCAGGGCAGCGCAAACACCGAGCACCGCGGCCAAGTCCAGCCCGGCGACACGCCCGAGCATGACCATCGTCAGGTTGGACAGCGCCTGCGACAGGCCGAGCGCGGCGGCGGTACCGATTGCCAGTCCCTGCGCCACCTGCCCCAGCCCGCCGCGCAACACCAGCCGCGCCAGTCGCGATGGCTGCGCGCCCAGCGCCAGGCGCACGCCGAATTCGCGTTCGCGCGAGGCCACCACCACCGCCATCACTGCATACAGGCCGGCCACCGCCAGCAGGAGCGCAAGCGCGGCGAACACGCCGATCAGCAGCAGGTTCAGGCGCGCGGCGGCGGTGGTCTGCTCCACGATGCTGCGCATCGTGCGCAGCCGGGCGATCGGCTGGCCGGGCGCGATCTCGGCCAGCGCGGTGCGCACGCCTGCCTGCCAATCGACCGGATTGCCGTGAACGCGCAGGGCGAAGCGCAAGGACTCCATCTGGCGAAAGACCGCCATCGCCGGTATCGGCATCTGCGCCAGCGGTACGTACACCACCGGTTGGCGCGGCTGCAGCGGCCCGTGCTGGTAAGTGCTGCCCACCACGCCGACGATGCGCGCCTTTGCCACCGCATCATCGGGCTGCTCGATGGCGATCGTCTGCCCCAGGGCGTGCCCCCCGTAGTAGCTGTCGGCCAGGTCCTGGCTGACGATGGCTACCGGCTCGCCGCCCGCGACATCGCCGTTGCCGAAGTCGCGGCCCTCGTGCCGCGCGATGGCAAACAGGCGAAAGAAGCCGGCGCCGACGCCGTGCAGCTGCGCCACGAAATCATTGTCCGCGGGCGTGCGCATGCCGTTGTTGAACTGGCCGTACATGTCGTCACTGGTCGGCAGGGCTGGTCGTCACCGCCACGTCCGTCACGCCCGGCAGCGCGTCCAGGCGCGCGACCAGCCGGCGCGAGAGGTCGAGCAGCGAGGCCGTATCCGGGTAACGGTTCTTCACCGGCGCCAGTTCGAAGGTGAGCACGTGGTCGTCGGCGTAGCCCAGCTGCACGCGCGAGGCATCGTAGAGCGCGCGCATGAACAGGCCGGCGGCGCACAGCAGGATCGCCGCCAGCGCCACCTGCGCCACCACCAGCGCACGGCTGAAGCGGCCGCTGCGCACGCCGATGCCGCCGCGCCCGCCCTCGCGCAGTTCCTCCGCCGCGGTGGCGGTGCGGCTTCGCCACAGTCCGAGCACCGCCGCCACCAGCGCGCCCAGCCATCCGATCCCGAGCGCCAGCACCCACGCGCCGAGGCCGATGTGCACGCGGTCGCCCCACAGCCACAGCGGCGGGATCACGCCCTGCAGCAGCGCCAGCCCCGCCACGGCCAGCGCCATGCCCAGCAGCGCACCCCCGATGCCGATCAGCAGGCCCTCGCCCAGTGCCGGCAGCATCAACCGCAGCACGGGCGCGCCCAGCGCGCCGCGCACGGCGGCGTCGTGGCTGCGCGACAGGGCGCGCAGCAACATCAGGTTGGTCAGGTTCACCAGTGCGATCAGCAACACCAGCGCCGCGCTGGCGAGGAACAGCACCAGCATCGGCCGCACGTCCTGCTGGAACGCCGCCGCAAGCGGCTCGGCGCCGAAGCGCGGCCGCTTCCAGTTGCCGCCCATGCCCATGTCGCGGAACATCGTGCGCTCGTGCGCGTCGGCCTGCGCCGCCACGGTGGCGACGTCGACGCCGTCGGCGAGCCGGCCGATCACGATGTCGCCATTGTGGTTGAAGTCGCGGCTGACCTTGGGCAGCGCCATCGGCAGCACCACGTCGCCGGCGCCCAGCACGGTGTTGAATGCAGCCGGCAGCACGCCGACGATGGTGTAGGCGGCGCCCTCGACATCGAGACTGCGGCCGACCACGCCGGCATCGCCGCCGTAGGCGCGTTGCCACAGGCCGTGGCCCAGCAGCATCACTTTCGGACCGTTGGGCGCATCCTCCTGCGCATTGAAGTCGCGCCCCAGCACCGTCTTGAGGCCCAGCGTCGGGAGCACGCCACGGTCCAGGTAGATCACCGGCACCTGCGTAGGAGCCCCAGCACCGGCCATGTTCGCCGACAGGCCGAAATGCACCAGCCCGAGCGAACGCAGACCCTCGGGCGGCCCCAGGTACTGGTACTCGTGCGCCGAGATGCCGCCCACGTGGCCGTTGTCGTGCAACGGTCCCAGCACCACCAGGCGATCGGCGCGCGGCACCGGCAACGGCCGCAGCACGCTGCCCTGGAGCAGCGCGAACACCGCCACACTGGCGCCGATACCCAGCGCCAGCACGCCGGTCGCCAGCAGCAGGAAGCCCGGGCGACGCAGGCTCGCGCGCCAGGCGCGCGCTATCTCGGATAACCAGGTGGGCATCGTCGTCACTCCCCCTTGAGTGCACGTATCGGCGACACCCGCCCGGCTCGCAGCGCCGGCAGCAGGCAGGCCAGCGAGCCGGCGGCCAGCAGGGCCAGGGCGACCACGACGAGCACCGGCGGATCGAGAACATCGCGGCGCAGGCCGAGCACCAGCATGAGCATGTGCAGGCCCTGCCCAGCCACCAGCGCTAGCACGATACCGCTCGCCAGGCCCGCCGCCACCTGCCGCGCACCGCCGCGCAGCACCAGCCAAGCCAGCCGCGCCGGCGGCGAACCCAGGGCCAGGCGCACGCCGAACTCGTGTTCGCGCGAGGCTACGGCCACCGCCATCACCGCATACAGACCGGCGGCTGCCAGCAGCAGTGCCAGACCGGCGAAGAGGGCGGTCAGCCAAAGCTGCACGCGCACCTTCTCGATGGTCGCATGCATGATCTGCGGCATCGTGCGCACGTTGTCCATCGGCTGGTTCGGCGCCACCGCGGCTACCGCCTGCTGCAGCGCATGCCGGTAGGCCGCCGGGTCGCCACGAACGGCGAGCGCGTAGCGCATCGGCTCGAAGCTGCGGAATATCCCCAGCTCGCGGTCGGGCACCTGCGTCAACGGCAGGTACAGGATCGGCCCGCGCGAACGCGGTTCCAGCGGGCCGAGCTGGTAGGTATCGGCCACCACGCCGACGATGCGCGCGGAAAACCGCTCCGCCCCTTCGCCGCGCTGGATCAGCTGGCCGAGCGCGTGGCCGCCGTACCAGCGGTCGGCCAGCGTGCGATTGACGATCGCCACTGCCTCGCCACCGCGCACGTCGCTTGCGACGAAGCCGCGTCCTTTTTCGAGCGGAATGCCGAACAGCCGGAAGTAGCCGGTATCGACCGCATGGAACTGGATGTTGTTCTCGTCCCTTCCGCCGGGCACGCGGAAGCCGCCGAGATTGAACTGGTCGCGCCACGACCCGCCCGGCAGGTTGGTGGCGGCCGATGCTGCGTCGACTCCCGGGATGCTCCGCAGGCGATCGACCAGCCGACGCGACAGGTGCTCGACGGCGGCCGCATCCGGGTAGGTTGCCTTGATCGGTGCGAGCTCGAAGGTCACGATCCCTTGCGTGCGATAGCCCAGCGGCACGCGTGCGGCGTCCAGCAGCGCGTGCGCGAAAAGCCCGCACGCGCACAACAGGACTGTGGCGAGCGCCACCTGCGCCATCACCAGCCACCGCCCGAACCGGCGTTCCTGCCGGCGCCAGCCGTTGCGGCCGCCTTCGCGCAATGCCTCGGCCATGGCGATATGCGAGCGGCGCAAACCAAGCACGCTGCCGAGCAAGGCGCCCAGGACGCCGACCACGCCGGCGAAGACTCCCGCAGGGGCACCGGGATGCAGACCGCCTGCCATCCAGTCCGGCGGCATCAAGCCTCCCAACACCGCCAGCCCGGCTCCGGCCAGGCCGAGTCCGGCGGCGGCGCCCAGCATGCCGACCAACAACGCCTCGGCCAGCAGGGGCAATACCAGCCGCCACTCGGAGGCACCCAGCGCGCCGCGCACCGCGGTTTCCTGCCGGCGCGACAAAGCGCGCAACAGCATCAGGCTGGTCAGGTTGACCTGTGCGATCAGCAACACGGCGAGTGCGCAACCCGCGAAAAGGGCCAGTTGCAGGCCGTCCTCGGCGTGGCGGAAGGCGTGCAGGTCCTGCGCGCCGAAATGCATGTGTTTCCACCATTCCCCATAGGTGCCCGCCTGCGGCGCGTAGAACGCGCGCAGGCGGGCGTCCACTTGGGCCGCCACCGCGGCCCGGGTGGCATCTGCCTGCAGGCGCGCCGCCGCCTCGTAATTGGTCCCATCCTCGCGGCCGTTGGGCCGCAACGCCGCCGGCAGGATCACGTCGCCGGCGAGATCCCAATCCGCCGGCATCACGCCGATGATGGTGTGCGGCGTACCCTCCACCCGCAGGCTGCGCCCGATGATTGCTGCGTCAGCGTTGAACCGGCGCTGCCACAGGCCGTACGAGATGATCGCAACGGCCGGACCGTTCGGGCTGTCTTCCTCGCGGTTGAAGTTGCGCCCCAGCAGCGGCTGCATGCCCAGCGTCGGCAGCGTGCCGCGGTCCATCTGCAGTGAAGGGACCAGTTGCGGCTCTCCGTTCCCCGAGATGTTCACCGCCGGACCGCCCGGCATGTACAGCCCCATCTCCCGCACGCCGTCGAGCCCGCGCAGCTGCTGGTACTGCTGCGGAGAAATGCCGCCGACATAGGAGCCATCCAGGGGACCCAGCGCGACCAACCGCTCCGCATGCGGATAGGGCAATGGCTTGAGCAGGACGTGCTCGATCAGCGTGAACACCGCCGTGCCAGACCCCACTCCCAACGCCAGCACGCCGCTGGCCAGCAGCAGGAAGCCGGGCTTGCGCAGGCTGGCGCGCCAGCTGCGCCAGATCTCGATGAGCCAGACGTTCACGCGCCGACCTCGATGCGCTGGCCGATCAGCGCATCAAGCCGTTGCTCGTCCTCGCGGCGCAGGCGGTGGAAGGTCTCCTCGTCGACCACGCGTCCGTCGAACAGTCGGATCTTGCGCTGTGCGAGCTCCGCGTAGCGGGCGTCGTGGGTGACCATGCAGATGGTGGCGCCGCCCTTGTGCAGTTCGTCCAGCAGCGCCATCACCGCCTCGCCGTTGCGCGAGTCGAGGTTGCCGGTGGGCTCGTCGGCCAGCAGGATCGCCGGCCGCCCGACCAGCGCACGCGCCACCGCCACGCGCTGCTGCTGGCCACCGGAGAGCTGCGCCGGATAGTGGCGCATGCGGTGGGACATGCCCACGCGCTCCAGCGCCTCCTGCACGCGCGCACGACGCTCGGCCGCGCCTAGCCGTCCGCGGTAGGTCAGCGGCAGCTCGACGTTCTCGAACACCGACAGGTCGCCGATCAGGTTGAAGGCCTGGAAGATGAAGCCGATCTCCGCGTTGCGGATGCGCGCGCGCTGCGCGGCGTTGAGCGCGGCGACGTCGCGGCCGTTCAGCACGTAGCGGCCGGCGCTGGCGGTGTCGAGCAGGCCCAGGATCGACAGCAGGGTGG
The DNA here is from genome assembly GCF_013362045.1 of Frateuria sp. Lineage (GTDB taxonomy): Bacteria > Pseudomonadota > Gammaproteobacteria > Xanthomonadales > Rhodanobacteraceae > Frateuria_A. The sequence goes on along the minus strand of NZ_JABFWW010000019.1, from coordinate 2,491 downwards.
TCTTGCCGCAGCCGGAGGGGCCGGAGATCGACACGTACTCGCCGCGGGCGATCGAAAGATGCACGTCCGAAAGCGCGTGGGTCTCCACCTCGTCGGCCTGGAAGACCTTGCGGATGTTGTCGAGGGTGATGACTTCGGTGGTGATGGTGGTGGTGTTCATCGGCTCTCCTGGAGTTGCGTTCCCGCGCAGGGTCGGCTGAAGCCCGCCCTACGTGTCGATCCTCATTCGATACGGATGCGGTCGTAGCCGTCCCACTGGCTGGTGTCGGAAAGGATCACCCGATCGCCGGCCGCAAGGCCATGCAGCACCTGCACGCGGTCGACCGAGGCGGCGCCGATGCGCACCGGCACGCGGGTGGCGGTGCCGCCGGAGGCGTCCAGGCGGAACAGGCTGATGTCGTCATCGGCCTTGGCCAGTGCCGGCCGGCCGACCGAGAGCACGTGGTTCAATCGAGCGATGCGGATGCGGCCATCCACGGAAAGATCGGGCCGCGCACCCGATGGCAACGGGCCGGCCAGCGCCACATCGACCTGCACGCTGCCGTTGCGCACGGCCGGATCGATACGCTCCACCCGGCCGTCGATCACGCCGTTGTGGGTGTCCACGCTGACCGGCATGCTCAAGGCGACGTCCTTGGCCTGCACCTCGGGCACCTGCAGCCGCGCGATCAGCACGTCCGGCCGGGCCACCCGCGCCAGGCTGGCACCCTCGGCCACGCGCGCGCCCTCCTGCACGGCCACTTCCTGCAGCACGCCGGCAATGCCCGCAGTCACCTGCAGCGCCTGTGCCTGCCGCTGGCGCAGCTCCAGATTGCTGCGCTGCTGCTGCGCGCGCGCCTGCGCCGCGTCCATCTGCGCCCTCATGCTGCCGGCGAAGCTGTCCACGCGTTCCTGCTCGATCTGCGTGCGCGCCTTGAGCTGCTTCAGCGCGATCTGGCCCTGCTCGTATTGCACGCGCGGGATCAGGTTCTTCTGCATCGCCTTGGCATCGGCCTGCGCCTTGACCTGGGCGGAGGCGTAGTCCGACTGCGCCTGCGCCAGCGCGGCGCGCTCGTCGAGCAGCTGCGAATGGAGTTCGGCACGCTTGGCCGCCACCTCCGCCTCGGCTGCGGCGAGCTGCGCCTGCGCGTTGTGCAGCGCATCCTCCACTTCCGGGTTGGCCAGGCGCATCAGCACGGTGTCCGGGCGCACCGCCGCGCCCGGCCAGATCAGGATCTCCTGCACCTGCGCCGCCGTCGCCGCCGCCAGCCAGCGGCTGGAGCGCGGCACCAGCGTGCCGGTGGCGCGCACTTCCTGCAGCATGTCACCACGCTGCACGGCGTCGATCCACAGGCTGGCGCGCTCGGCCTTGGGCAGGGCAGGCCCGAGGCGGGCCAGCGCCACCGCGGCCATGGCGACCACTGTCGCACCGGCGCCGGCCAGCCACAGGCGACGACGGCGGCGCTGCAGGCGAAACTGGGGGTTGGCGATGTCCATGCGCAGCTTGAGCAATCGGCGTGCCAAGCCCGAATGGCTTGCTACCGGGCCTGCCACGCGCAGCGGGTGTCCGCTTGTGGACGAGGCCTCCCGGAAACGGACGGCCGTATCCGTGCCCAGCCGACCATGCTCAACCGGTGTTCTGCAGGCCCTGCGAGACGCCATTGACGCAGGCGACCAGCGCGCGCAGCAAGGCGTCGTCCGTGCGGTCGCCGGCGCGCCAGCGCTGGAGCAGGTCGACGGTGAGCAGGCTCATGGGGTCGACGTAAGGGTTGCGCAGTCGAATCGAGACGGCCAGGCGCGGGTTGTCGGCCAGCATCGTGTCGCTGCGCTTGAGCCGGAGCAGCCAGCGGCGCGTGCGCTCGAACTCTTCGCGGATCAGCGCGAAGAACGGCTCGTGCAGATCGCCGGCCAGGCGCGAGAAGGCCTCGGCGATGTCCAGGTCGCACTTGGCCAGCACCATCGCCACATCGTCCAGCGCGTTGGCGAGGAACGGCCAGTCGCGCGCCATCTCGGCCAGCGCGTCCTCGCCGAACTCGGCGGCGCCCTGCTCCAGCGCGGCGCCCAGGCCGTACCAGCCGGTGACGATCGAGCGGCACTGGGTCCAGGCGAACACCCAGGGGATCGCGCGCAGGTCCTCCACGCCGCGCATGCTGCGCCGGCTGGCGGGGCGCGAGCCCAGGGTCATGCGTTCGACCACATCTATCGGCGTGGCGCTGCGGAAGTAGTCGACGAAACCCTCGCGCTCGACCAGCGCGCGGTAGTGGCGGCGGCTGTGCGCGGCCAGCGCGTCCATGCGCCCGCGCCAGAGCGCCTCGCGTGGCTCCTGTCCGCGCGGACGCACCGAGGCGCGCAGCACCGCGCTCAACGTCTGCTCCAGGTTGCGCAGGGCCAGCGCGCGGATGCCGTACTTGCGGTGGATCACCTCGCCCTGCTCGGTCACCCGCAGCACGCCGGCCACCGAGCCGCGCGGCGCGGACATCAGCGCCGGCGCGATGCGCGCGCCGCCACGGCT
>NZ_JABFWW010000089.1 GCF_013362045.1 Frateuria sp. | reverse complement strand
CAGGCCTGGCGGCGCCACCTCGATTCGCAAGGACAGAACGCATGAAGATCACCCGCCTCACTACCTTCGGCGTGCAGCCACGCTGGCTGTTCCTGCGCATCGACACCGATGAGGGCATCAGCGGCTGGGGCGAGCCGATCGTCGAGGGCCGCGCGCACACCATCGCCGTGGCGGTGGACGAGCTCTCCGACTACCTGGTCGGCAAGGACCCGCGCCACATCGAGGACCTGTGGAGCGTGATGTACCGCGGCGGCTTCTACCGCGGCGGCCCTGTGCTGATGAGCGCGATCGCCGGCATCGACCAGGCGCTGTGGGACATCAAGGGCAAGCACCTGGGCCAGCCGGTGCACGCGCTGCTCGGCGGCCCGGTGCGCGAGCGCATCCGCGTCTATTCATGGATCGGCGGCGACCGCCCGGCGGATACAGCGCGCGCGGCGAAGGACGCGGTGGCACGCGGCTTCACCGCGGTGAAGATGAACGCCACCGAGGAGATGCAGTACGTCGACACCTACGCCAAGGTCGAGCAGGTGCTCGCCAACGTGCAGGCGGTGCGCGAGGCGGTCGGCCCGCACGTCGGACTGGGCCTGGACTTCCACGGCCGCGTGCACAAGCCGATGGCCAAGGTGCTGATGCGCGAGCTTGCCCCCTACAAGCTGATGTTCATCGAGGAGCCGGTGCTGTCCGAGCACCTGGAGGCGCTGCCGGAGCTCGCCGCGGTGTCGCCCGCGCCGATCGCGCTGGGCGAGCGGCTGTATTCGCGCTACGACTTCAAGCGCGTGCTCTCGATCGGCGGCGTGGACATCCTGCAGCCCGATCCCTCGCACGCCGGCGGCATCACCGAGACGCGCAAGATCGCCGCGATGGCCGAGGCCTACGACGTGGCGATCGCGCTGCACTGCCCGCTCGGACCCATCGCGCTGGCGGCCAACCTGCAGCTGGATGCGGTCTGCCACAACGCCTTCATCCAGGAGCAGAGCCTGGGCATCCACTACAACGCCGCCAACGACCTGCTCGACTACGTCAGCGACCGCAGCGTGTTCGCCTATGAGGACGGCTTCGTCGCCATCCCGGGCAGTCCCGGACTGGGCATCGAGGTGAACGAGGCCTACGTCGCCGAGCGCGCCTCGGCCGGCCACCGCTGGCGCAACCCGGTGTGGCGCCATGCCGATGGCAGCGTGGCGGAGTGGTGAGCATGGCCGCTTTCGCCAGCTATCCCAGCTTGGTCGACCGCACCGTGTTCGTGAGCGGAGGCGCCACCGGCATCGGCGCCGCCTTCGTCGAACACTTCGCGCGCCAGGGCAGCCGCGTGGCCTTCATCGACGTCGACCGGGCCCACGGCGAAGCGCTGTGCGCGGGCTTGGCCGACGCCCGCCACCGGCCGCTGTTTCTGCCCTGCGACGTGACCGACCTGGACGCGCTGGCCGCAGCGATCGCGCAGGCGCGCGCCGCGATCGGGCCGATCGGCGTGCTGGTCAACAACGCGGCCAACGACGTGCGCCACGCCTTCGGCGACACCAACGGCGCGGACTTCGACCGCAACGTGGCGGTCAACCTGCGCCACCAGTATTTCGCCACGCAGGCGGTACGCGAGGACATGCGCATGCTCGGCGGCGGCTCGGTGATCTGCCTGGGCTCGACCGGCTGGATGAAGAAGAACGACGGCTACCCGATGTACGCGATGGCCAAGGCCGCGGTGCACGGGTTGGTCAACGGCCTGGCGCGCGAGCTCGGCCGCGACCGCATCCGCATCAACGCGCTGGTGCCGGGCTGGGTGATCACCGAGAAGCAGCGGCGGCTGTGGCTGGATGCCGAGGGCGAGGCCGAGATCGCCCGCGTGCAGTGCCTGCCCGGCTACCTGATGGCCGACGACGTCGCCCGTGCGGCGCTGTTCCTGGCCGCCGACGACAGCCGCATGTGCACCGGGCAGGACTTCATCGTGGACGGCGGCTGGGTATGACCACGCCCGCCGCGGTCGTGCTCCAGGCAGGCAACACGCTCGGCGAAGGCATCGTCTGGTGCGGACGCGAGCACGCGCTGTACTGGACCGACATCCACGCCGCGACCCTCTGGCGCTTCCGCCCCCGCGACGCCCGCACGGATCGGTGGGCCATGCCCGAGCGGCTGGCCTGCATCGCGCTGTGCGAGGCCGACGGCTGGCTGCTGCTCGGGCTCGCCTCGCGGCTGGCGTTCTTCCACCCGGCCAGCGGCACGCTCAGCGCCATCGCCACGGTCGAAGCCGGCCTGCCGACGCGCCTGAACGACGGCGCCTGCGACCGCCAGGGGCGCTTCGTGTTCGGCACCTTGCACGAGCCGTCCGCGGGCGGCGCCCGGCAGCCCATGGGCAGCTTCTATCGCTTGAACGCGGATCTCTCGGTCGAGCGCCTGGAGCTGCCCGGCGTGGCGATCAGCAACAGCGTCGCCTTCAGCCCCGACGGCCGCACGCTCTATTACTGCGATTCGCCCGCCCGCACGATCCAGTGCTGCGACTACGGCGACCGCTGCGGCCCCTCGCGCACCTTCGTCCGCCTGGACGATCCGCGCGGCGAACCGGACGGCTCGGCGGTGGACTGCGCAGGCAACCTGTGGAACGCGCAATGGGGCCTGGGCCGCGTCGCCTGCTATACGCCGGACGGCCGCCTGGACCATTGCGTCGACCTGCCCGCCTCGCAGCCGACCCGCCCTGCCTTCGGCGGGCCGGACCTGGCCATGCTCTACGTCACCAGCGCGCGCGACGGCCTGGACGCCGCGGCGCTCGCCACCCAACCGTCCGCCGGCGCGCTGTTCGCGGCACCGGCGGGCACCACCGGCCTGCCGGAACCGCGCTTCGCGGGCACGCCGCCACAGCTATCCGCTGCATCGCCACTCTCGCTTCCGGGGAAGCACATCGCATGAACAGCAACGCCATCGCCTCACCCGTCACGCACCCCAGGGCCACCGTCGTCTTCACCTGCGTGCTCGCCGCGCTGGCGGGGCTGATGTTCGGCCTGGACATCGGCGTCATTTCCGGCGCCACCCAGTTCATCCAGGCCGAGTTCAAGGTCAGCGACCACGTCATCGAATGGATCGTGAGCTCGATGATGTTCGGCGCGGCGGTCGGCGCGGTCGCCGCCGGCTGGCTGTCGGCGGCGCTGGGACGCAAGCGCTCGCTGATCCTGGGCGCCGTGCTGTTCGTGCTGGGCTCGCTGCTGTGCGGCCTGGCCTGGTCGCCGGAGACGCTCATCGCCGCGCGCCTGGTGCTCGGCCTGGCGATCGGCGTGGCCACCTTCACCGCGCCGCTGTACCTGGCCGAGGTGGCGCCGGAACACATCCGCGGCGCGATGATCTCCACCTACCAGCTGATGATCACCATCGGCATCCTGGTGGCCTTCCTCTCCGATACGGCGCTCAGCTACACCGGCGCCTGGCGCTGGATGCTCGGCGTGATCGCCATTCCCGGCGCGCTGTTCCTGCTCGGCGTGCTGATGCTGCCGGACAGCCCGCGCTGGCTGATGATGCGCGGCCGTCGCGACGAGGCGCTTGGCGTGCTGCAGCGGCTGCGCGGCGATTCGGCCATCGTCGAGCGCGAGGCGGCCGACATCGAGGAGCAGCTCAAGACCCCGCAGCGCGGCTGGCACCTGTTCCTGGAGAACCGCAACTTCCGTCGCTCGGTCGGCCTGGGCGTGCTGCTGCAGCTGATGCAGCAGTTCACCGGCATGAACGTGGTGATGTACTACGCGCCGCGCATCTTCCAGGCGATGGGCTACGACACGGCCGCGCAGATGTGGTTCACCGCGCTGGTCGGCCTCACCAACGTGCTGGCCACCTTCATCGCCATCGCGCTGATCGACCGCTGGGGCCGCAAGCCGATCCTGTACACCGGCTTCGCCGTGATGGCCGCCGGCCTGGGCGTGGTCGGCGCGATGATGAACGGCGGCATCGCCACGCATGCCGGGCAGCTCTTCACCGTCGCGATGCTCTTGATGTTCATCATCGGCTTCGCCATGTCGGCCGGACCGCTGGTGTGGACGCTGTGCTCGGAGATCCAGCCGCTCAAGGGCCGCGACTTCGGCATCGGCTGCTCCACCTTCACCAACTGGATCGCCAACATGGTCGTCGGCGCCACCTTCCTGACCCTGCTCAACGGCATCGGCAACGCCCACACGTTCTGGCTGTACGCCGCGCTCAACCTGGTGTTCATCGGCCTCACCTTCTGGCTGATCCCCGAGACCAAGGGCATCACGCTGGAACAGATCGAGCGCAACCTGATGCACGGCCGGCGGCTGCGCGACATCGGCCGGTAGCACGCAGCCGGGGGCGCACCTCAGCGTCGAGCGGCGGCGGCGTTGGCCGCGGCCGCCGCGTCGACGAAGCCGCGGAACGGAATGTCCGTGATTCCGACCAGCCCGATGTGCGCGTTCTCGCCGTCCAGCAGGCGGCCGGTGACGGGCTGGTCGGCGTACTCGAACCAGTGCGCGCCGACGATGGACGGATCGGCTGCCGCAGCGGCCAGGAAGCGCGCATAGGCCTCACCGCGCTGGGCCTCGTTCCACGCCGCCACCGGGCCGGCATCGAACGGCCCCCTGTCGGTCGAGCCGAACGAGAACTCGCTGACCAGCACCGGCTTGTCGAGCTTGTGCAGCCGGCCCAAGTCCATGCCGTGCCCGGGCAGGTCGGCGTAGACGTTGATGCTCACCACGTCGCACCACCGGGCGCAGGCGGACACCGCCTCGGGCGTGCGCACGGCGAAACGGCCGCCGAGGAACAGGTGATGCGGGTCGTGCCGGCGCAATGCCTGCGCCACCACCCGGAAGTACTGCTCGGCGTAGATGCGCAGCCAGGCGCTGTAGTCCTCGGCGATCGCCGGGTGCGCTTCGTCGGGCGACGGCGGCTGGAAGCCTGCCGCGGCCAGCGCTTCCCAACGCGTCACGCCGATGCCCCAGGCCACGCCGAGCTTCAGCGCATCGCCGTACTTGCGCCGGAGCATGGCGAGGAATGCCTGCTTGGCGGCGCTTTGCGGCTCGCCGCGCAGGGTGCCCTGCGCCAGCGCCCAGCGGCCCTGCGGCCCGGGTGCGGCCCAGGCCAGCTCGTTGTCGGCGAAGTAGCCGAGCAGCCACGGATCGTCGCGTACGCCGGCGCTGGCCTGCACCGCGGCGCGTTCGGCCGCCTGTGCGAAGCGCGGGTCGAAGGGGTCGGGCATGCGGCCCCAGTAGTCGTAGCCGGTGGCCACGTTGCCGTAGTCGCCGGCGATGTTGATCGCGCGCGTGTAGGCCAGGCCGCGGCCTCGCGCGACCGCTTCGTCGCTCCAGTCGCCCAGCGTGTTGAAGCCCCAGGACCCGAGCCGTTCGCGCGTGCGCGTGCGCCAGGCGTCGCGCCACTTCGCGCCGTCGACGCGGTAGAGGTTGGCCGCATAGAAGTCGAACCAGCGGCCCCGGTGGAAGGCCAGCCCCGAGGCCGCGCCGATCTGGCCGCCGTCCTCGCCATGGCCATGGAATGCCGCCCACGGGCCTTGCGCAGGAGGCAGGCCATCGAACATCCAGGCGCGACCTTCGACGTAGCTGCGCCCGCCATCGGCCGCCACGGCGTTGACGCCGAGCGAGAAGAACGCGTGGCCGTCGGGCGTGACCAGGCGCCAGCGCCCGTCCAGCTTCTGCGTGTGGAACCAGCCGGTGGCACGGCCCTGGACGTCCAGACGTCCGCCGTAGCCATCCAGCCGCTGGCGCGTGGACGCCCTCGCCGCCGGGACCTGCGCCTGCGCAGCGCGCAGCGCCGCATCGCTGGCGATCTTTTCCGGCCAGGTGCCGCGTGCGTACTGGCCGTAGCGATCGACGATGCCCGTGTAGGCCTGCCTCAGCGTCGCATCCGCATGGGCTTCGAGCGCGCCCAGCAGCAGCGTCTGGGGCGCCTGCGGCGCGGGAATGGAAAGCCGCAACGCGCGGATGTCCCGCAACGCCGGCGCACCGTCCACGGCGGTGGCCACGACCACGCGCCCGTCGGGGGCATCGAACGGCATCGGCGGGCCGGCCTGCATGCCGAAGACGCGCGGCGAGGTCGCATGCAACGGCAGCACCAGCGTCTGCGCCGGACCGGCCGGCAAGCCCACGGCGGCATGCAGGCGCTCGCCGCGGCCGCCCTCCACGTCCACGACCAGCGTCACCGCCCAGGGCATCGCGTTCTGCACGCGCAGGCGCAGCTCGCCCGCCGCGTCGAGTGCGCCGGTCGGCGGCATCAGGGTCAGCTGCGGCTGTGCGGCCGGTTCGAAGGTATAGCGGCGCAAGGTCTCGCCATCGGGCAGGCGCTGCACCGGCCCGCGCTGCACGTGCGCGAGCGCGACTCCCTCCGCGGCCAGGTCGACCGCCGGCATCGCCGTCGCGGCACGGCAGGCGATGAGCAGCGGGACCAGCGCGGAAAGGGGGGCTTTCATGGTCTCACCTCGCGCGCCCGATCATCGCCAGGCGCCGCTGAATGCCCGCTCAGGCCGCGTTGCGCTCCAGCCAGCGCCAGCCGTAGTAGGCCGGGATGCCGCAGGCGATGATGACCAGGCTCATGCCGGCGTCGCCCGGGTTGTGGATGGCGGTGGCGCCGATCACGCCCAGCACGGTGATCACGAACAGCAGCGGCAGCCACGGATAGAACGGCACGCGGTAGGGCGAGGGCTCGCTCAGGTAGCGCCGGTACCAGAACAGCGTGGCGATGCTGCACGCGTGCGCCAGCCACTCGCCCACGGTGGTGTAGTCGAGCAGCTGGTTGAAGCTGCCCGACACCGCCAGCACGATCGCCCACGCGCCCAGCGTCGCCAGCGCCACCTGCGGCGCGCGGCTGTGCGGGTCGATCTTGCCCACGGCGGAGAAGAACATGCCGTCGGCGCCCATCGTCTGCAGCACGCGCGCGCCGCCGGCGATGGCGATGTTGCAGTAGCCGAAGGTGGAGCAGGCGATGCCCAGCGCGATCAGCGTGGCGCCGCGCTCGCCGAACAGGCGGCGCATCAGGTCCGCCGCCGGCGCGTGGCTGGCCGCCAGGCCCGCGTGGCCCAGACCCGCCAGGTAGGCGAAGTTGGCCAGCACGTAGGCCACCATCACGCCGGCCAGGCCCAGCCCCAACGCGCGCGGCAGGGTGCGCTGCGGGTTGCGCACCTCGCCGGCCAGGTCGTTGAGGTAGTGGAAGCCGCCGTAGGTGAACAGCACCGGCAGCAGCGCGCCGAAGAACGCGCCGGGCGCGACCTTGTGCGCCGGGTCGGCGGCCAGCGCCACGCCCAGGTGCCCGTTGGACAGCACCACGCCCACGCCCACCAGCAGCGCGATCGCGGCGAGCTTGAGCACGGTGAAGATGTTCTGCACCCAGGCGCCGGCGCGGATGCCGAACAGGTTGACGCCGACGATGAAGGCGATCGCCCCGGCCGCCACCGGCTTGATGTACAGCGTCGACACGCCCAGCGCCGCGCAGAAGTAGTCGGCGAACGCGGTGGCCACCGCGGCCACGCTGCCGGGGTAGTTGATCAGCGCCATGGTCCAGCCGAACAGGAAGGCCGGCAGCTTGCCGAACGCCTCGCGCAGGTAGATGTAGCTGCCGCCGGCCTGCGGCCGCCGCGCGCCCAGTTCCGCGTAGCACAGCACGCCGGCCAGCGTGAGCAGGCCGCCGACCGCCCACAGGGCGAGCAGTTCCCAGCCCGAACCGGTGCGCTGGGCCAGGGTGGCCGGGGTGCGGAAGATGCCCGCGCCGATCACGCCGCCGATGACGATCATCGCCGCGTCCCAGGTACCGAGGCGGCGCAGGTAGGTGGTCGGTGCTTGGCTCATGCGTGGGCGGGCAGCGGCGGCGGCGGAAGGGCAACGATAGCGTGAGTCGCGGACCGGCACAGCCCGGCCGTTCGGCACCCCGCACGCGGCGCCGGGGCGATGCGGCGGGCTCGGGTACGCTGGCGGGATGACGATCCAGCACTCGCGCCCTCCCGCCCATCCGCGTAAGGTCGCGCGGATGTCCGCCGCCTCTTCCACACTCACCGGCACTGCCGGCGGCCCGCGCCTGCCGCGGACCCTGCGCGCGCTGTCCTGGCTGGTCTCGATGCTGCTGCTCGCGCTGGCCGCCTGGCTGCTGCACCGCTACCTGGGCGCGATGCGCTGGCGCGACGTGGGCACGGCGCTGCGGGAGTTGCCGCGCGCGCACGTGGCCGGCGCGCTGGCGGCGAAGGCGACCAGCTTCGCCATGCTGGCGGCGTTCGACGTGCTGGCTGCGCGCAGCGTGGC
>NZ_JABFWW010000302.1 GCF_013362045.1 Frateuria sp. | reverse complement strand
GGGCGCAGCAGCGGCGGCTCGGCGCGCGGCTTGCGCCGGGGCAGGCGCAGCCCCTCGCGGTTGGTGCGGAAGAGCGCGAACTCCGCGCCGACCAGCAGCAGCGAGATGCCCAGCCAGAGCAGCCGGTTCCACAGCAGCAGGCCTTCCAGCGGCGGCAGGCGATGGTTGAGCTCGTCGGCCGACCAGTAGCGCGTGACGATGCCCAGCGTGCGGTGGGCGAACGGGTCGAGCATGGCCGCGACCACGTGGTGGTTGACGTCGCGGGTGAGCAGACCCGACAGCGACAGCAGCACGATGAAGGCGATCACGCCGATGTAGGTGGCCAGCAGCGAGCGCGTCGCGGTGGCCAGCAGGAACAGCAGCGCCGCCACGAACAGCATGTCCGGCAGCACTATCACGCCGAACGCCCAGGCGTAGCCGTGCCAGTCGGCCGGGCCGACGCGCGCCGGGTCGATCCACGGCATCGCACCGCCCAGCGCCACGCCCAGCGCGACCGCCAGCATGATCGCCACCGCCGCCACATAGCCGGCGGCCAGCCGCCCGCCAAGGTAGGCGCCGCGGCGCACCGGCGTGGCGAACATCAGCTCGGCCGTGTCGTGGTCGAAATCGCGCAGCGCCGCGCCCGCGACGAACACCCCGGCCGCCAGCATCCCGAAGACGGTGAATGCGCTGACCAGCCGCACGATCACCATCGGCGCATTGCGCAGCACGTTGCCGCTGGCACCGCCCATCGCCACCGCGTCGGTGCAGGTCACCGCGAAGGCGAGGCCGCCGAAGGCCAGGGCGATGATCCAGAACAGCGGCGCGCGCCACTGCTGGCGCCATTCGAAGCGGAAGATCTCCAGCAGCATGCGCATCGTCGCCTCAGGCCGCGCGGGCGGTGGCCTGCGCGCGCAGGCGGCCGAAGTAGACGTCTTCCAGGTCCGGCGCCACCGGCTCGAAACCCGTCTCCGGCGCCGAATCGGCCAGCACGTGCAGCAGCGTGCGTCCGCCGGCGAGGCGGGTGGACAGGATGGTCATGCGCGCGCGGTAGCTGTCCAGTTCCGCCTTGTCGATCGTGCGCCGCCACACGCGCCCGTCCAGGCTGCGGATCGCCTCGCGCGGCTCGCCGGTCAGCAGCACCTGGCCCTGGCCGATGATCGCCATGCGCGGGCACAGGTCGGTCACGTCGGCCACGATGTGGGTGGAGAGGATCACCACCACTTTTTCGCCGATCTCCGCCAGCAGGTTGAGGAAGCGGTTGCGCTCCTCCGGATCCAGGCCGGCGGTGGGCTCGTCCACGATCACCAGCTTCGGGCTGCCGATCAGCGCCTGGGCGATGCCGAAGCGCTGGCGCATGCCGCCGGAAAACGTGCCCAGCTTGCGCCTGCGCACGTCCCACAGGTTGACCTGGCGCAGCAGCGCCTCGATCAGGTCGCGACGCTCGCCGCGGGCGGTGATGCCCTTGAGCACGGCGAAGTGGTCGAGCATCGCCTCGGCCGGGATCTTCGGGTACACCCCGAATTCCTGCGGCAGGTAGCCCAGCAGCCGGCGGGTGGCGTTCTTGTCGGCCAGCAGGTCCACCCCGTCCAGCTCGACGCTGCCCTGGTCGGGGTCCTGCAGGGTGGCGATGGTGCGCATCAGCGAGGATTTGCCCGCCCCGTTGGGCCCGAGCAGGCCGAACATGCCCTGCGGGATGTCCAGGTCGATGCCACGCAGCGCGTGCACGCCGTTGGCGTAGGTCTTGGACAAGTGGCGGATGGTCAACATGCGTGTTCCTTCCGCGCCGCCCCGCGCGGCGCGCCATGGAGGCAGCATAGGCAGCGCCAGGAGCGGGCACATCGGCACAAGGTCATGCATGCCGGATGGTCCATGCCCGGAAAGGGCTACGCGGCGGACGGCCGTTCGCTATCATGGGAGGCCTTGCGGCCGCCATCCCCCTGGCGGTGCGCCCCAGACATCCGCAGGAGACCCCATGGCCGACCTCAAAGAAGCGCGCGTCCCCGACATCGGCGGCCACGACAACGTTCCGGTGATCGAAGTGCTGGTCAAGCCCGGCGACCGCGTCGAGAAGGAGCAGAGCCTGATCACGCTGGAGTCGGACAAGGCCACCATGGAAGTGCCCGCGCCGTTTGCCGGCGTGGTCAAGGAAGTCAAGCTGAAGGTGGGCGACGAGGTGTCCGAAGGCGCGCTGATCGCGACCA
>NZ_JABFWW010000204.1 GCF_013362045.1 Frateuria sp. | reverse complement strand
ACGGCGACCACTATGTCCTGCACGGCAGCAAGACCTACCTCACCAACGGCTTCCTCGCGGGGCTGGTGCTGGTGGTGTGCAAGACCGACCCGTCGCAGGGCGCCAAGGGCATGTCGATCTTGGCCGTCGAGACACAGGACTGCGCGGGCTACAAGGTCGGGCGTGTCCTCGACAAGCTCGGCTTGCATGCGCAGGACACCTCGGAGCTGTTCTTCGACGGCGTGGGCGTGCCGGCCGACCAGCTGCTCGGCGGCCGCGAGGGCCAGGGCTTCTACCAGCTGATGTCCGACCTGCCGTACGAGCGGCTGATCATCGGCGTCGTCGCGCAGGCCGCGATGGAAGGTGCGTACGAGGAGACGCTGGCGTGGGTGCGCGAGCGGCAGGCATTCGGCCAGCCTCTGGCCGCGCTGCAGAACACGCGCTTCAAGCTTGCCGAGGTGGCGACACAGATCGCGGCCGGCCGCGCGTTCATCGACCGCTGCGTCGAACGCCTGCTCGCCGGCACGCTGGACACGGCGACCGCGTCGATGGCCAAGCTGTGGGGATCGGAGACGCAGTGCCGCGTGCTCGACGAGCTGCTGCAGCTGTGGGGCGGCGCCGGCTACATGCAGGAGACGCGGGTCGCGCGCATGTACGCCGATGCCCGCGTGCAGCGCATCTACGGCGGCACCAGCGAGATCATGAAGGAAGTGATCTCGCGGGCGCTGTGAGCGTGGCAGGCTAAAAGCCAACAGCCGGACGCAGAGGACGCAGAAGTTCCGCAGAAGACGCAAAAGAAGACCTTGAAAGGTGAAGGCGGGCAAAGTGCGCCCGCGTTTCATCCGCGTCCTCGCTTCGATTTCTGTCTGACTCTCTTTGCGTCCTCTGCGAAACCTTTGCGTCCTCTGCGTCCGGATGTTGGGTTTCAGCAGCGCTCGACATCGCGTCAAGGCGCTTTCGGCCGCAGCAGCAGCAGGCCGTCGGTCGAGCTCACGAGCATCGAGCCGTCGTCGGCCAGGGCCACGACCGACTGCAGCACCCGGGCCGTTTCGGTGGGCACGCGCGTGTTGAGGTCGACCATGCCCGTGTCGGCGGTCCACAGGAAGGCATGCGCCATGCCGTTGGCATCGGCCGATGTGCCACCCACCTGGCCGGAAGCATTGATCCGCGTCGCGGCCGACCACCCGCCGCCCAGCGTGCCGAGCGACTTCATCGCCCCGCCGTTCCACAGGAACGCGCGCGTGCTGCCCGGATCGGTGGTGTCCGAAGTCCCGACCACGGCGCCGCTCGCATTGATCGCGCTGGCCGAGGAATTCGGGCCGCCCAGCGTGCCCAGGTCCACCATGCCCTCGGCCGCGCTCCAGCGGTACGCATGGTGCACGCCGGTCCCCAGGTCCGACTGGCCCACCACCTGGTTCGCGTTGTTCAGGCCATCGACCGCGACGTCACCCGCGCCCAGCGAGCCGAGGTCCAGCACCTTCTGGCCGGGCACCCACAACGCGGCGTGCACCGCACCCGCGGTAGTGGTCGAGATGCCGGCCACGGTGCCGTTGTCGTTGATGAACTGGGCATCGATCACCGGCGGGAACGTTCCCGCGCCCGTGAGCGGCTCCAGGCCTTCGTAGGCGGTGAGGCCGGGCGGTGTCCAGCGGTAGGCGCTGGAGACATTGCGGGTGGTGCTCGTGCCGGTGACCTGGCCCTGTCGGTTCATCCCGTGGGCGACGGTGTAGGTGCCGGGCTGGAAGTCGATCACGACCAGCGCGTCGGGTGCATCGGGGCTCCAGCGGAACACGCGCGTGTCGCTGCTTTCGATGAGCTGCCCGACCACCTGGCCCGCGTCGTTCACGCCCAGGACGTGCGCTGGCCGGTTGCCGATCACCTGCTGCACCTGGGTGCCATCGAAGAAGCGTCCGAACTGCGGCGGCTCCGCCAGCCCCCCACGCGGAGCGTTCGGATCCGCCATCGTCCAGGCGGCCTGTCCGCGATTGTTGAGCCCCTGGAAGCCTGCCTGCCCGAGCGGGTCGAGCAGATGCGCCGTGAACAGCGGCGCCGGCGCGGCGGCTGGCGGCGCCGGAGTTGCCGGTGTTGCCGATGGCGCGGGTGCAGCCGGTGTCGCGGCTGGTGCGGGCGGTCCCGATGCCAGCGGCGTGCCGGTGTCGATCGTGCTCGAGCCGCCGCCACCGCCGCCGCAGGCGGCGAGGCTCA
>NZ_JABFWW010000129.1 GCF_013362045.1 Frateuria sp. | reverse complement strand
CGCGGCGAATACGTCGGCCTGGCTGAGCACTGCGCGCGGCGGCGCCGCCGGATGCAGTGCGCGGCGCGCCTGCTCGCGGGCGAGCTTGAGGATGGCAAGCTCCGATGCGGCGTCCGGATAGCCGATGGTCACGTGCATCACGAAGCGGTCGAGCTGCGCCTCGGGCAGCGCGAAAGTGCCCTCCTGCTCGATCGGGTTCTGCGTGGCCATCACCAGGAACAGGTCCGGCAGATGCCAGGTGCTGCGGCCGACGGTGATCTGCCGTTCGGCCATGGCTTCGAGCAGCGCCGACTGCACCTTGGCCGGCGCGCGGTTGATCTCGTCGGCCAGCACGATGTTGTGGAACAGCGGGCCGCGTTCGAATTCGAAACTGCCCGCCTGCGGACGGAACACGTCGGTGCCGGTAAGGTCGGCCGGCAGCAGGTCCGGGGTGAACTGCACGCGATGGAAGTCCGCCTCGATGCGCGCGGCCAGTGCCTTGACCGCGGTGGTCTTGGCCAGCCCCGGCGCCCCTTCGACCAGCAGGTGGCCGTCGGCCAGCAGGGCGACCAGCAGGCATTCGATCAGGCGCGGCTGGCCGATCACGTCGCGCTGCAATTCCTCGCGCAGGTGTGCGAAGGCCTGCTGTAGGCGGTGAGGCGACGCGGTTTGCGGAATGTCCATCGGCGGTCCGTAGAGGGTAACGCGGTAATGACCGCGGCAACGGCCGGAAGTTTACGGGCGCGGCCGGAAGGATCACGTGTGCCGAATTGCACGCCGCCGGCAGGATTCCGGAGCACAAAACAGAAAGGGCGGCCGAGGCCGCCCTTTTTGCGTTGCCGCGAAGGGGTTACTGCAGCGTTTCGCTCAAAATGCGCGGCGTCACGAAGATCAGCAGCTCCGCCTTGCTGTTGTTGCGCGCGGTCGAGCGGAACAGCACTCCCAACCCCGGAATGTCGCCCAGGCCCGGCACCTTGGTCGTGGTATTGGCCTTGGTGATCTCGTAGATGCCGCCCAGCACCACGGTCTGGCCGTTGTCCACCAGCACCGAAGTGTTGATCTCGCGGGTGTCGATCTGTGGCACCTGGCCGCTGCCGGGCGCGTCGATGAACTTGGCCAGCGCGTCCTTCTTGACGTTGATCTTCAGGTACACGCGGCTGTCGGCGGTGATGGTCGGGGTCACGCGCAGCTCCAGCACGGCATCCTTGAACTGCACCGTGGCGGTGCCGCTGCCGGCCGCGCCGGTGGCGCTGTTCTGATAGGTCACGTAGCCGATCTGCTGGCCCTGGCGGATCACCGCCTCCTGCTGGTTGGCCGTGATCACGCGGGGGCTGGAGATCACCTCGCCGCGGCCTTCGGTCTGCGCCGCGGACAGCTCCAGGTCGACCAGGTAGTTGGCGCCGAGGATGGCCAGGCCGAAGCTGCCGCTCGGGCCGCTGACCGGCAGGTTGACGTTGAAGCCGCCGGTACCGGTCTGGTACGTGGTCACGCCGGAGGCGCCGCTCCCGCCGGCGTTATTGTTCCCGCGCTCGATGGCCAGGCTGGCCGCACCGTTGGCGCCGCCCTGCGGACTGGTGGCGATCACATGCCCGCCACTGGTCGTGTGCAGAGCCTGCACGCCCCACTTCACGCCCAGCTCGCGGGTGAAGTCGTCGGTTGCCACCACGATGCGCGACTCGATCAACACCTGCTGCACCGGACGGTCCAGCACGCTGATCAGCTGGCGCAGTTCGCGGATCTTGTCGGGCGTCTCGTTGAGCAGCAGGGTGTTGGTGCGCTCGTCGAAGGACACGCTGCCGCGCGGCGACAGGAAGCCACGGGTGCCACCGCCGCCGGCTCCGCCGCCACCGCTCTTGCTGCCGCTGGTCAGCAGCTGGGCGATCTCGGACGCCTTGCCGTAGCTGATCGGTATGTAGTCGGTGACCAGCTGCGCGGTGTCCTCGGCCTTCAGGCGCGCCTGGGCCACGTTCTGCTCGTACGCAGCCAGCTCCTGCTGCGGCGCGATCCAGATGACGTTGCCGTCGCGGCGCTTGTCCAGACCCTTGGCGCGCAGGATCACGTCCAGTACCTGGTCCCAGGGCACGTTGGACAGGCGCAGGGTGATGTTGCCCTGCACGCTGTCGGAGGCGACCAGGTTCTGGCCCGAATACTCGGCCAACAGCTGCAGCACCGAGCGAACCGGGATGTCCTGGAAGTTGAAGGTGACGCGGTTGCCGCTGTACACCGGCGGCTCGCCCTTGGCCAGGGCCCCGTCAGTGGTTGCGGCAGCCTTCTTGGGCGCGACCTCGACCACGTACTGGTCGGTGGTCTGGTAGGAGGAGGTCTCCACGCTGCCCTTGAAGGCGATTTCCATGGTCGCGCCGCCGCCCATGCCTGCATGGGTGCTGATCGACTGCACCGGCGTGGCGAAGTCCAGCACGTCCAGGCGCTGCGCCTGGGCCGCCGGCAGGGTCACGTGGCTGAGCTTGACGATCAGCTTGTCGCCCTCGCGATGCATGTCGGCATTGGCGCCCGCACCGCTGAAGCTCACCAGCACGCGGCCTTCGCCCTTCGGGCCGCGGCGGAAGTCGATGCCGGACACCGACGGCCCGTTCATGGCCGAAGGCAGCGCCTTGGTCGGGTCGATCGTCGACGCCGTCGTGGTGGTCTGCGCCTCGCTACCGTTGTTGACGGTCAGCACCAGGTCGTTGCCGTCCACGCGGGTGCGGTAGGACGCCTCGCGCATGAGCTCGACCACCACCCGGGTTCGACCGCCGGCGGCCACGGCCGAGACGCCCGAGGTGGAGCCCTTGCCGATGTCGAGGTGGCGCGGCGCGCTGTTGTCGGTGTCGGCGAAATCCACCGCGATGCGCGGCGGGTTGCCGGTGGTGAAGATGCGCGGCTGCGGCGGCGGGCCGCCGGCGAAATTCAAATGCAGCTCGACGGCGCCGCCCGGCAGCGTGTCGTAGCTGATCCCCTTGAGCGTGTTGACGGCAGCCAGGGCGTCACCGGCCCATGCGGCGGCGGCGATCAGCAGGCCCGTCATCAGGCATCGGCGTGCATGGCGCATGGCTCGGCCCCGGACAGGTTGGATGTGGTTGCTCATTGCGTCAGCCCCTGTGTTCATTTCTCGCCGAGCCCCATGCTGGCCGACCGTTCCATCCAGCCGCCATTGCCATTGGAAACCAGTTCGACCAGGTCGACGTGGTCTTCCGCGATGGCGGTGACCCGGCCGTAGTTCTGCCCCATGTATTCATTGCGGTGGATACGGTGGATCACGCCACCGGGGTCCTTCACCAGCGCTTCCATGCCTGCGCCGAGGCCGACCGTGCCGACCATCTTGAGGCTGTCCAGAGCGAACATCTCCAGCGGCTGCTTGGGCCGATCCTGGTCCGGGCGCGGGCCACCGCTGGCGGCTGCGGACGGCTGCAGTTCGGCCGTGCTCGCGCTGAAGGGGTCGCGCTTGCCGTCGTCGGAGTACTGGAACGTCTCGAAAGTCTTGATGACCGGCAGCGGCGGAATCGGCGCGCCTTTCTTGCTCTTTTCCTGCGCCACCCAGTCGCGCAGGTCCGACATGCCGCGGGTACAGCCGGCCAGCAGGAGCAGGACAGCGAGCATCAACAGCAGCCGCGCCGCGTGCCCGGGCCTGATGACAGCGAACCTGCTCATTTGCGCCCCCTCGGCTTGGCTGCGGCCTTGTTCTCGCCGCTTTCCTCGTCTTCCAGGTAGCGGTAGGTCTTGACCGTGCCCTGCAGCACCAGGAGCCCGCCGGGCGGCGGCTCTCCGTTGGCACCGATCGGCAGCTGCGTCGACAGCGAGACGTCGTGCATGGTGAGGATCACCACACGGGGCAGCGAGGCGACACCGCTGATGAAGTTGCCGAACTGGTGGTAGGTGCCGACCATCTTCAGGCTGATCGGCTTCTCGGCGTAGAACTCCTTGGGTTGTTCTCCGCCCGGATCGAAACTCTGGATCTCCAGGCCCGACGACAGCGCGGTCTGGGAGATGTCCACCAGCAGCTCGGGCATCTCGGTCTTGCTGGGCAGTTGGCGCAGCAGCTGGCGCAGCATGTCCTGCATCTCGTCCAATTGCTGCTGCAGCGCCTCGAGGTTGACCGACTTGGCCTGCTTCTGGGAGAACTCCTGCTTGAGCGACTCCTCCTTGCCGGCCAGTTGTTCCAGCGAGTCCTGCTGGTCGCTGACGTGCAGGTACCAGCCCAGGCCCATCACCGCCAGGAACACCAGCGCGGTGAAGAAGATCTTGATCGACTTCGACCAGCCGCCGATGTTGTTGCGGTCGAGGTTGCGCAGTTCGTCGAAGAACTTCATTTGCGAGCTCCCCCGCTGACGGCCGCAGCCGTGGATGCCGGAGCCGTGGACGCCGGCGCCGCGGGTGCAGGGTTACCCTGCAGCAACACCGGCGTCTTGCCGGTCTCCTCGGTGCTGGGCTCGCTGAGCTTCACGTTCAGGCCGAACGTATAGGGCATGCGCCCGGCGCGATAGGTGATCTGGGTCTTCTCCAGATCGGCGCCGCCCATCCACGGAGAGGCATCGAGGTTGCGCATGTACTCGGCCACGCTGGCGTTGGACTGGGCCACGCCATGCAGCACCATGGCACCACCGTTCTGGTTCATGCTGGTCAGCCGCACGCTCGCGGGGATGGTCTTCACCAGCTCGTCGAACAAGTGGACCATCTGCGAACGGTTGGCCTGCAGCTGCTCGATGATCTGCTTGCGGGCGAGCAGGCGCTGGCGGACCTTCTCCAGATCCTTGATCTTGGCGATGCGCTCGTCCAGCTGCTTGATCTCGCCTTGCAGATAGGTGTTGCGCTCGTTCTGGTTGTCGATGCGCAGGCTCATCCAGATGGCCCACATGAACAGCACCAGCAGAGCCGCCACGAAGGCCGCACCCAGCTGCATGAAGAACTCCCGTTCACGCAGCTTGCGCCGTTCGGCGCGCCAGGGAAGCAGGTTGATGTGTGCCATCAGTCGAAACTCCTGAGCGCCAGGCCGACGGCGATCATCAGGGCCGGGGCATCCTGCGCCAGCGACTGCGCCTGCACCTTGGGCGCCAGCGACATGCGCGCCAGCGGGTTGGCCACCATGCAGGGCACGCCCAGCTGTTCCTCCAGCATCGGGCACAGCCCTTCGATCGAGGCGCAACCGCCGGCCAGCACCACCTGGTCGACCTTGCTGTATTCGCTGCCGGCGAAGAAGAACTGCAGCAGGCGGCTGATCTGCTGGATCAGCGCCTCCTTGAACGGCTCCAGCGCCTCGGCCTCGTAGGATTCGGGCAGGCCGCCCTTGCGCTTGGCGCGCCCGGCTTCCTCGTAGGACAGCCCATAGCGGCGCATGATCTCGTCGGTGAGCTGCTTGCCGCCGAACACCTGCTCGCGCGAATAGATGGTGCGCTGGTGGCGCAGCACCGACAGCGTGGTCATGGTGGCGCCGATGTCGACCACGGCGACCAGCGCGTCGCGGCCGACGTTGAGCTGGTCGACCAGCATCGCGAAGGCGTTCTCCATCGCGAACGCCTCGACGTCGACTACCCGGGCCGCCAGGCCGCCCAGGTCCAGCGCGGCGACGCGCATGTCCACGTTCTCGGTGCGCGAGGCGGCCAGCAGCACGTTGTTCATGTCCGGGTTGTCGCGCACCGGCCCCAGCACCTCGAAGTCGAGGCTGACCTCGTCGATGGGATAAGGGATGTACTGGTTGGCCTCGACCTGGATCTGGCCCTCGAGGTCTTCCTCGGAAAGGTCGGCCGACATCGGCACGATGCGGGTGATCACCGCGGAACCTGCGACCGCCGCGGCGGCGTGCTTGAGCTTGGAGCCCGACCGCGCCAGCGCGCGCCGGATCGCCTCGCCCACCGCTTCGACCTCGACGATGTTCTTCTCGACCACCGCATTGGGGGGTAGCGGCTCGACCGCGTAGTGTTCAACGCGATAGCGGCCGCCGGCCTGGCTCAGCTGCAGCAACTTGACCGCCGTCGAACTGACGTCGACGCCGATCAGCGGCGGCTTCTTGGGTGTAAAGAGACCCACGTTTTTCCCCCTTGCCCCTGTCGCCCGGGCCGGAAACCGGCGGATGCGCGAAGGCATTAGATCCAAAAATTAACGCAATGGCAACGGCCTACGCGAACTTTCTCGACAAAATGGCGTGATGGCCTGCACATTTGATTAACGCCGGAAGCGGCCGCCGGATTTCGCGACCCAGCCTAAGGTTCGCCGGGCGGTCGATACTGCAGCATCTATACTCGATCGTGTTTTGACTTGAGTCTCGCTCTTCCAAACCATGCGAATTTTTAAGCGTTTGCTGCGCTGGGCCCTGGTCCTGGCCTTCTGTGGCCTGCTCCTGGCCCTCGCCGCCGTCGGCGTCGCCTATTGGCTGATCGCCCCCCGCCTGCCCTCGGTGGCGGTACTCAAGGACTACCACATGCAGGTGCCGCTGCGCGTGCTGAGCGCCGACGGCAAGCTGATCGCCACTTTCGGCGAGACGCGACGCATCCCGGTGGCCATCGCCAACGTGCCGGACAAGCTCAAGCACGCCGTGCTCTCGGCCGAGGACGCGGAGTTCTACAGCCATCCCGGCGTGGATTGGCATGGCATCGCACGCGCCGGCTGGCACGTGGTCATCTCCGGCGGCGACAAGGGCCCGGGCGGCTCGACCATCACCCAGCAGGTGGCGCGCAACTTCTTCCTTAGCCCCGAGAAGCTCTATTCGCGCAAGCTGACCGAGATCTTCATCGCGCTGCGCATGGAGAACGAGCTGACCAAGGACCAGATCCTGGAGCTCTACCTCAACAAGATGTTCCTGGGTCATCGCTCGTATGGCGTGGCCGCGGCGGCCGAGTACTACTACGGCAAGACGCTGGACCAGCTCAGCATCGCCCAGTGCGCCACCATCGCCTCGACCTTCCAGCTGCCGTCGGTGGTCAATCCGATCAACAGTCCCAAGCGCATGCTCGCGCGGCGCAACTGGGTGCTGGGGCAGATGCTGGAGCATCGCTACATCAGCAAGGCCGAGTACGAGCAGGCGGTCGACGAGCCGAACAATGCCTACGCCCACGAGCAGCCGATCGAGGTGGATGCGCCCTACCTCGCCGAGATGGTGCGCCTGCAGGCGCTCGAACGACTGGGCAACGACGCCCTGACCGAGGGCTACGTGGTGCGCACCACCGTGCAGAGCGGCCGCCAGCTGGCCGCGGTGGAGGCGATGCGCAACGGGCTGACGGCCTACGATCGCCGCCACGGCTGGCGCGGTCCCGAGGCGCATCGGGACCTGCCCGCCGACGCTGCCAGCGAGGACCTCGACCGCCTGCTTGCCGGCGATACCGACATTGCCGGCATGCAACCGGCAATCGTCACCGCCGCCGGCGCGACCGAAGCGACGCTGTACCTGGCCAGCCGGCAGACCGTCACGCTGGACTTGGCCGCGGTTGCCTGGGCACATCCCTATCGCGACGAGAACCACATCGGGCCGGAGCCCAAGAGCGTCGACTCCGTGCTCAAGCGCGGCGACATCGTGCGCGTGGGGCGCAACGAGAAGGGCGACTGGGAACTGGCCCAGCTGCCCAAGGTGCAGGGCGCGCTGGTTTCGGTCAACCCGGAGGACGGCTCGATCCAGGCGCTGGTCGGCGGCTTCAACTTCCTGCGCAGCAAGTTCAACCGCGCGGTGATGGCGGCGCGCCAGCCGGGCTCCAGCTTCAAGCCGTATCTTTATTCGGCGGCGTTCGAGCGGGGCTTCACGGCGGCCTCGATCGTCAACGACGCGCCACTTGCCCTGCCCGATCCGTCCAAGCCGAACGGCCTGTGGACACCGGAAAACGACGACGGCAAGTTCGACGGTCCGATGCGCCTGCGCGAGGCGCTGGTGCAATCGAAGAACCTGGTTTCGGTACGCCTGCTCGATGCGATCGGCGTGCGTTATGCGCGCGAATACATCACACGCTTCGGCTTCCCGCTCGATGCGCTGCCGGCCAACCTGTCGATGGCGCTGGGCACCGCATCGGTCTCGCCGATGGGCATGGCGCGCGGCTACGCCGTGTTCGCCAACGGCGGCTATCTGGTGACGCCGTACTTCATCCAGGAGATCGACGACCGCGACGGCAAAGCAGTCTACGTGGCCAACCCCACGCGCGCCTGCCGTACCTGCCAGGAGCGCCTGCTGGATACGCGCCCGCCCGGCCCGCCGCCGGTCGATGCCGGCGGACACCCCGCCAATGCGCTGGCCCAGGCGCCCGCCGGGAGCAGCACGGCGGCCAGCGTCGGCGAAGCGGTACTGCCGGCCGACGCGCACGGCGAAGGCACGCATCCGCCGCTGCTCGCGCCGCAGGTGATCGACGTGCGCAACGATTACCTCATCACT